>JAFUYI010000008.1 GCA_017470585.1 Alphaproteobacteria bacterium | reverse complement strand
ATTTTGCTTTACATTGATGATTTTTTATGGTAGGTTAATTTTAGAGTGAATGAAAAGTCACTTTGAGGTGTTGTGATCTCTTATACGGTGTCCTATCAAGACATAAAATTGCTTCTAGCCTGATTATGGTTGGAAGGTGTGGAAATAAGGTATAATCCAAATACCACACACTGTTCCGTATAACAGTCACAAACTTCCAATCACCTCGTCTGCTTGTCGAGGTGATTTCTTTTATTAAAGTTATAAAAAAGGAAGTTTGAATATGAACAAATATATTTTAATGCTGGGCGTTGCCGGTGTCGCACTTGGTTCTTACTGCGCTTACGCCGACAACTCGGCAACAATGACCGTTACGGCAACAATCGCCCATGATGTGAGCCTAACCAAAACCGGCGATATAAGTCTTGGCACCATTACTATAAATCCGGCTTATACGGGAAGCGATACATATTGGGCATATGATCCCTCCGGGATTATTGATCTTCTACAGGAAGATGCAATTGTTTCCGCACCTAATGCTACAGTCGGTACTTTTACTGCCAATATTCCCAATCCTGAAGATTGCAGCTCATCAGTGTCTTCTTGTGGTGGCTTGAGTGTCACCGGGAATAATGAAGAGGGAATAGATAATTTTTTTGGCGGAAACGATGGCAGCAATTATTGTGACTTTAGTATTAAATACATCGGTACAGAGAATAGCTTTACGGTAAACCCTTTTGATTGTGCAATAAAAGATGTATCTCAAGTCACTCCAGGTCCGCATTCAGGAACTTTAACTATCTCATATACCCCAAGCTGATAATAGATGTGCGCAAAAAGGCGGGGTATATGCCCCGCCTTAAAAAAACTAGACCAGCATTGTATCCAGCAAATCTTTACAATAGGCGCGAAGTTCAGGGTTGCGCATTAACGAGAGTTTGAGATTGGATTTTGCCAAGTCGGCATTAGTTCCGCAATCAAAACGAGTTACATCGCACAAGACACCGGTCAATTTCATCCCGCGCTGGGCGGCCAAGCCTGCCGCGTCTGCCAAGTTAATTTCACCGTTGGTGCCTTTTTCAACTTCCGGCAAAATATCCATAATCTCATTGGGCAGGATATAAGGTCCCATACTGGCGTAATTGGAGGGAACTTTATCAAGCGGCGGTTTTTCAATCTTACCTTTAGCGCGAACAATTCTGCCATCGCGCACCGCCCCGATTAAAACGCCGTAACGAATAACCTCTTCACGGGGAAATTCCATAATATTTTCCACCATGCCGCCTTCTTGTTCGTAAACATCAAGAAGCTGTTTCAAAATTCCATCGCCGCCGCGGGTGTTGATATAAACATCATCCGGCCACATTACGACAAAATCTCTGGTACCGACAAATTCTTTAGCCATCAAAACTGCGTGTCCGTTTCCTTTCGGCTCTTTCTGTTCGGCAAAACTGAATTTCATTCCGGAGGGGATTATATTTTTGACAACCTCCAAAAGCTCCGTTTTGCCTTTTTCCCGCAAATGGTTTTCCAGCCACGGATTTTCTTTGTAATAGCTTTCAAACAAATGACGGCAGGATTGATCGCTATAGACAAACACGATTTCTTTAATGCCGATTTCTTTGCAGGCATCAACCGCATATTGGATAATAGGCAGGTTGTTTAAGGTCAAAAAACCTTTGTGCAGGACTTTGGTTGCCGGCAGGTTACGCGTAGATAATCCCGCCACCGGCAGGATACATACTTCAGGTTTTCTATACATCGGTAAAATCTCCAAAAATAATTAAACTTTTTGATAGACCCAATATAACACCTAAAAATCGTTTCGACAATCTATTTCAAGATTCTTCCACCGCTTTCGATTACTTCATTGTCTTTAACTTTGACAACCAAGCCTTCCTGCGATGAAGTTTTGGCTTTTTTCCCGAAATCAAGCACACGATCGCCTTGTTTGCGGATAATTGCTTCCGAACGCCTTATTTCATCAAGGTTGCGTTCAACCTTAACGGTTTTGCCGTTATCGGTCGTAATGGAGCCGGTGTTTTCATCCAATTTCTGGCGGATGGCTTCATCGTGGAGCCATTGCTGATAGGCTTCTTCAGAAGTTTCAACCTGCTTTCCGACGTGCCGGACATATTCCTCAAGAGCGGCTTCCGCGGCATCCAAACGTTCAACTGCGCCGGTATGAATTTTAATAAAGTCGGCGGTGTAATTTTCCAAAATTTCCACATCGTCAACTTCTTCCGTAACGCCGTGATCACGCACAGCCTGCCGGATTGCGCCGTCAACTTCATTGGTTAAGCGTTCGATTTTATCCTTGAGGTTTCGTGCATAAACATCCTTTTCCGAAGAATACTGGGTGTTAATTGCTGCCAAACGTTCACCGAATTTGCCGTTTTCTTCCAGCATTCGTGAATATATCTGCTGGGGCTTATCGGCAAGGGCGGCAATGCTTTTATAAGCGTTTTCCAAGCGAAGTCTGACATCTTCGGCGTGAATCTTGGCAATGTCTTTTCTTATATCTTTCAAACGTTGCGATACATCATCGTTTTGCGCTTTTAACTCCGCAATTATATCATCGGTAATGTCCATCATATCTTTTTTGGCAAAAACATCGTTTAAAAGGGAGTTGCTTTTGATAATCCGGTTGTTGACCGCGGAATATTTTTTGAGAATTGCCTCGTCATCGCAAAGATCGCTCTTGAGCTTGAACTCCTGCATAACATTGTCCTGCAGATCGTCTTTTAACAGATGAGCGCGTTCCTGCTGTTCTTCCATCAAAGCACGGTATTTTTGAATACGAGCATCATTTGCCGCTTGCAATTCCGCGGCGATTTTTTGCTGTTGCTCGAGGTAGTATGCGGCAATCGGCTCAATATCGGTTTCAAGCGTGGGGGCGTTCAAAGTTCCGTCAAGGCTGAAATCAAACTCGCCGACATTTTCAATATTTTTGAATGCGGTATGGAAAGAAGAATTTATGCTCCATGCTCCGAAATTGCCGTTTGCGTTGGCTTCAAGCATATAGGTGTCGCCGTCTAAAAGCGTGTTGTTGATTACATACTGCCCGTTATCAACACTGAAATCACCGCTTAAACGGTTGAAAGCTGTCGAACCGCCGCTTAAATTCTCCTGCACTATGGATTTTAAGCCTTCGGCAATGGTGCGGTTTTCCAAATCGGCCTCAATTACGCTCAAGTTAATGCCTTTTACAACCGGCTTGTCAATCTTGAAATTGCCTTTGCCGGAAAATGATGTAAACATATCATCAATCGTTTCAAGAGAAGTGTCGAAAGTAATTTCGGTGTTTAATACGCCCGATTGCAGACCGTAAATCAAACCGCTCCAAGAATCTTTGTTGACCTTAAAGTTTTGGAGCTTGGCAGTGCCTTTTAATTTGGCATTTTGAGCAATATTCAACTCCCAGTTTGCATCAATTATGCCGTCATCTTTATCGGCGGAAAAGTTCATAACTTTCAGGAGCTGTTTGTTTAGGCTCATAACCCAGCGGGCATTGGTAAAGCCGTAATTGTGAAGCGATAGAGCATCGGTTTTGATTTTGGCTTCAATATCAAGATCCTTGCTCCAATCATAATTGATTTTGGCTTTACTCAAAATCGGCCGTGCCAAGAAAGGAACTCTTTCCGATTTGGAGCGGAAATTGCTCGGTTCGGTGCGGGTGTTGGTATTATAGAAAAAGCGTTCAAACTCGAACTTATTGATTGACAAATCCGCTTTAATTAAATTACGTCCGTTTTGGTCGGAATATAAAACATCGCCGACGAAATGATTGGAACCGATGTTCAAATCCATTTTTTTCAGCAAAAAGGCGTGTACGGAGCCTTTAATATCGGCATTTAAGCGAATAAGTCCCAAAGGATATTCGGGATTATAGCGAATGTTCATATCGTTGAGCATACGCACAAAATCGTTATTTTTCAGCCCGGCTTTGCCGTTGAGATTATAAAAGCCGTTGTTGTCGGCAACCTCGCCGCTGTATGATGCTTCAATATTGCCCAGTTTTGAATTGTTTTTGATGGCAAAGCGGTTGAATCCTCCGGTGATAACACCGTTGGAGGAAAACTGCACCAGATTGTTAAGATTGAAAGGCTCGGCATCTATGCCCATTTTTTCTGCGAAGGCACTGCTGTCTTTAACATCAATGCCATACTTGACATTTTTTAAAGCAGGTTCGTTGCCAAAACCGGAAACTTCACCTTTCAGAGCAATCTGCGAAGTGGCAACATCACCGATTGACAAATCGGTAATTTTCATAATTCCGTCTTTAAGCGAGCCTTCAAAAGCCAATTTTTCAAACGGAATTTTGGATTTTATGCCGGAGCCCAAATTGAGGCGGAATTGTAAATCAACGGCATTTAAGTCTTTTAGGTTCTTGAAATGAGCGATAATTTTATCCTTAAATCCGGCTTCGGGATTTTCCTCGGCTATATAGTTATCAAAATTGATGTTATCGGCTTCAATAATCGCAAAATATTTGTTCTGCGCCCCTCTGACCAATGCCAGCTTGCCGTTAATTCCGGTTTTATCAATATTAAAGACAAACGGAGCAAGTTTTAAGGTTTGGGGTGTTCCGGAGAAAGTGAATTTTGCCGAGGCGCGTTTATAAGTGCCGGCGTTAAGCGGTTTCAAGTCGTAACCCAACCATTGTACAACGCGGGCAAAATTGGTAGTTGCCGCATCGACATCAAAATTATAAGTCAAAACTTTTTCCACTCCGTAAACCTCGCCTTTGGCCTTGAATGTGCCGTCAAACGGGAGCTGCGCCGAGCAATTCTGAAGGGTAATCGCGTTATCCATAAAATCAACGCTTATACTCAAATCTCGGATAACCTGCTCATTATACATCGTTTTTACCGCTTTCAAATCGGCAACGACATCAAAAGACGAATCGGGAACATATTCACCGCCGTCGTATTTATGCAAAAATTCCTGCAAAAGGGTTAAAGGTACATCAAGGTTTAGTTCCGCCATGTTAAAATCAACATCAATGCGGCGGCGTTCCATTCCGCTTTCCCCGATTTTGCTTTCGCGGCGCGGGATGAAGATGTTGCCGGCACCGGCGGAACCGGCGTATTTTATGACCATGTTGGATAAAACAATTTGGCTTTTATCGCTTTTTATCGCCAAAGACATTGCCAAAGGATATTCGTAATCTTCGGATATTTTCATACCCTTAAACATGGAATTGATAAAGTTGACCGGATTTTTCGATTCAACGGTGATGGTGCCGTTAACGGCATCGTTTTTCAATAAAACCGTGCCGTCAAAACGTACATAGCTTTCCGATTGCAAATGGTTGATTACCGCACTTACGGAAGTGGCAAAACTCTCCGAAAACTGCCCGAAATCAAGCGCAAATCCGCCCGGTGTGCCGTCTTTGACATAACTGCCTTCGATTCTGTAAGGTCCGAATAAACTCTCGGAGATGACCTCGGCATTGATATTTTCAATCAGTGTGTTAACGCCGTAAAGTTTGTTTATCAAGTGAACTTTGGCATTTTCAAGGGTAACGCTGCCAAAGGACATTTCAATATTATTGATGGAAAAATCCTGCGCCGTACCGGTGTTTGATTGCCAATTCAAACGCCCGTCGCTGTATGCTTCAATATAGATTTCCGGATTGATGACCGTCATGGTTTCAACATTCAGCCGTCCCTGCATGAGCGAGCGGATTGAGAGGGTTGCAACCATTTTTTGGATATTGGCAAGATTAACCTTTGCGCCGTTTTCTCCTGCGTTATAGACCTCAATATCCGATGCCTCAAGCGACGGAGTGGGGAAAATATTAAAGCTGACCGTGCCGTTAAACGATACTTCTTTGCCGGTGGCATCGGAAAATTGCTTGGCAATCAATGACTTGTGTTCGTTCCAATCAATCATATTGAAATAAACGGTAGCTCCGACAAGAGCAAAAACGAGCAGAACCAAACACCCCAAAAACAGTTTCTTAAACATGGTTTATCCTTTGTCAATCAATCTTAAATGCGCAATTAAAAAATAATCTTTGCCAAAAACATATTATCATATATATTGGTAAATAAAAAGCTTAAGGTCAAGTGAAATATGATGAAAAAATACCAAGAACTATTAAAAAGTGCCGAAAATGCCCTTGCAAATGCCTATGCACCTTATTCTCAATTCAAAGTCGGAGCGGCAATCCGCGCACAAAACGGTAAAATTTATCAAGGCTGCAATGTCGAAAATGTTTCTTATCCCTGCGGGACTTGCGCCGAATCCGGAGCTATAGCCGCCATGGTTGCCGATGGAGAGAAAAAAATCAGAGAAATTCTGATTGTTGCCGAGAAAAAAGCCAAAATTATGCCTTGCGGAGCCTGCCGGCAAAGAATTAAAGAATTTGCTGACGAAAAAACGGTGATAATTTCCGCCGATGTTAACGGAAATTTTGATTTTTACCGTATAATGGACTTGCTGCCGTGTGCTTTTGAGGAATTGGAATGAGTATAAATACAAATCAAATCAAAGACTTACTTGGAAAAATATCGCCTAAAACCGCGGTCGTGTTGGGTTCCGGTTTGGGTGAGGTTGCGGATATTGCAGAAGAAAAAGTTGTTATCAATTACGCCGATATTGAGGGCTTTCCGCATACAAGCGTTGCCGGACACAGCGGACAGATGGTTGCGGGAAAAATCAAGAATCGGGATGTATTGTTTTTAAAAGGGCGTTTTCATCTCTACGAGGGGCATACCCCTCAAACAATCGCGGAAGTGGTGCGTTCCTTAAAGCGAATCGGGATTGAAAAGCTGATTTTGACCAATGCCGCCGGTTCGCTTAACCGTGATTTTGCTCCGGGTGAGATTATGATGATTAAAGATCATATCAATTTTTCGGCGCAAAACCCCTTAATCGGTGCCAATGATGAAAATATCGGTCCTCGTTTTCCCGATATGAGCAATGCTTATGATTATGATTTGCGCCAATCATTCAAAAGAATTGCCGAGAGCTTGAATATCCGCCTTGGTGAAGGAGTTTATTTAATGGTAACGGGACCTAATTTTGAAACTCCGGCGGAAATAAGAATGTTTCAAAAATGGGGGGCGGATGCTGTAGGGATGTCAACCGTTTTGGAAACCATTTCCGCTGTTCACTGCGGGATAAAAACCGCGGCGTTTTCGGTGATTACCAATTTCGGCGCAGGAATGCAGGATTTCAAACTTACCCACAGTGAGACCTTAAATCTTGCCAAAAAAGCTTCGCAAACTCTTTCTTGTTTACTTAAAGTTTATCTGGAGGATGAAAATGCGTGATTTTGAAATGGCAAAGCTCTTAATATCATATCTTGATTTGACGAGCTTAAACAAAAATGATACCGGAGAAACAATTCAAAAACTCTGCAAAAAAGCACTCGGAAAATACGGACATACTGCCGCTGTGTGTGTCTATCCGCGTTTTGTTAAGGCGGCGCATGAAATGTTAAAAGAAAGCGATGTCAAAATAGCAACCGTGGTCAATTTTCCCAAAGGGGAGGGGGATTTTGAGCAAATGCGCGAGGAGATATTAACCGCCGTAAACGACGGAGCCGATGAGATTGATGCGGTTTTTCCCTATAATGATTTTTTATCCGGAAACCTTGATAATTGCCGCCGTTTTTTAGATGTCGTAACACAAGCCACAGTTGCCAAAAAGAATAAAATCATTCTTGAAAGCGGGGCTTTTCCGTATATTACCGAGTTGCAAGCGGCTTGCCGGTTGTGCTTGGAATATAATATAAATTTTCTTAAAACCTCAACCGGAAAAAGCGAAATATCGGCAACTCCGGAGGCTGCCAACGCTATTTTGGAGGTTATCCGCGATACTCCGCGGAATGTCGGGTTTAAGGCAAGCGGCGGAATTAAAACTTTTGAAGACGCGCGGAAATATTTTATTTTGGCGCAGAGTATAATGGGCGATGAGTGGATGGGAAAAGAAAAGTTTCGTATCGGTGCCAGTTCGCTTCTCGATGATTTAATCAAAGTAATTCAACAAGGATATTAAAAAATGCTGCCTCAAGAGTTAATCAGAAAAAAACGCGATAAACAGGAATTGAGTTTTGATGAAATCAAGACCTTCATTAACGGAGTTACCGAAGGAAGCATAGCCGATTGTCAAATCGGCGCGATGACCATGGCGATTTATTTAAACGGGTTAAGCAAAGCCGAAACAACCGCCCTAACACTTAATATGCGGGATTCGGGAGATGTTTTGCATTGGGATTTGGATGCTCCGGTTGCCGATAAGCACTCAAGCGGCGGGGTAGGTGATAAAGTAAGCCTTATGCTCGCCCCGATTTTGGCGGCTTGCGGATTGTATGTGCCGATGATTTCGGGACGCGGTTTGGGACACACCGGAGGCACACTTGATAAATTGGAATCAATCCCAAATTATCAGACCTGCCCCGGCAATGAGATTTTTAAGGAAACCGTCAAAGAAGTCGGCTGTGCGATTATCGGGCAAACGGGAAATCTTGCTCCCGCCGATAAGAAGATTTATGCCGTTCGTGATGTATCGGCAACGGTTGAGTCCATCCCTTTGATTACCGCTTCAATTCTTTCCAAAAAATTGGCGGCGGGGCTTGATTATCTGATTATGGACTTGAAATGCGGCAACGGGGCGTTTATGGGAAGCATTGAGGATGCAAGAACGCTTGCCCGCTCCATTGTTAATGTCGCCAATGCCGCAGGCACCAATACAAAAGCCTTGCTAACCGATATGAATCAGGTCTTGGGATATACCGCCGGCAACGCCTTGGAGGTGATGGAAACGATTGAGTACCTGCAAAATGTCAATGTCAATCCGCGTCTTCATGCGATAACCAAATCGTTGGCATCTCATCTCTTGGTTCAAGCTAAAATATTTTCTGATTTGAAAGCCGCCCAAATTGCCGTACAAAAAAGCATTGATTCCGGTGCGGCTTTGGAAAAGTTCGCCAAAATGGTCGCAAAACTGGGAGGTCCTGCTGATTTTGTTGAAAAAGCACGGGATTATCTTCCCTGTTCGGAATTAAAACTTCCGGTTTTTGCCGAGCGTGAAGGCTATGTCAAAGCGATGGATACGAGAGCTTTGGGTTTAAGCATAATTGAGTTGAAAGGCGGCAGAACATCGCCGGAACAATCAATTGATCACGCAACCGGATATTCGAGCTTTTGCCAAATCGGCGATTATGTTGATGCTTCAACCCCGCTCGCTTTTGTCCACGCTCGCACGGAAGATGATTATGAAAAAGCCAAAGCGGCACTTCTTGCCGATATAAAAATCGGGGATATTGCACCGATGATAGGAAAAACCGTTTTTGAGGTGATAGAATAATGCCCAATATTTACAACGCCCCCAATTTGGAAGCCGTCAAACACGCCTTTTTCGGAAGAAAGGGCGGATTTTCCAAACCTCCCTATGAAAGCCTTAATTTTAATATTAAAAGTCGGGATAATCCTTATAATATCAAGCGCAATTTAGACATTGCCGCCGCCTATTACGGAATGCCCGGAAACAGGATTGTCCGCCTTATTCAATCTCACGGTGCTTTGGCTGTCTATGTTGATAAACCATCGCAGTATGAAATCACGGCGGACGGGGTGGTTACCGATAAAAAAGGCTTGATTTTGGGAATTACAACCGCCGATTGTGTTCCGGTGCTGTTTGCCGATTATAAAAACGGTGTTATCGGGGCGGCTCATGCCGGTTGGAGAGGAGCCTTAAACGGGATTTTGGAAAGCACTCTTGATTTAATGCTCGAGCGCGGCGCGGAGCTTAAAAATATTGCCGCGGCGGCGGGACCTTGCCTGCAAAAACAAAATTTTGAGGTAAGAGATGATATGCGGGATTTGTTTTTGGCGCAATCACCGGAAAATGAGGTCTTTTTTTCACCTCTTGACGAGGGGCGTTATTTATGCGATTTGCAAGCGTATGTGAAACACCGCCTTGAATTAAAGGGAGTGGAAAATATCTCTCTTTCCTCAATAGATACATATAGCGATGAAGAACATTACTTCAGCTATCGGCGCGCTGTTCATAAAAACGAAATTGCACAGCATGGAGATTTCGGCATTGAACTCTCAACCATCAGTTTATAAAAAAGCTTTACTTGAGCATTTCAACGAGCGCAGGCAAAAAATCGAAATGCTTGTCCTTCACTCCATGGCGCATGGTGCCGAAGAGGGAATAGCAAGACTTGATGAATTGCAATTAAGTGCGCACTATGTGATTGATTTTGATGGTCGGATATTTCAATGTGTGGATGAAAAATATCGGGCATGGCACGCGGGGGTGAGTTCTTGGCGGGGACGAGATGATTTGAACTCACGTTCCATAGGTATTGAGGTTTGCCATAAAACGCTGGGGCAGAGTGCCTTTAAGAAAGAACAGATTAAATCATTGATAGGACTTTGCCGTGATATTGTTTTGCGGCATAACATATTGCCGCAAATGATAGTCGGACATTCTGATATTGCCCCGTCAAGAAAACCAGATCCAGGAAGAGCTTTTCCGTGGGAGATATTGGCGACAAACGGACTTGGTTTGTGGTATGGGGATATAAAATCTTTTCCTGATGATATTTGTGATATGCTTAAAGAAATCGGCTATGATACATCGGATAAAAGTGCTGCGGTGTGCGCTTTTTGCCGCCGTTTTCTTCCGCAGAAAATCCCCGCTCTCGGGGTTAGGTATTTGTTGTCCCATCCGGTTATAAAAAATGCCGAAAAACTTTTGCAAGACAGCGAGGTTGTCAGAGCCGTGCATAATATCCGCGACCAATACCAAAAAATGTTTTAAAAATAAAAAATTTTGCTTGCATATTTAAAAAAATCAGATACTATGGACTCGAAGCGGATGATTACTGCTTTGAGGACACAAAACCTCTAATTCTCGTCTGTTGCAGACGTAAAAAGATTCCGGCTATGGCTGGAAGGCAGTTAAATAAACCTTTACGGCGAATATACTGCGCTATTAGAATTATAGTTTTTGTGCTTCCAGCCACCTCTCATCAAGGTGGTTTTAATCGTTTATATATAACAGATTATAAAAGGAAGTTAAAATGAATAAATATATTTTAATGCTTGGCGTTGCCGCACTGTCATTGGCAGCTTATGCCGTCCGCGCAGGCAATTCGGATACGATGACCGTGAGTGCCACAATTGCTCACGATGTCAACTTGAGTGTATCAACCAATATGTCATTTGCTTTGACGGTTGATCCGAGCAAAACTACCGGTTGGTACCAAACCGGTGCAACGCCTACTGCTGACGGCACAGGCGTTTTGTTGGCGCAATCTTCTTCTACCCGCGGTGTGTTCTCGGCGACCACTCCGAGCGGATACAGCGTAAGTAAATTCACCATCACTCCGGCAACCTTGACAGGCGATGTTGACAGCCATGTTACCGTAGGCAACTTTGCCGTAGTGGCAGGTGCCACTGCTTCCGGAACTACAACGTACTATGTTGACGGAAAATTGTCTTACACTGCTTCGCCGAAAGCCTCTACTGATTACGACTTCGGCAGTGTTACAATAACGTATGTTCCGTAGTTAGAATATCACGAATATTCACCGTAAAGGAACGCTTTTTTAAGAGCGTTCCTTTTTCTTGCTCCATCCCTTGGCGGCGCGTGACCATAATTGCTGATTGCCGGCTCCCGGATAGGTGATAATTCCGCCTACGGTCGGAGTTTTGCAACCGGTGATTTCAGGGGTTGAAAAAGGCTCTTTGGTTAAAAAGCATTTTGCCATATCGGCAAAAATGCGCGCCTCCATATATTTTCCGCTGTATCCGATGTCATCGGAAAATAAAACTTGGGCTTTTTTATTGGCAAGCTTGGCAAAAATCTCCTGATGCCGCGGCAATACTTTTGCCCTTCCCGTAAGCAATTCCCTGAAATCGTTTAATATAAGCGGATTTTTCCATCCTCCTCCGAACACCAAAAAATAATCCGGTGTGGCAATCGGTAAGAATTTTAGGGCATAAACCATAATATAAGCGGAAAAAAACTCTAATGTCCGCACACGGTCATAAAAAGAAACGGATGATGAGGCTTTTAGGCTCTCCGGCATTTTATACCACGCCGGATCGCCGGACTTGGGAGGCAGTGTTTCAAGAAAATTTTTATTTTGCGAAGTTAAAACCGAGCCGTCAAACAAGTCATCCAATAATTCATAATGTATTCTGCCTTGTTTGCCGAAAACGCCGTCTAAATCGCAAGGGGTGTTTTTTTCCGTTCTGGTTAAAGTATCAATAAAATGATTAAACGGTCCGCAATCAAACCCCGTTACTTTATCATCATAAACCGCGGCGATATTTCCGGTGTTGCCGCCGTTGCAAAAAATTGCCGGATACATATTTCTTGTTTTCAAATCTTCGGATAAGTGGCGGTTGTGCATGGGGGCTAACGGCGCGCCCTCGCCGCCGCAAAATATATCGTCGGAACGAAAATCAAACACCACGGGCATTTGCAGAATATCGCTCAACATCTGGGCACTGCCGATTTGTAAGGTGTTAGGCTCCTCATTTTCTCCCGCAACCGAAGGCGGAAAATGATAACAGGTTTGCCCGTGAAAACCGACAGCATCAACAGTTTGTTTGTCAATACCGTGTTGTTTTATCATTTTCTGCACAGCTTCAGCAACGAGGTTTATATAATCGTTATGAAGAGCTGAAAACTCTTTTGCGTGTGTGTTGAAATAGCTTTGAATATCACCGTTAAGGCGGCGCATTTCTTCTTTGAATATTAAAAATCTTTCGGAAATATTTTTGGGAAAATCAAGGCTTTCTCCGCATATATCACAAATTTTCTGCCCCTGAAAGCGGCTTAATACCACATCGGCGGCATCCAAGGAGTTGCCGGTCATAATGCCTATGCAAAGATATTGTTTGTCAGTGTTTGTCATGCTCTTTTTTATCAATGGTTGTTTTCTTGATATTTATACTGTACTCAAGCGAGGACATCAAGATTAAAAAATACCCAACCAATTCGCACGCCTCTTCAAAAAACTCTTTTACCGCCGGAACAGAGTGTCGGTCAACCACGACTTCCACCAGCGGGCGATGTCCGATACATTGCGCAATCGGAATGATAATCATCACCGCCAGACACATCATATAAAAGGAGGGGAGGCAGGCAAATCGTAAGACGGCTCTAAACGATTTTTCAAAATTTCTTCCCGCATAAACAAGAGCGGCAATCGGGAAAATAAAACCGAATTTCCAACTGATTACGGGTATCAATAAGTCAAAAGACTTGTCCAACTCGCGGCAGGCCGCCAAAAAGCAAAATGAGGAGAGCAAAAAACTTATAACCCGATAGTCTTTATTGTCGCAGGAAAACAATAAAAAACTCAATCCCGAAAAAAGTAACAAAAACAACTGGATATTTTCAATAATGCTGTTTTCGTTAAATGGTTTTCCGCCGATTCTGCGCACCAACAACGTAATCAAAAAAATGAAAACGAATAAACTCGCAAAATAAATGAGTTGGCGTAACGCTTGCTGAAATATTTCTTTTTCTTCTTTGGTCAGAAGCATTTTATTTAGTCCCATAGTTTAATTCAGGCGGCATTTTTACATAAAAACACATTGATTTCAAGTAAAAATATTACTTTTGGACATCTTAATTTGTATTTAGAAAATTAAAAAAAAATTGCTTGCTAATGATGAAAAATTGTGTTACAGTTTTTTCGAAGCGGATAAAAAGCCGCTTTGAGGTGTGCAAACCTCTTTCGTGGTGTCCTATCAAGACACAAAATTGCTTCTAACCGCTACTATGGTTGGAAGGTCAGGAAATATAAAGAATACCTGACACTGTTCCACGAAGCAGTTTGCAACTTCCAACCACCTCGCGGAGAATACTCCAAGAGGTGGTTTCTTTTATTAAAGTTATAAGAAACTAAAGAAGGAAGTTTTTAAGATGAATAAATATATTTTAATGCTTGGTGTTGCCGGAGTTTCCATAGGCAGTTATTGTGCAATGGCCTCCAACTCCGCAACAATGAATGTAACCGCCACAATTGCCCACGATGTGAGTCTATCTGTTATCGAAGATATTACCATTTCGGCAGTGGTCAATCCGGCAGTAACAAGTGTTGGGGAAGGTTGGTGTGCTGCAGGAGATAGCATTGCCCGTGACAATGAGTGCGATGCCAGTATAGGCGTATTTACAGCAACCGTTCCCGATGGTGAGTATGCCGCTGATAATAGTTTTATCATATCGCCCCGTGAGCTTACTCACGATACATTAAGGGTTCATAGTTTCAATATGTTCTATATCGACACAACAAATACCTTTGATGTCACTTATGCAATGACTTATTCCGGCGGTGCGCCGAGTGCGGGAACGCATAACTTCGGCAATATTACGATTACCTATCATCCGTAACCATAAAACAGCGGAGGGGAAAAATCCTCTCCGCTGTTTTTTATCGGCAAAAATACTAAAGTAATGTAATCAGAAAAGTGTTATTCCAATAACCAATCCGTTAAATTTACAATTTTTATACCGTCTTCCGATGTGCCTGTAAACAGCACATCTGTTGTCAAAACAATTTTTTCGAAATGGTCTTTTACCGAACGCAATGCAGCCAACTCTCTTTGTCTTGTCGATTCATTAGAAAGGGATTCGGTAACCTGAATATATAATTTTTCATCTGATTTTATGGCAATAAAATCTATTTCTTTTTCATCGGTCTTTCCGACGGAAACCTTATAACCGCGGCGCAAAAGTTCAAAATAAACGACATTCTCAAGAATATATCCTCTATCCGTATTTCTAAATCCTAGACGTTGATTTCTCAATCCCAAATCAACCATATAATACTTTCCTTGCGTTTTTAAGTATTCCTTGCCTTTGATGTCATAACGAAAAGCCGGATAAAATATAAAAGCATTTTCCAAAAGTTTAATATAGTTATCAATGGTTGCCGAAGTGATTTTGCGTTCATCCGCATTTCGTCCGGACAGTAAAACATTTTTTATGTTGTTGATAGATGTGCTGTTGCCGATATTATCTGCCAGGAAATTGATGATTTTATCTAACGTAACCACATCACGCACAGGAGCCTGTTTGATAACATCTTCCATTATTACGGATGTAAATATGCCTTCAAGTACCGAATTAACGATTTCTTCATTTTTGAAATCATATTCGGTTAGTATCGGCATACCGCCAAATTTCAGATAAAGAGCAAAAATCTCATCTTTTTGCATTGTCGGAGCAAAATTGTTAAATTCCACAAATTCCTTAAATGACAGCGGTAATATTTTTATTTCAATATACCGACCGGACAAATATGTTGAAAGCTGCGAAGATAACAAATACGCATTTGAACCGGTTATGTATATATCGCAATCTATATCAACACGCAGTGAATTGACGGTCAGTTCCCATTTTTCAATCTGTTGGATTTCATCTAAAAATATATAAACTCTGTCTTGGGTCAGCTTTGCTTTTTTGATGATTTCATCATAAACCTGCATATATGTTTTACTGCGGTTTGCAAGTGTTTCAAAATTCATATAGATTATATTTTTGTCTTTCACACCGTTATCCGCCAAATAATCTCTGAATACTTCAAGAATGCTTGATTTGCCGCAGCGGCGCAGACCGGTAATAACTTTAATTGCCTCTTTGTCCTTAAAGTTTATAAGTTTTTGCAAATATAATGGGCGATTTTTCTTTTTCATCGGTTCAATCCTTATAAAGTTATTATTGCATTATAAGATAAAAAGTCTAACAAATCAATAAGTTTTTATTTTATAAAGTAAAAACTTTCTAAAATTGAGCAGTTTTTCTGCTGTATAAAAAAGTAAAAAGCGTGGTTTCGCCAGCCTGTATGAAAATAAAAAACAGCGGAGGGGAAAAATCCTCTCCGCTACAGTAATTACCAATTTTCCCAATGAATTTTATTTTCGTCAAAGCGATTTTGCGGTTCAGGCGGAGTTTCATCGGGATAGCCCATAATTATTATGGATAAGGGGCGAATGTGTTCCGGAAGATTAAAATGCTCGCGCAGACCGCTTATCACCAAAGGCATCGGAGAGGCTCCGCAAAAACAGCTCCCGACTCCGAAGCTGTGAGCGGCAAGCATTAGATTCTGTGAGGCAAGCGCGCAGTCAATATCGGCATAATCCCATTTTTCATCGTCTTTATCGCGGGAAAAAGTTTGGTTTAGGTTACCGCAGACAATCACGGCACAGGCGGCATCTTTGGCAAAAGATGTCCAACGCTGCACCAATCGCAGCGAGGCAAGTTTTTCTTTGTCTTCAATCACCAAAAATTCCCACGGCTGTTTATTGTGTGCCGATGGGGCATATTGTGCCGCCGCAATAATTTTTTCTAAAATTTCACGTTCGATTTTTTGATTTTTAAATTTGCGAATCGAACGGCGCGATAAAATTCCCTGATATAAATCCATAAATTTATCCTTTCTTAATTAAGGTTTACCTGCGGTGCGCTCATGCGCGGCAAAGCAAAGTTTTCCACAATAAAAGCGATTGAACGGTTAACCGTCTTGTCGGTATGAGAAACGGTTTTGATTAAATTTTCCAGCTCACTGTCGTTAATACTCTTTCGGGAAAGTTTTTCATATACTCCGGCAAGCTCTGAAAGCGAATCGACAATCTGGGCGATGTAAGCGGGGATTTTGATATTCTGCGCACCTCCCCAAAAGCCCTCCAAAAAGCCCTCTTCAATCTCATCGCGGCGTTCAAAGCAGGTTTCAATCAAGTCGGAAGCGTTGTGAATCTCGAAACGCGGCAATGTGATTTGATTTTTTTTAACATCTTCAAAAATCTCGTCCCACAACCCCATAAAAAACTTAAAAAACAATTCCGCTTCCTCTTTGGTTTGAAGTCGCGGAGATTTTCCTTGCTCCCACAGAGAAGATATGGTATCACTGGGGCGTAATTCAAGGTTAGGCGAGCATATTGCTCCGGCAAAACGCAGTTTAATAAGGGATAAAGGGGCAGGGCAATGATAGTGTTCAAGCAATTTTATAAATTTATCATCACCAATATATTTATTTTGACTTGGCATTTTGTTCTTCTTCATATATAAATTAAAAAAACTTGTTCTTAATTTAGCGGAGATTTTAAAATTGGCAAGAGTAAAAATACTAATTCTGCTGTTATTTGCCGAGTTTGTCTGCGCCTGTTCGCAGTTGGAACCTTTTGTGGATAGAAGACGCGAGGCGGGAAAAACCGGAAATGAATTATATGTCGGTGCTTCCAAAAAAGACGCTCCGGTCGTCTGTTATAACGGCTTCAAAACTGATTTTTCCACAGTGCAGAAGATGGCAGATGACGAATGTATAAAATATGATACGGGGACTGCAGCCTCGCTTGACGAAGAGGAAAAATTTTCCTGTCGGATACTGACCCCGACTAAAGCCAAATTTCAATGTGTGAGATAGTTTTGAGGTGATTAAATGAGTTATGTTTTAGATGAAAGAATCAATGAAAAATTAAAAAAAGTATTTGCCGAATTGGGCTTTGACACTGCGTATGCGGTTGTCAAAACGTCGGACCGCGCCGATTTGAGCGATTTTCAGTGCAACGGTGCCTTGGCCTTGGCTAAATCACAGAAGCAGAATCCGCGGGTTTTGGGCGAGATGATTGCCGAAAAGTTAAAAGACGACCCCGATTTTGCCAAAATTTCGGTTGACGGTCCGGGGTTTTTGAATTTTGTGCTTTCAGATGAAATGATTGCCTCGGCAATGGATGAAATGACCACTGATGAACGTTTCGGAATCCCGGAAGTTAAAAACAAGAAAACCATTGTTCTTGATTACGGCGGACCTAATGTTGCCAAAGAAATGCATGTCGGACATTTGCGCTCCGGCGTTATCGGGGAGTCTATGCGCCGCATTGAGGATTTCATCGGGCATAAAACCATATCCGATGTTCACTTCGGCGACTGGGGTACACCTATCGGTATGATTTTATCGGAAGTAATTTCCCGTGACGGGAATTTGGACAAGATGGAAAGCTATGATATTGCTACAATTACCGCTTTTTATAAACAGGCCAATATTCGCTGCAAGGAAGATGAAAGCGCAAAGGAAAAAGCGCGGATTATTACTGCCGAATTTCAGGACGGAAACGAAGCCTATACAAAAGCATGGCGGCATATCCGCAAAATTTCGGTTGATGCGGTAAAACAAAATTATCAGGAACTGGGCGTTCATTTTGATTTGTGGCTGGGCGAATCGGATGCGCATAAGACCTGTTTTGAGATAAAGAAAATCGCCGAAGAAAAGGGCTTGCTGGAATTTGATGACGGAGCGTATATTATCCGCCTTGATGAGGAAAATAAACCTAAACCTCCGGTGATTATTGAAAAATCGGACGGCGGCTTTACCTATCAGGCAACGGATATTGCCACGATTAAAATGAGAGTTGACGATTTAAAAGCCGATGAAATCATCTATTTTGTCGATAAACGGCAATCGCTTCATTTTGAACAGGTTTTTGAAGCGGTTGAAAAGCTGGGTATTGCACCTGATGTCAAACTTTGCCACATCGGTTTCGGCACGGTCAACGGTGCGGACGGCAAACCGTTTAAGACCAGAGACGGCGGCGTTATGAACTTAAAAGATATGATTAAACTTTCCAAAGAAAAGGTAGGCGAATCAATGCCCAAGTCCGGAGAAGAATGTTCTATGAGCCAAGAAGAATTGGAACATTTGATTGAACAGGTTGCAATATCGGCAATCAAATTTCAAGACTTAAAGAACAATATCGCCTCGGGTTATGTGTTTGAATTGGATGATTTTGCCAATTTTGAAGGCAAAACCGGACCTTATATTCAATATGCGATTGCCCGTATCAATTCCATTATTCGTAAAAACAGTGAAATTATGCCCGGAAAAATAATGATTACCAACCGCGAAGAGCGGGTTTTGGCATTAAAGGCGGCGCAATTTTGCAATGTTATTATGAGATGCGGAAGCGAAAAAGAACCGAGTATAATTTCCGAATACGCCTATAATTTGGCGCAAGCGTTCAGCAGTTTTTATAACGCCTCGCCGATTAAAGATGCAAAAAGCAAACAAATTGCTTCTTCGCGTATTGCTTTGGCAGGTCTTATCCGCGATATGTTGAAAAAGTTGCTGTATCTTTTGGGAATTGAGGCTCCCGAAGTAATGCCGAAGGGATAAAAAAAGGTTTACTATTGCGGCAAAACGCTTTATTATGGGGTAAGTTATGAAAAGGAGAGCTTATGGTTGGCAGTAAAGACAAAGAAGCGGTTATTGAAATGGAAAAAGTCGGTATCCGCTACGGGCGGGGACCGGAGGTATTGAGCAACATCAATTTATCTTTGGAACGCGGTTCGTTTCACTTTTTGACCGGCAAGAGCGGTGCCGGCAAGACCTCGCTTTTGAGTATGATGTATTTGTCGCAGAAACCGAGCCGCGGGCGGGTCAGTGTGTTCGGCAATAATGTCAATTTTACCAACCGCAATGCTTTGGCGATGTTCCGCAGACGGATAGGGGTTGTGTTTCAAGATTTCCGACTGCTGGAACACGTTTCCGCATTTGAAAATGTTGCATTGCCGTTAAGGGTCTGCGGTATGAGCGAAAAAGAGATAAAAAAACGTGTCAACGAGTTGTTGAAATGGGTAGAGATTGACCGCAGCACCTCGGCGATTACTTCGACGCTCTCGAGCGGTGAAAAACAAAGGGTGGCGATTGCCAGAGCAGTTATTAACCGTCCCGATGTTTTGCTTGCCGATGAGCCGACCGGAAACGTTGACAATGACATTGCCCCGAAATTGATGAAATTGTTTGTGGAGCTTAATAAACTCGGTACAACGGTGGTTATTGCCACTCACAACGAAAATCTTATCAGGGATTTTAAGTATCCCTGTATTCACCTCAAAAATCACGGGTTGCATATTATAGAAGCGGGAGAGCGCGGCGATGATGTGGAAATTTAACAGTTTACGGCACCGTGAGTTGCCGTTGTCCAAAGACAGTTCCAACCTGTTTTTGAAAATTATGATTTCAATCTCGGTGTTTTTGTTTGCGGTAACTTTGGCGGGGGTTTTATCCATTAACTCAATGCTTATTAACTGGAACTCGAGTATTTTAGGCTCGCTTACGGTGCAGATTATTCCGTCTTCCAATCCCGACAAGCAAAAGGCCAAAGATGAAACCATACTTCAGGAAGAACGGGCGGTTAATATGCTCAAAGCTATGCCGGAGGCTCTAAAAGTAACCTCGTTGAATGATGAACAATTACAAAAACTTCTGCGCCCGTGGTTAGGCGATGATGTGGAAATCGAAGATTTGCCGATGCCGCGCTTAATTGATGTCCGCTTAAAACCGGGAGCCGAAATCAATTTTAAGGTCCTGGCGGAGAAATTAGCCAATATTGCCCCCTTGGCATCGCTTGATAATCATAAACTTTGGCTCAACAAGCTTATCAATTTTGCCGCGGGACTTAAAATGCTTGCTCTATCGGTTCTTTTGCTGGTGATATGCGTAACCTCCGGTGCGATTTTTTATACAACCCAAACCAGTCTCGGATTGCACCGCGATGTGATTGAAATTTTGCACCTTATGGGAGCAAAAGACACCTATATCGCCCAGCAATATGCGGCAAGAACAGCGGTTTTGGGACTAATCGGCGGAGTTATCGGGGTGGTCTTGGCAATTCCTGCTATTTTCCTGATTGCCCATTTGGCAGGACAGATTGAAGGAGGAATTATTAACGAAGCAAGACTTTCTTTTAAGGCGTGGGCAATGATTTTAAGCTTGCCGCTGTTTTCCGCGCTGGTTGCAACCCAAACCGCGTATTATACCGTCAAACGTACCTTGGAAAGAATGATGTAAACGATGGCTAAAAAGACTTTTATAATACTTGCCGGTATGATTTTTGCGTGGTTTGCGGGATTTATATTTTTTACCTGCAGTATTGCCGATACGGCAACAAGCGCACAGACAAGAGCTGATGCAATTGTGGTCTTAACCGGAGGGCGCAACCGCTTAAAAGAGGCTTTCAAACTCCTTAATGAAGGCAAAGCCGATAACATATTTATCTCGGGCGTTTTTAAGGATACCACCCTAAAAGAATTGCAAGAGCGCGAAGATGTGCAGATTTTAAATTCTTCCCAAGTAGTGTTGGATAAAAAAGCCACTAATACGGTGGAAAATGCAAAAGAAGCCGGAATATGGGTTAAACAAAATAATATATCCTCGATTTATCTTGTTACTTCCAATTATCACCTTCCGCGCAGTATAACGGAGTTTAAGCATTACACTCCCGATTTGGAAATTAAGCCCTATCCGGTATTTTCGGAAAATGTATCAAAACATTGGTGGAAAAACCGCAAGAGCTTTTTCTTGTTGGCAGGGGAGTATAATAAATTGCTTTATGTATGGCTGAAGAACAATTTAAAGGCAAGCAGAAAGGAGTAAGAAATGTTGTTTGTGCGTTCGCTTATCGGCAATATTTGGATATACGGAGTTATCGGCTGCGGAGTTTTATTCGGCGGGACTATCGGATGGCTTTGGCCGCGCAGGTGGCATATCTATTGGTGGAATCATATAATATTGCCGACTTTAATCCGCGGGATGAGAGTTTGCGGCAATCTGGATGTCGAATTCAGAGGGCTTGAATATATGAATGACAACGCCGTATATGCTTGCAAACACGAATCGGCATGGGAAACTTATGTTCTGACTTCGGTTATTGATAAGGCAACAATAATATTAAAAAAAGAATTGACCTATATTCCTTTATTCGGTTGGGCGGCGCATTTATACGGGCTTATTCCGGTTGATAGAGCCGCCGGAACTTCCTCAATGAAAAAAATGCTTTTTGAGGCGAAGAAGAAAGTAAAAGACGGACGCCCGATTATTATTTTCCCCGAGGGACACCGTATGCCTGCGGGAACAAGCCAAAAATATAAGCCCGGTTTTTTGTTTTTGGCGCAAAATCTTGATATGCCGATTATTCCGATGGCTCTAAACAGCGGGATGTATTGGCCGAGGAGTTCGTTTAAGCATATTCCGGGCAAGATTATTGTGGAGTTTTTGCCGCCGATGCGCTTTGAGGGCGATAAAAACGAGTTTTTGGCAAAAATACAGAAGTGTATTGAGGACAAATGCGAGGAATTAAACCAAGAAGCCATGCGCGATTATCCCGCAACCAAGGTTAACTACTTCGGTAAAAAATAATATTGCAAAAATTAAAAATATTTATATATTGAATTTGTTACCATAATATTTGCAGGTGTTGATATGAGCCTTGAAATTGAAAAGTTCGGAAAAATCAAACACGCGGTTATTGAAACCAAAGGACTTACGGTTATCGCCGGACATAACGATACCGGAAAATCTACTATCGGCAAGATTTTTTATACATTGATTAAATCTCAGGTTAATTTTCCGGAGTTGTATGATAAACTCGTGAATAAAAAGATCGCTCTTCTTTTGATAAATCCGTTTTTTGAATTTGTAAATACTCTTGATGATAAGAGTAACGATGAATTGATAGGGCGCATATCGGATATAAGATTCAGGCTGTTTAGGCTCACAACTTCGGAAGATGGTGAAAATGATACCATCAAAGATGCTTTTCAGATTTTTGAGGAATACTGCAAGAATCATGATGTTCCTTCGCAGATTAAAGAAAGAATATTACATTTGAAAAATGAGTATGAATACTGTGCGACCGATATTGAAAAATTCAAAATGATTGCCAAACACTATTTCGGCAGTGTTTTTTTGAATAATTTAAATAATTCGGTTACGAGAGAACCGGCACGTTTGCGGTATTTGTTTAATAACAGTATTATTTCAGACATACAGATAAACGATGATAAAATCACCGATGTAAATTTCGAGCATGATAAACGTTATATTTCATATAGCGATGCGGTGTTTATTGATACTCCGATGTATCTTGAAAAAGGACATACATCCACGACGGCTTTTGCTTCCGATTTAAAAAGCAAAATTCAAAAAGCCTTGAAAACCTTGGAAAACGCACAAGAAAATGATATAACCTTAAAAATAAATGAGATTTTGCGCGGGAGTAAATTCGGCTATAACGAAAAGTACGATGATTTGGAATACAGAGTAAAAAAGGATGCTTACGGCTTAAAAATAGCCAATATTGCTTCCGGATCAAAGAGTTTCGGTGTTTTGTATTTATTGATAAAAACCAATGTTATTAACAAAGATACTTTGATAGTATTGGACGAACCGGAAAATCATCTGCACCCGCAGTGGCAGATAGATTATGCCGAAATTTTAGCGGATTTGGTAAAAGACGGTTATCATATAATGCTTTCTTCGCATAGTCCGACTTTGATACAAGCACTGGCTTTTTTTGCCCGAAAAAAAGGAATAAAAAAAGAGGCGGTTAACTATTATTTGGCACAAAAAATTACCGGTGAAAATTACAGCAATATTCAAAATGTTTCGGATGATATAGAAAAGATATTTGATAATTTGAACTCTCCTAATGATATTTTATACCAATGGTAAACTATAAAAATACCCGTTTTTGCGATATATGTGAAATAAGTAAAATAAAAAATCCTCAACACGGTGTCTGCGGGGATTATATTCTGCAAGATAAATACTTTTTCAATTGGGAAAATTTTTGTAAAGAGATTCTTCATAAGGATTACAGGTTTGTTTGTGATCTTATTTACGAACAGGATAATACGGTCTTTATTGAATTAAAAACAAGAGATTGGTTTGATGAATACCATGATTTCCCGACTAAAGAAGTTAACCTTTATAAAATATGCCATCCGCTGGAAGCAGAGCAACATATTAAAAATTTTATTGATAAAGCACGCAATATAATATTGAGTAAAATTGAAGAAACCATGCAAGATTACATCAGTTGCGGCGGAAATCCGCTTAATCCGCGGTATTGGATTGTCTTTTCAAAAAAACATTCTCATTCATGGCCTCCCAGAGAAGAGCTGACCGATTCAAATATTATTCGTTTTATCAGAAACAGACTTTTGCCGCACGTTCCACCTTTGATATGCGGGCATAATGTTATTATTGATGCCAAAAAATGCGATAATTTGGAAGCGGATTTATAAAAATATAAGAATGGAGTTTTTCTTTATGCCGTATTTGCTATTTTTTTAATTTTCTGCACTTTTTTGCTTGATTTGTGAAAAAAGACGTGATAGATTGATAACTGAAGCGAAGGATTTTCGCTTTGGGGTGTAACGACCTCTTTAGTAGTGTCCGACAAAGACAAAAAACTTGCTTTCAGCTTGCTATGGCTGGAAGGTGTGGAAATAAGGCTAAAGCCCCAATACCGCACACTGTTCTACTAAACAGTCGTTAACTTCCGGCCACCTTGCGGGTTTGATACCCGAAAGGTGGTTTTCTCTTTTATAACGTTAATAAAAAAAGGAAGTTTTTAAGATGAATAAATATATTTTAATGCTCGGCGTTGCAGGAATTGCTCTTGGCTCGTACCATGCATACGCCTCCAACTCTGCCACAATGAGCGTTACCGCCACAATAGCCCACGATGTTAGTTTAACGGTAACCCGAGATATTACTATTTCCGCAGTAGTCGACCCGGCGGTAACAAGTGTAAGTGGTACTTGGTGTATTGCAGAGGATACCAATCCCGAAAATATTGTAGGAGTTTGCACTGCCGATCCTGGCTTATTTACGGCAACCGTTCCCGATGATCAATATGCTGCGGAGAATAGTTTTACCATATCGCCCAGTGAGCTTACTCACGACACATTAAGGATTGGAAGTTTTTACCTAGATCCCACAAATACAGATAACGAATTTAAAGTTAAGTATATTCTGACTTATTCCGGCGGTGCGCCGAGTGCGGGAACTCATAACTTCGGCAATATCACAATTACCTATCATCCGTAATCATAAATCAGGCGGGGAATAAAAAAACTCCGCCTTTTTTTTTAGCAAATAGTTGTATTTTTTGTTAGAGTGATTATCTAACCTCGCAAGTGAGGTTGATGATGCTATTACAAAAAAGTAAAAAAATCCGCAACGGGCAGACGATTAAAAAAATTAAACTCGGCGGTATTGTTATCTTAAAAAAAGTTACAGAGGTAAACAAAGTCAGTTATAAATTCTTTGGAATACCGTTTGGTACTTATGCCAACAAAAAAATGCCGACAGCTGATAAAATGCAACCGATAAGCGCGTTTTATACTCAAAAAGTCAATCCCAAACATTTATGGATTGATCATTCTTTGGGCGGCGGTACGGATGTTTATTCGCAAAAACAATTCAACAATCTTAAATCAAAACAGCAGATTTGGCGTGTGCAGTATTTTCCCGCCTACCAAAAATTTTTAATTACTGTTATTGATGGTGAAAATACGACTCGTTATTGGATAGAGGATAAGCCTAAATTAAAGAATGTTTTGCAAAAGGCAAATTTTAGCGAAATTACGGTAAATAATCTGGTCGGTTACAATAACAGTCTTGAAATGCTGGAGATGGTAAAGGAGCTTAAATCAAATACCGCGCCTGCGCCGAAAGTTTCGTTTCGGGGGCATGATTTTCAAGCTATCTGCCCGAGTTTTAATCTTTTGGATAAAAAACAGCGGTTCTGCGGTCTGAAAAACCTTCAAACCTGCGAAAAATGCCTGCCGCAAATCAAACTCGGCACCAATTCGTTCGAGGATAAAATTTTGCGTTCCGGAGCTGAAAATATTGCGGCGTGGCGGAAGTCTTGGGGTGAGTTTTTCTCTCAAACCATTGATGAAATGATTGTGTTTGCGCCTGTAATCAGAGATATGTTTATCAATATTTATCCGTTCCTTCAAAACAAAATCAAAGTTATTCCTCATCAGGTACAGTTGCTTCAAAAAGCCGAAATTCCTCCTCATAAGGGCATAAATATTGCGGTTTTGGGCGAGATTTCCCTGCCGCAAAAGGGTAATAAAATCATCCGACAGATGTGCAAAGTGCTGCCCAATTACCGCGATGTCAAAATAATCATTATCGGCAAATATCATCAGCCGCCGCGGAATTTGCGTGTAACCGGACGCTATAATCCGCAAGACCTCCCGCAAATTATGCAAAAAGAAAAGATTGATGTGATTTTTATTCCCTCAATCTGGCCGGAAACATTTTCTTATACGACTGCCGAGGCAATATCTATGGGATTGCCGGTTGCCTGTTATGATTTGGGCGCGCAGGCCGAACAAGTCAAAGCCTATGCGGAAGGTTTAATTCTGCAGGATATGAACCCGACCGCCGATTTATACGAATTGATAAATTTTGTCTTAAAACTCAGAAAGGAAAAATAATGCACTATTTTACCAGTATTACCGCTTGTTATCTGCCCAAAGCAAGAGTTTTGGCACAGACATTGAAAAAATACAATAAAAATGCCGTTATTCATGTTGCGATAGCAGATGACCTGCCGCAAAATTTTGACCTTGAGAAAGAAGATTTTGACTATATATGGCAGGCGCAGGATTTTATAAAAACCGCAAATAACGATAAATGGTTTTTCTCGCATACCGTGGTTGAACTCTGCACAGCCATCAAGGCCGCGGCGGCTCTGCATATTTTGCAAAAGACCAAGGCTGAAAAATTGATTTATCTTGATCCTGACATCGGAGTTTTCGGTTCTTTAAAGCCGCTGGAAAAAATGCTCAACAAAAAAAGCCTGCTCTTAACTCCGCACCAAACAGCACCGGCACTTGATTTGCAGGGCATAATTGATGAGGAAATATGCTCTCTTAAACACGGAGTTTACAATTTCGGCTTTTTTGCCGTCAATAACAATAAAGAAGGAATACGTTTTTTGGAATGGTGGAACGAACGTCTGATGAATTTTTGTTATGATGACATTGCAAACGGGTTGTTCACGGACCAGAAATGGGGCGATTTGGCTCCAGCATTGTTTGATTTTGTTCATATTGTGCGCGAGCCGGAATATAATGTTGCCACATGGAATCTTGCCAATCGCAAAATCAGCGGCAATGAAATTGACGGCTGGAAAGTAAACGGTCGTGAGCTGAAATTTTATCATTTCACCGGATTTGATTCGGGGGCGCACCGGATTATGCTGGCACGCCACGCGAACCCCGGAGATCCGGTGTGGAATTTGAGTTTATGGTATGAAAATATGTTGCAGAAAAACGGGCAAAAAGAACTGGGAAAAGTAAAATTCAAATATGCCTGCTATCATAACGGCACGGAGATTTTGCCATCCGATCGCAGAATATTCCGTACCCGCAAGGATGTTTTTGATTATTTTGATGATCCTTTCGGAGAGGAGTGCTGCCGTTGGATGCAGGCAAGAAAAGTAAAAGAGAAAAGCGATATTTTGCAAACATATAAGGATATGCTTAAATATAAAATTTTGTATAAACTTTCAATCGGTAAAACACGCCGCAAAAATAAAGAAAAATATCGGAGCTGTAAAAAAGAGCTGCAGGATTGGCAAAAAATCATCAATAACGCGGCATAAAAAAATAGGCTTCCCGAAACGGAAGCTTATTTTTTTTAATTTCAGCGATAATTACTTGAGTTTCTTTTCAACAAACTCTTCGTGCTTTTTGCTTTTCTTATCATATTTTTTCAAGGTCAGCTTTTCCGGATGAGTTCTCGGATTTTTTTCAGCCAAATAAAAAGTTCCGGTTCCGGCGGTGCTTTCCAATTTTACTTTAACTTTGATTGCTTTTGCCATTTTTTTTACTCTTATAAAAAAGTTTACCCAATTTACTTGGGGGTTAATATAGCTTTTTTTCAATGCTTGTCAATAGAAAAATGAAAATACATAGAAAAAATCCTCTGCGCATTTTTATTTTTTTTGGCAATTTTTATTTTTTTGCTTGATTGAAGTAAAAAATTGTGCTAGATTAACTTTGAAACGGGGAATTTCCGTTTTGAGGTTTAGAAGCCTCTCCTATGTCGTTTTAATCGGGACGCAATCCGGTTTTTATCCGGCTATGGTCGGAAGCCTGCGGAATAAGTTCTTACACAAATATGCAGGACTATTATATAGGATAGCTTCTAACTTCCGGCCACCTCGCGGAGATAGCTCCAAGAGGTGGTTTTCTTTTTAAGTTAACCAAAAAAAAGAATTATAAAGGAAGTAAGAAAGATGAACAAATATATTTTATTATTGGGCGTGGCGGGAGTATCCATAGGCAGCTATACCGCTTATGCGACCAACTCGGCAACAATGAGCGTAACCGCAACGATTGCCCATGATGTGAGCTTAAATGTTACCCAAGATTTAGAGCTTGGCACCATTACCATTGATCCCAGCCAGAACACAGGGTTTATAGGATATGGGGCATTTGATGAAATAAGAAGCAATCCAGAAGGCGGAGTAATTGCTGTCAATGGCTATACAGCCGGCAGATTTACCGCCAATATTGCCAATCCGACTGCTTGTAACGGTGCAAGAAATCCCTGTGGAGGATTGACGATAACTTATGATGGCGGTTTGACTGGATTTTCATGGAAT
>JAFUYI010000058.1 GCA_017470585.1 Alphaproteobacteria bacterium | reverse complement strand
TTTGCATACTCATAAACTTTTTTCATTTCCGGATTGGCGCGCAAAACCATCTTTTCCCAATCCGTTTCCGTTTGTTTCAAATCTTTGAATTTATCGTCTATCTCTTCATAAATCATATCATAGGTTATATCTTCCAATTCCTTATGACGCAGTCTTGCTCGATGTTCGGCGGCCCTCCTCTCTTCACAAAAGCCGACACGCGAATATGCTTTTTCTATATGCCAAAACAAATCTTGCGGCTTGGCATACGGACGCAACAGCAACGTATCAAATACATCAAAAGAAATCACTTCTGCATTATCTATCTCTTTTTTTGCCTTGTTGCTTAAAAAGTTTTGCATATCCGATAGTTCCAAGAAAATATAAACCCAAACTGAGGCTTTTTCGTAAAAGCCTCGTCAAAACGTTTATTTTGTATAAGCATATCCGGCACCTAAAGTCAATAGCTATTTAAAAACTGTTTATAATGATTCGCGAATCGCAACACCATTTTTCACCCGTTTAACCACTGTAAAAGACGTTTTTTCCTCCGATAAGCGGCAATTTTTAAAAAAATGCTTTATTTTTATGGGAAAACAGCATTTTTTATTTGACTCTTTTTTAAAATATCCGAATATAACAACGAAGGCTTTAATGCCTTGCATCAAATTTGACTGCAAAGAAAGGAATAAAAAATGAATAAGACTGAATTCGTAGATGCCGTTGCCAAAGAAGCCGAAGCTTCCAAAGTTGCAACAGCTCAGGTTGTCAACGCGATTATCAACGTTGTTACCAAAACTTTGAAAAAAGGCGATTCCATTCAAATCACCGGTTTTGGTACATTTGAAGTTGTAAAACGTGCTGCCCGCAAGGGTCGCAACCCTGCTACCGGTAAAGAAATCAAAATCCCGGCAGCCAAAGCTCCGCGTTTCAAACCCGGCAAATTGTTGAAAGATGCCGTAAAGAAATAGTCTTTAGCTTTCAAAAATCCCTGCCGAGAATTTTTCCGGCAGGGATTTTTTAGGGGAAAAATCTAAAAAAACGGAGTGATATTATGACACATATTTTACCTGAAACCTATTTGGATTATTCGGATATTTTGATTAAGCCCAAAATGGGAAACAATCTCAATTCGCGAAAAGATGTCCTTTTAAGCCGCGAATTTAAATTCAAACACGGCGGAATCCGCAAGGGTTTGGGCGTTTTTAATGCCAATATGGCAACCGTCGGCAATTTTAAAATTGCCAAAACCTTGCTGAAAGCAGGACTTTTTGCTACACTCCATAAGCATTACGATATTGATGAAATTATCAATTTTTATCACGAGTGTGAAAAAGACAATATTTCAACCGACAACCTTTTTATCACCATCGGCATAAAAGAGGGCAAAAAGGAGGTCGAAAAACTTTTGCAGTTGAAGTCAAAAGGCTGGAACGGGCTTATCAATATCTGCATTGAAGCTCCCAATTTTTATATCCCCAAAGCACTTGAAACCCTAAAATACGCCCGCGACTTATTTCCTGATGCCGTCATTATGTGCGGAAATGTGGCCAGCGGCGACATCTGCCTGAAACTTTTTGAATACGCCGACTGTTTGAAAATCGGTATCGGTTCGGGTTCGGTTTGCCGTACTCGGGCGCAGACCGGTTGCGGAACGCCTATGGTGTCTTTAATTTTGGAATGTGCGGATATTGCCCATTCGGTCGGAGGGCATATCTGCGCGGACGGAGGTATTGTTGAAATCGGCGATATTTGCAAGGCTTTTGCACTCAATGCCGATTTTGTTATGATCGGAGGAATGTTTGCCGGCTCCGATGAAGCGGAAGGCGAAATCATTGAACGCCATTATCAATCAAACGAAATTATTGACAATCAAAATGTGATATTGACCAAACATTTCAAAGAATTTTACGGAATGTCATCAACCTACGCCAACAATAAATTTGCCGGAGGCATGAGTAATTACAAAACCTCCGAAGGGCGAGAAGTGTTGATTCCCTACACCGGCTCAATGGAACAGATTATCCGCGACATTAAAGGGGGAATAGCCTCCGCCTGTACTTATATGGGAGCATCCTGTGTAAAATATATGTCAAAATGTGCTACCATTATTAAGGTTAACAACCAGCTCAACACTGTGTTTGCAAAATATGAAAAATAATCTTTGCGGCGGAGCCTCTTACTCCGCCGCTTTTCTTTCAGCTTTCCGGCGTATAGGAAACGGTTAACCTTCCGGTCTTGGTTCCGGTTGTTAATCCTGCTATATCTCCTAATTTACAATAGGTGAGGAATACATTGAAAAGGTTATCATTCCCGCTGTATTTTATATAAGAATGACACCAATTTGAACTACCGTTTCCGCCAAAAAAAGCTATAGAGTTGACATAAGTTCCCGTAACCGTTAAACCGGCACAACTATAACTGGAAAGTGACCCCGCACAATCGTCAGGATTGGGAACATCGGCGGTAAACTTACCTACAGTTTGATTGTCTGCCCGAACAATAGCCCCTTGGTTAATATAGCTGATTACCCCTGAAGAACTATATCCCCACGATGTGGTGGCTCCGCTATATGTCGGATTGATATAGATTGTGCCTAAACTTATATCACCGCTTATATCCAAATTGGCATCTGCACTTGCAACGCGGAAACTGCCCAGAGTTATTTCGTGATCAATGGTGGTTGAAATTGCAAAGTTTTCGGATACTGCCGCGGCGTTATAGGCAGTGTAACTTACGCCTGTTAATAAAAGAATTAAAAAAGTTTTGTTTGTCATCTAAACTTCCTTTTATGGTTTCTTGTATTAAAAGAAACCACCTTTTGGCTCTTGAGAGCCGCGAGGTGGCTGGAAGTTGTCAACTACTAACCATGTGTAGTGCAAGGTATTCTTGATATTCCCCTGCCTTCCAACCATAAAGATCGGACACACCAAAATACGTTTTGGGCAAACGATGGTTACGAGGTTGACACACCTCAAAGTGACTTTTCATTCACTTCATTTTTTACCCTAGCATAAAAAATCAATAATGTAAAGCAAAAAATTTTGCACTTTTTGCTTTTCTCTTTTTTTTACGTTATTTTTCACGTCATGCCTCATCAAGGCTGTAAGCCTCGATGTCAAGGCATCTCCTGAAATTTAAGCACATTGCCGCTCAAAACATCATCCTGCGGAATCGGATTAAAATTCCGCAGGGTGATTTGGTCTGATTATTTTAATTACGACTCGGGTGTATATTGAATAGTTACACTGCCGAAGTCATAAACTTTAGGAGCAGGAACAACATCATGATAATACGCAATCCCTGTTACCGCAAACTCATAGCCGCTTACATGGTTAATTTCGATACCGACAGCAAATTTATGGCCATATTCATCGCTGTCTATGTTTATGTAATACTCCCCACTTTCGTCAAATGACAATACACTTTTATAATTAGCGGGATTAGGAATATTAGCAGTGAATCGTCCCGCCGTCATAGAACCGGAGATAACACCGTTAGAACTATAAGCTTCACATCCGTCAACATTTCCGGGACAATCAACATCACCTACTGTTTGACTTGGATCAATGGTCATAGTCCAGCTGATATTTTGCGTTACTCTTAAACTGACATCATGTGTAATCGTTGCGGTAACGGTCATTGTGGCGGAGTTGCCGGCGTAGGCAGCATAACTGCCTAATGCGACAGCGGCAGTGCCAACTAATAAAATATAATTTTTCATATTCAAACTTCCTTTTTTATAACTTTAATAAAAGAAACCACCTTTTGGGCATTAAACCCGCGAGGTGGTCGGAAGTTCACAACTACTAACTGATGCAGTGCAAGGTATTCTATATATTTCCCTACCTTCCGACCATAAAAGCCGGATATACCAAATTACGTTTGGTACAAACGTCAGTTACGAGGTTGTGACACCTCAAAGTGGCTTTTCATTCACTTCGATTTTTACCCTAGCATAAAAAATTGCGGTTGTAAAGAAGAAATTTAAAAGTTTTTATTATTCATTTTTCATGTTCCCTCCTCCTTCTCTCGTCATCCGAGGAGGAAAGCCTCTTTTTTATGTAATGCCTCATCGAGGCTTGCGACCTCGATGAAGCGTGAAAAAAGAATATTCTTTAGCTTATCAATATCTTATCGCTAAATTATAAAAGTAAAGGATATTGCCGCCAAGGCGGGCAAAGTTACACCGATAGTCCTAGCGGCTGCGGGACGAACTTTGAATATAAATCTGTTGGCGGCGTTTTTCTTCCTCTTCACGTTCTCTTTCACGCGGCGTTTGTCTGGTGTCCTCGCGGGAAGCTTCTTGAGCTTCTTCGCGAGGCTTTTTTTCTTGTTCCTGCGGAGTTTCTTTAGCTTCCTTATTAGTGCGTCCGCTTTTTTCCAAGATAATATCGCGAGCCGCTTTTTCACTTAAATTCTGTTTTTCTTCCGCCGGAAGCTGCTCTTCTTTTTTGGCAGCCTGCGGCTCCGGGGTTTCTTTTTGCGGTTCTTGGTAAATTTTGGTTTCTTTTGTGTTTTCCTTTGTTACGGCATTTACTTCTTCTTTTTCTTCCCGTTGTTTTTCAATAACTTTTTTAGCCGATTGCTTATCTTTTTCGGCATCGTCCATAACAGCCTTTCTTACCTCTTTTTCTTGTGCATCTTTGATTTTGGGCAATTCTTTTGCCGGTTTAACGGGTTTTTCTTCCTTGAGTTCTTTAATTTCGGGTTTGGGTTCAACAATTTCCTTTATTGACGGCGGTTCTATCGTTTTATCTTTTTTGTTTTTCAAACTCTCAACAGCCAAATCTTTCGGTGTAATTTCTTTAACTCCGTATTTGAGCTGTTCGGCAACCTTACGGTTTACCTCCAGTCCGCTCTGCTTTACGATTCTTGTGGCTTCCTGAATCTTCATATCACGTTCAACCGCCTGCCGAACCGGAACGTCCTCAATCTCTCCTCTTTCCAATTGGTCTAAAATCTTTAATTCCTGCGGAGTTAAAGCCTTTTCCAAAGAGGAAACCTCTTTGTCGGCAAAGACCGGAATCAAAATATATTCACCATCCTCCTCGTCCTCATCATCATAAGCATCGCGGATTTTTTTGGAGATTTTTTTAAAACCTTGCGGAGGCGGAGCTTTAAGCTTGTTTTTGGATTTGGGGTTGCGCTTTTTGTCGGCATTATACATATTGGCCTGTTTGACATTGACCTTTAATGTCAAACGTTCGTGCTTATCAATACCGCTTTTTTTCCAATCCATATTGGAATCTTCTTTTTCTTCCTTATTTTCCGATTGGGCAAAAATATCGTCGTCCATAAAAGCATCCCCGGGTTGTTATTTATTTCAATTTAGACACATTTTATTGTTTTGTCAAACATTAACATCAATTTTGGGAAAAAGCGGTGATTTTATGCATTGCCACCATAATTGATTCGTTTGAAAGCAGAACCGAAATACACTCCACCATATCATTACTGCTGCGCCGCAGACTGAAAGCCTGCGTATCGCTGCTGAATAAATGCGAAACAATATCTTTTTTCAAAGCCTCCCAATCCCTGACATTCGCGAAAAAGTCCCTTTGCATTTCAAGCATATCATTGAAGGTCGGATTTAATTGCAAATCGCTGTTTTGAAGATTCCAAAGCTTGAGATAAGCTTGATTGTAAAACTTCAAACGGCCGTTGCTGCCGAAAATAAGCACGGCATCGTTGATATTATTCAATATTTCCTGCTGAACATTTAAAAGCGCGGTATGCTCACGGCTTGCCGCCAAGCGTTCCGATATATCCTCAAAAGCAAACACTATACCTCCGTTAAGGTAAGGCGCGCGCACCCGCCGCAATGACCTGCCGTCCGGCAAGTGCATTAAATCTTCTTTAGCCTCAATAATGGTACCGAACATTTTTTGCTCTTCGTTTTTAAAAAAAGTATAATCGGGCAATTCCGGCAACATCCGTCTTTCCCGCAGCTCATCCAAAAAAACTCCGTATGTTTTGGGCGTTTCAAACCAAGCATCATCAAGCTTCCACAGACTTTTGAACGCCTGATTATAAAATGATAAGCTGAAATTACCGTCAAAAACCGCAAACGCTGTCCCTAAAGCCCCCAAAACCGCCAATCCGGCGTTTTGGTGCTGGCGGATGTCGCGCTTTAATTCATCTAATTCGCTTATCTCGACAAGAGTTCCGACGGTTGCGATTTTATCCAAGCTCTCTTCACTGTGAAAGGGGGTTTCCGTTGCTTCAAAACAAAGTCTTTTCCCGTTACGGTTGAAATGGAGATTTTGACGTTGCACACGATTTTGGGCTTTGGCTTTTCCCGCCAGTCCCCGCAATGGTTTTTCGTCGCTTAAATCGTCAATTTCTTTATTATCGGCGACGACGCTTGTTTTGTCAAAACAATCAATAAATTCAATATATTTTTTGTTTACTCCCGCCAAATTCAAATCGGCATCGCGAATCCATGCCGGATAGGGGAGATTGTCCACCATATCTTCAAGCTTGACCAGTTCTTTTTTCAAATTATTCTGATTTTCAAGCAAAGAATCGACATAAGATGCGTCGTTGCTGATGTCGCGGAACCAAATTATATCCCCGAATATACTGCCGTCGGCACCGCTGATACGTGCCCCGCTTAAATTAAGGGTTTTATTTGATTTGGTATTGAATTTGTCCTCAAAAGACACGCCGTCCTCACGCAGCAAGGCAATGTATTTAGTGATTTTTTCCGCATCATCCTTGTAAAAACAGTGCATTACCGCCTTAAAATCGGAGTCAATACCCGCGCTCAAATCGAGGATTACCGCAAGCCGGCGCGAACAATGCTCAATGGCGTTTTGCCGTATATCCTCATCGGGATAAATAAAAATATAATAACCGTCCTTGGCGGCATTGATGGTCTCGGCGTAACGTTCTTCGTTGCGCTTGATAAAATAGTTTTTACGGCGTAATTTCAATATGCTGCAATAAAAAAACACAAGCACTGCGACCATTGTCAAAACCACTCCTGCCAGAATATACCAAAATTCCGGCGCGGCATAAAACATATCCAAAAGCAGTTCTTTATTCATTTTTTTTAAATTTTTACTGTTATTTATCTTTTTGTATTATAGAATAAGCGCAATTAAAGTAAATTATAAAAACAAATTGGTAACAACAAAGATGTTAAATTTAGCTTTTGATACGACGGCGCAGAGCTGTTCGGTTATATTGGACAAGGACGGAACAACAATTTTTAAGTCCGTGCAGAAAATGGATTACGGACAGGCGGAAGCCTTACTTCCGGCAATTCAAAAGGGCTTGAACGACAACGCTCTTAAAATGAGCGATGTGGACTTAATCACGGTATGTTGCGGTCCGGGGTCGTTTACCGGAGTGCGGGCATCTCTTTCGGCAGCGCGTATTTTCGAGTTAACGGGCGAAAAATTGCAGGTAACCGGTGTGTCTGCGTTTGAGGCTTATGTTCAAGATTTGGACATTGATGAAATCGCCGAGGTCAACGCGGTGATTATTGAAACCAAGCGCAGCGATTTTTATTTTCAGGCGTTTGATGTACATAAAAAACCGCTGTGTCCGCCGCAGGCTCTTGATTATGAAGCACTGATAAACAACCTTCGCCATCACAAAGTAACCCTAATCGGGGACGGGGTGGAAAGATTTTTAAATAAACCGTCCGGTTTAAGCTTGCACGTTATCCGTATGGAGGAATTGCCGCCGATTAAGGCCTTGGCTCGTTGCGGAGCCGACCGTTTTATGAAAAAAAATCTTGATTATCCCAAACCGCTTTACCTGCGCGCTCCGGATGTAGGGGGCAAAGCAGAGTTTCATGGAGAATGAAATGAAAGCAAAAACGCCGGCAAAGGTTACCAAGAAGAATAAACAGGATAAAAAAGGGGCAAAGAAAAAATCTCCCCTTAAACGCCGCAAATCAAAACATAAAAGTAAATCACGAAACTTTTGGATTAAACCGCTTTTAATAACGGTGTTGTGTTTATTCTTGCTGTTGGCAGGCTATGTCGGATATTGCTTTATTACCATGCCGGACATCGGACAGGCGATTTCTCGCACAAGACTTCCCGCCACCACAATTTTAAGTGCCGACGGGCAGGAAATAGAATCATACGGCGGTGTTTATTCCGATGTGGTTTACGCCCAAAATCTGCCACAATATGTCATTGATGCGGTTATATCGACAGAGGACAGACGTTTTTACTCGCATTTCGGTTTTGATGTCATCGGCTTTACAAGGGCAATGATTGTAAACATTATTCATCGCCGTTATGTGCAGGGAGCTTCAACCATCACCCAGCAAGTGAGCAAAAACCTGTTTTTAACTCCGGAGAAAACCATCCGCCGCAAGGTGCAGGAACTTTTAATGGCTTTTTGGTTGGAAAAGAAATTTGATAAAAACCGCATTTTAACCTTATACCTCAATCGGGTATATATGGGAGCGGGGACTTACGGGATTGAAGCGGCATCGCAGAAGTTTTTCCACAAAAGCTCTTCGGATATAAATATGCTCGAGGCGGCAGTTTTGGCGGGACTTTTAAAAGCTCCAGCCCGTTATAATCCGGTTTCAAACCGTAAACGCGCTCTTGAACGTGCCAAGGTGGTCTTAAAAAATATGGTTGACGCCGGAAAAATTACTTCAAAACAACGTGATTTGGCTTTGACTATGCCCTTGGGCAACAACAAATATAATTTTGACGGCGGCAAATATTTTGCCGATTGGGTGTATAATGAAGTTAACGCCTACATCGGGGAAAGACAGAGCGACACCAATGTTTACACCACGCTTGATCTTAAAATTCAAAAAGCCGCCGAAGAGGTTTTGCGTTCCGAAATTGCCGCCAATAAAGATAAAAATGTTACTAACGGTGCCGTGGTTGTGATTGCTGATGACGGCGCGGTTAAAGCTCTTGTCGGCGGTATTGACTACCGCAAAAGTCAGTTTAATCGTGCGGTTCAGGCATTGCGGCAGCCGGGGTCTTCTTTTAAGACTTTTGTTTATTTAACCGCTCTTGAAAACGGCTTTGCGCCAAGTGATATAATTGAAGACAAACCCTTATCCCGCGGCAGGTGGATGCCCAAAAACTATGATAAAAAATATTACGGTCAGGTAACTCTTAAAACAGCTTTTAAGCGTTCTCTTAACCTTGCAACGCTTGATTTGCTTTCTAAAATTTCCCTTTCAAAAGTCATTAAAGAGGCACACCGTATGGGGATTTCAACCCCGATTGAAAATTCGTATGCCGCGGCGTTGGGCGCATCTGAGGTAAAAGTTTTGGATATGGCGGTTGCCTACTCGACGATTTCCAACGGCGGATTTGCCAATTGGCCTTATACCATCAGCGAAATTTATACCAAAGACGGCTATAAAATTTATGAACGAATCGCCGATGAAAAAGAAAGAATCATCTCGCCCGAGGCGGTTGAAAATATCACTTCAATGCTTCACGAAGTCATAGAATCGGGAACCGGTAAAAAAGCGCAGGTGCCGTTTTTTGCCGCCGGTAAAACCGGTACTTCTCAAGACTATCGCGATGCTTGGTTTGTGGGATTTGGCGGCGGCTATACGGCGGCCGTATGGGTAGGAAACGACGACAATTCGCCGATGAAAAATATCGGGGGCGGCGGACTTCCCGCTGATATTTGGCAAAAAATAATGTCAAGAATTGTTAAATAATAAAAATTATGCTTTTATTCTTGGGAGTAATTATATATAATCAGCAAAAAGAATCGTATCGTAATTTTGAAATGAGGAAAAACAAATGAGACAAAAACCTGTAATGCTGCTCATTCTTGACGGCTGGGGCTATCGTAAAGAAATTACCGAAGATAACGCTATTGAACAGGGAAATACGCCTAATTGGCATAAATATCTGCAAGACTACCCGCATAATCTTATCGCCACTTCCGGCTTGTCCGTTGGTTTGCCCGACGGGCAGATGGGCAACTCCGAGGTCGGACATACCAATCTCGGTGCCGGACGCGTGGTTATGCAGGATCTTCCTAAAATTGACCAATCAATCAGCGATAAAACGATTGAACAAAACACTGTGTTGCAAGAACTTATTTTACAGCTCAAAAACAACGGCAAAACCTGCCATTTGATGGGTTTGATGTCTCCGGGAGGCGTTCACTCCTCACAGGCTCATATTTTGGCAATATCCGAAATTCTTAACCGAAACGGAGTTAAAACCGCCGTTCATGCCTTTTTGGACGGGAGAGATACTCCACCCGAATCGGCAGCCGGTTTTTTGAGCGAATTTGAGAAAGATATTAAAGATTTAAGCCTTGTAAAAGTCGCCACTCTTTCGGGGCGTTTCTATGCCATGGATAGGGATAAACGCTGGGACAGAGTGGAAGCGGCCTATAATAATATGGTTGAGGCAACCGGCAAAAGATATGAAAGCTCGGATGCGGCAATTAAAGCCTCATACGCCATTGGCACAAGCGATGAGTTTGTTGTTCCTTGCGTAATCGGTGATTATAAGGGCATAGAAGACGGCGATGCGGTATTGATGGCAAATTTCAGAGCCGATCGCGCCAGAGAGATTTTATACGCCTTGGCAGACAAGGAGTTTAACGGGTTTAACCGCCATAAAATCGCCAAATTGTCAATGGCGGTAGGAATGACGGAATATTCTGTTGATCATAACCGTTTTATGAAAACAATGTTCCCGCCGGAGAGCCTGAAAAATATTTTCGGCGAGGTGATAGCGGCAAACGGATTGACCCAGCTGCGCATTGCCGAAACCGAAAAATACGCTCACGTTACATTTTTCTTTAACGGCGGCGAAGAAAAAGAATTTGAAGGTGAATCGCGGATTTTAATTCCCAGCCCCAAGGTTGCAACCTACGATTTGAAACCGGAAATGTCGGTTTATGAAGTAACGGATAATTTGATTGATGCCATCACCAATCAAAAATTTGATGTTATAATCTGTAACTTTGCCAACGGTGATATGGTCGGACATACCGGCATTATGTCGGCGGCATTAAAAGCGGTTGCGGCGGTTGATGAGTGCTTGGGAAAAGTTGTTGAAGCAATAAAATCGGTTGACGGTGTTATTTTGGTAACCGCTGACCACGGCAACGCCGAGAAGATGAAAGATGAGATCACCGGACAGCCTTATACTGCCCATACCGTAGGCGATGTGCAGGCGGTTTTGATTAACGCCCCGCAGAATATCACCGGCTTGAATAAAGGAAAATTGGCAGACATTGCCCCGACCTTGCTTGATTTGCTTCAAATCAAGCAGCCTGCCGAAATGAGCGGGCGATCGCTGTTGATTAAAAAATAGGGCATATCTTTGAGACGAACGGGCGGCATTTTGTGGATAATTGCGGCGGCATTGCTTTTGAGCAATGCCGATGCCGCCGTGGTTTCCAAGCACGATTTGGAGTATGTTCAAAAACAAGTGCAGCAGCAAAATGATCGCCACAAACAACTGCGCCGCGAAAGCCAAAAAATAGATCGGGAATTAGCGCAGATAAGCAAGCTCATGGTGCAAAGAGCCAAGCAAATACAAAACATTGAGGATAAAACCTCGGATATGGAAAAACAGCTTCTCAAACTTCAGGAGGAGTTGAAAGCGGCGGAGGAAAGTTTTGCGAGTGAAGACGAAAATCTGATTAAAACTTTGTATGCTTTGCAGAATTTAGCCTTAAAACCGACCGAGTCGTTGTTTGTTTTACCGTTAACTCCGGTTGAGATTATTCGTAGTGCCATGCTTTTGCGTGAAACGGTGCCTTTTTTGGACGAACAAGCGGCAATCATCAGAGCAAAACTTGAGGGCATAACCGAGAAAAAACAAAAGATTGAAAAACAGATTTCACAAATTGCCGCCGGTAAAGAAAAACTGAAAAAAGAACACGAACAAATGCGCAAAATGATGGCGCAAAAGTCGGAAATGCAGAAAAAACTGCAAACACAAACCAAAGAAACACAACAGAAAATCAAACAATTGGCCGATCAGGCCAAGGACATTAAAGAACTTCTCGATAAACTGGAACGCGAACGCGCCGCCATGGCAAAAATGGAAAAAATACGCCGCGAAAAAGAACGCCGCGAACGTGAGGAATTAGAGGCATATCGCAAAGAGCGCGAACAAGAATCACAAAAAGTGAGGGAAACTTCAAGTGATGACTTGATAAAATCAAAACCCGAGTTTATAAAGGAAGTCGGAAAAAGTTTTGCCAAGGCACGCGGCAAGCTCTCGAAACCTGCCCGCGGACCTGTTGTTGTAACATACGGAGAAGAAACCTCGAAAGGGGTTACTTCTAAAGGCATTTCCATTAAAACCCGTTCGCAAGCGCAGGTTATCTCGCCGTACGACGGGGCAGTTATTTTTGCCGGACCGTTCCGCGGCTACGGCAAACTTATTATTGTTGAACACGGCGAAGGTTATATGTCGCTGTTGGCGGGGCTGGAAAATATTGACTGCGAAGTCGGACAGATGTTATTGGCGGGAGAGCCGGTGGGACAGATGCCCGACAGCGAAGATGCTCATTTGTACGTTGAGCTGCGTAAAAACAACAAACCGATTGATCCGCAGGCTTGGCTGGCAAATTGATGATAAAACAAAAAAATGGGATTATAAAAGATGTTAAAAAAACTAACGATTTTTACTTTGACGGTTAATTTATTGATGACGGCTGCGGCTTGTGCCACGGATAAAAAAGCGAATAAAGAAGAGTTCGATGCCTATGAAATGCTTAATCTCTTCGGTGAGGTTATGGAACGTACCAAAAGTTCTTATGTCGAGGAAGTAAGCGATCAAAAACTTATCGAATCGGCGGTAAACGGAATGCTTTCCTCGCTTGATCCGCATTCGAGCTTTTTGGATGCCAAAAGTTTTAAGTATTTAAACGAACAGACCCAAGGAAAATTCGGAGGTCTCGGCATTGAAGTAACTATGGAAAACGGCGTGGTTAAAGTTGTTTCCCCGATTGATGATACGCCTGCTTTCCGCGCCGGCATCAAACCGGGCGATTACATTATATCGCTTGACGGAACACCGGTTATCGGTATGACCTTAAACGAAGCGGTTGAAAAAATGCGCGGCAAAGTCGGCACCAGAATTAAATTGACCATCAGACGCGCCAATGAAAAGCCGTTTGATGTCAACTTAAAACGTGAAGAAATTAAAATTCAATCGGTAAAAAGCGATGTAAAGGCCAAAGATATTGCTTATATCCGCATATCTTCGTTTAATGAGGATTCCGATAAAGCGATAAAAAATGATTTTGCCAAGATGCAAAAACGCACCAAAGACGGCATAAGAGGCTTGATTATTGATGTCCGCAATAATCCCGGCGGATTGCTTGATCAGGCGGTTGCCATCTCCGATTTGTTCTTGGATAAAGGAGAGATTGTTTCCACCCGTTCCCGCAACGAGGAAGACACCTTAAAATACAATGCGACCAAAGGTGATATTGCCGAAGGTCTGCCGATTGTGGTCATTATCAACGACGGTTCGGCTTCCGCCTCGGAAATTTTGGCAGGAGCTTTGCAAGACCATCGCCGCGCGGTTATTATCGGCGAAAAATCTTTTGGCAAAGGCTCGGTGCAAAGCGTAATCCCGTTCGGTAAATACGGGGCTATCCGTTTGACTACGGCGCGTTATTACACCCCCTCGGGGCGTTCGATTCAGGCCAAAGGAATCGAGCCCGACATTGAGGTTAAACCCGCAAAAGTCGAATTGTTGAATAATGATGCCATCACCATCAGCGAAGCCGAGCTTAAAAACGCCCTGCGCAACGATAATATTGACGGTGCCAAATCAGATGAAAATTCCGACTCGGCCAAAGATGAGGAATTGAAAAAAGATTATCAGCTTTTGCGTGCGGTTGACACGATTAAGGCATTGAGTTTATACGGCAGAAAGTAAAGAATATGTCGGAATTGTACCGTTCCAATGTGGGAATTGTGGTTTTTAACCGCCGCAAAAAAGTTTTGTGGTGCGAACGAAAAGACATCCCCGGACAATGGCAGTTTCCGCAGGGCGGAATAGAAGAAAACGAAACTTTCCGTGAGGCGGCTTTCCGCGAACTGAAAGAGGAAACCTCCGTAACTTCGGTTGAAGAGGTTGCGGAGATTGCCTCCCCGATGCTTTATGATTTTCCCAAACCGATTGCCGAGCGTTTTAATAAGCGCGGACAAGCAATGAATTGGGTACTATATCGCTTTACCGGCAATGATGATGAAATCAACCTCAACACCGCAGAGCCGGAGTTTAGCCATTGGCGTTGGGAAGATATTGATGAGGCAATCAAAAAAATAGTTGATTTCAAACGCGATGTTTACCAAAAAATGGCGGCGGCTTTCAAACCTTATTTGTGAGGAGCAACAGATGAATGAAGAGGATATTCAAAATCTTATCAATCAAGCCTTGAGCTGCGTTGTTATATCGAAAGTGGAATTAGACGGCGACCAGCTGGATGCCCTGCAGAATCTGAATGAATATTGCGTTAATCTTTCATTGCAGACACCGGAAGTTGCCAAACGTCCGCTTAAAGTGATTTATAAGAGTAATGAAGAATTTAAGACAGCGCTGGTGGCGTTTTGCTTATGCCATGCGCTTACCAATCCGCGCCGTAAATTAAAGGAAAACAAAGAGTTTTTTGAAAAAAATATCACTCTTTATCAACTCCCCGGAAACTTAAAACAGATTGATTTCGGCGATATTGATGCCGATAATGTAAGAGAGGCGATAAATTGGGATATTGTGGAAGATTGGAAAATATACCGCGATAACGAATGCGGCGGAATTAAAGCTCTGGTTGATGAAAAAACGCGCTTGACCGGATTGGAGGGTTATAAACGCGGCGGAGATCCTTTGTACGAGTTCGCCCGTTTCCATCGCCAATTTGCCGAAAAAGAAAATAAAATTGCCGAACAGAGCCGAATAGAAGCGCAAAACGCCTTCCGCAGTGCGGTGGTGCAGTCAGTCGCATCAGAGGTTGCCAAACAACAGCTTTTGGAGGGCAAAAACCCGATGGATATTATCAATTCATTGTTGAGTCAGGAAGATAATCTGCAAATATCATCCGAACGCCGCAATCCTTTGCAGATAACCAATCGCAAGAAATAATTTTTTGTGATTTTACTTATAAGAACACCCTCGGAAAAGAATCCGAGGGTCGCAGATTTGCACGTCATTATTCCTTATCGCAGGAAATGGTAATTGCCGCACTGCAATTGCCTTCAGTGATGGCAGAAGGTGTTTCTAACCAACATTGATACATAAATAACTTAAAAACTGTTTTCCGCTAATGTGTTTTATATTATATATAAGTGTTTAAATTAAATTTTAGCAAGTCTTAAAAAAAAGGTAACATAAAAAATATAAAAAAATAAAAAATAGTACTTGTCTTTTATTTTTTTGTATGCTAAAGTTATAGATAAGTCGGTGAGGGGTTATTCGCCGATCAGCACCGCGGGGTATTGCAGTGCTTTGTTTTTCAATTATTTTACATACATAGTGTAAAAAGCTTTTTTAAGGGGAAGAGCGATGAAAACACGTTACTTAACAGTGGCATTTTGCGCCGCAATACTTTGCGGTGTGTTTTGGTATACCGATTCGCAAGCAAAAGTATGTTTTGCAACCGATTCTGATTGCGGAGCCGGAGTCAGTTTTACGGAAGTTACGGGTGCAGACCAAAACGAAAACGCTTGCAAAAACGAGGGTTATACAACCGAAAACACCTGTCCTAATGATAAAATTCTTTATTCTTGCCCATACAAAAGCAAGTGGAAAATGTGTTGCGACAAATCCTATCATTACGAGGGCTGTATTTATCCTTTGGAAGATGGCGGCAAATGCGGCTCTCGCCATAAATGCAAATGTCCTGATGAATATAGCTTAACTGCGGAAGATGTAAATTCCCGCAATTGCCAGCCGGGAAAATACTGCATTTTAAACGACGGTGCGAGTGAAACCATTAAATACAGCACCTGCACTTGCGATAGAAGTGTTTATACCGATGAAACAAACTGCAAATTCAACCAGACCGAATCGGGATCTTGCACCAATGCCGCGGGTAAGACTTTCAAGAAATGCTATTGCAACCGCAGTGAGGGACAATTCCCGCACGCAGCTTGCACATACGGTCCGTCGGTCGGAGCAAGAACTTGTGTTGATTCTTCTTCGGGACGCGAATATTATTCGCAATGCAAGACCGCCGAAGAGGCTTGCCGCACATACGATAACGATGACAGCGACGACCACGACGGCAAAGGAGGTTTCCAACATACAAACTGCAATTATGTTCACAATTGCACAACCAGAAACCAAGTATATTTTGAGGGCAAATGGCAGTATCTGACTTCGTATAATTGTGTTTTAGGCGAAGTTTGCCCTTATCCGACCAATCCGAATTTATACAAATGCGCATTTGATAAAGCTTCGTGGTGCAATTCACACGGTTATACGGAATCCTCCTCGGTTGAGGTTTATCAAGGACGTTCCTGCACCACGGTTGACGGTTTTACCGGAACGTATGATGTATGCCCGGCAAATGACAAATCATCACTTTATTACTACCGTTGCAAACTGCCCTGCGAACAGGAAGTAAGACGAGCTTTTTCCAAAGGTTATTTGACCCAAGATTCTTATATGATTGGTGACGACGGACAAGTTTCAGGCTATGTCAGAACCGAAGCAGGCGGGGCTAAACACCTCTATTTTATCAGTGATATTACTTTGCCGAAAGAGAGCACCAGTATCAGTTCTATGCGCTTCAAACATATCGGTAATAAGATCGATTATGCTTCTGTCAACGGAATGTTTGCCTTGGGCAATACCGGAATGAAATATCCGAGCGGCGAAGAGATGTTTGCCGGATGCCATGATGAACAAGCCAACACTTGGAAACGCCCGACAGTCAAATTTGACGGTGTGAAAATAAGTAAAGCCAACGAACTGTTAAGTCAGAATATGTCTGATTTGGCAATTGAAATATACGCCAGCGATACCAATCCAGACAAAGGCGGATTCGGCGAGGATTATTGGGTTGGCTCGGCTGTTTGGAATAATGTAACCTTACAAAAGATGGTTGCTCCCGATAACGCCAAACAATGCACAGAAGGTAAACATTGGTATCTTTGCTCTAATCACGATGAAATTATCGTTAACGGCGATCTATGGATAACGGGAACATTTGGATATAGTGCCAAGAGTTGGTGGTGGGGTACAGATGGCCAATTCACGGATTTTTATACCGGAAAGAATGCTATTATATCGCCATTGGCTATAAGAATTTTAGGCTATAAAAGAGTTATTTTCCAAAATGCGACTATTGACACATATAGCAACACTCTTTCTTGGGACGGCGATAACGGAAGCGTATTGTTCTATAGCTCCAAAATGGCAGATGCTAGCTCAAGCGTTGGTACATTTTGGAGTAATATCAACGTAGGATTGGATAACTCTAATATACGTGCCAAATATTTCAGGACAATGCTTTTTGCAGGATGGGATATCAACCGCCGTTTTGGAGGAGTATCCGACATTAGCAGCTGGGCAGAGCATGCCGATGAAAAATTAGCGCGTTGCCGGGGTATTTATCTAAAGAATTATTCAACTTTGGAAACCACAGATGCCAACTGGCTCAGATCAGGCGGTAAAATATATGTTGATTGGGGTTCGACCTTAAACTCCAAAGCTCCGATAGCAATGGAATCATATTGGCGAAGCTTGATATGTCTTAATTACAGTAAAATAACCGTAAAAGACAAGACCTTTGGTAGCTATAGCTATAAGTCATCAGTTCGTCATAATAATGATGGCGGATGGCTCGGCAATGATTGGAATTACTCCAATGCTTATAATTACACCACAAATGGTTGGGACACCGGAATTTGGTATTATAAGTATGATAAGGGAAATAAAGACGGTAAATACCCTTGTTCAACAGGTGGAAAGTGTAAGGGTGACTGCAATGATGACTTTGAGGCTAACTGGAACGGAGACCAGCTATGTACCGCTTGCTATAACTGTGAGTGGATGGGTATGGGATACTAAAGATTTAACCAAATTATTATAACTTTTATTATTTTTATCCGATATTATTAAGCGGCATGAGATTACATAACAGGCATAATTTTTGGTTAGAGAAATTGAGTTTGTGTTAATTAACTTTATTTACCAATTTAATTTTTTTTATTATGAATACCAAGAATTTTTTGTTGACACTGGCACTGGGTGCAGTTTCAACTCTCATTTCCGCTTGCGGAGATGAACAGGAATCTTACGCCGATCCCGATTTGGTGATCGCAAGCGAAGTGGTTAACCATGGGCAAGCCGAAGAGGTTAGCGTAACCGACAACGGCACTGCAGGCACCACCTTGAGCTATGAAACATGGATTGCCGTAAAACAGCAATTCGCCGATGGTCATAGCTCCGGTGGCGCAACAACCAGAGCTTCCGGCTCCGGCAACGGTGTTGTTATTTCGGTGGTGTTGACAAACGAGCTGTCAAATCCCTCTCTCACCGCCGTGGTGGAGGACTTTGAGCTAAAAGAGGCAGAGTCTTTAATTTCTTATAAAGAATTAGGCTCTTCCCGTCACGCTACCCAAAAGTATGTTACGGTGATTGACTCGGCACTTGTCTATAAAGTTGACCGCGGTGTGTTCTCAATTGATTTTGTCCTGCCCTATCAAGTCGCAGTCTATGATGACGGAGTTACCAAGGCAACTATGCCCTATCATAAATACTCCGAAATTACCGACCTCGGCGGCGATATGGATGATTTGGACATCATCACTGAAGACGAACAGCTCTATGAACGCAAGCATTACCTCCATTCGATTGTGGCGCGATTTAACGGACGTGACTATACACTCACTGCCGACATCGTTCTCAAAAAGCCCGTTTCGGTTGATTATCTGGTTTCTCGCAAAGTCATTGATTCCGGTGTGGAACTGAAATCATACGATGTGCAGTCAAAAACCGGTATCTCCCGTTCATGGCTCAAAATGGAGGAATTGTGGTCGTTATCCGGAACCAAGATTACAACTGTTGAGGTATTGCTCAACAATGGTCTTCCCGATAATAACTACCGCAACTTGTCACTTTCTGTAAGAGAAAAAGTGCCTTATGCAAGCCTTACGCTCGGCGAGGTTGCCAAAACTGTCTCGGAGCAAGACAAAAGGACGGAAGGAAAATTTGAAATCACTCCTTATGTCTTGACCTATAAAGTTCCGGTTTCAACTCCGGACGGGACAAAAGACAACTTTATGTTCGGCGTGGCTTTTGAAAAGGCTGTGTATGCAGACGGCAATTTCCGTTATGAAATGCCCTCGCTTGAGTATGGCGGAGCCGTTGCGGCAATGTCACTGCTCAAAGACTGGGAAGTCTCGGAAAACGCTCCTTACAGCTATGTGATGAAGCTTGCCTTGAACACGGTTATTCCTTTCGGCTCAACGCAATACACCTACACCACAACCGGCGAGGTGGTATATGTTGATTACGAAAAGTAATATCGGAAATCTAAAAAACAGCAGAGATCCTTTTTATGGGGGTCTTTGCTGTTTTTAATCAGTCTTTTACTTCCGCTTCTTGAGGCGGAAATAAAAAACTTGGTAATTACTTTATGAGGAGAAAATAAAAATGAAATACTTAATGATGTTATTGCTTTCGACTTGGATTGTCGCCCCTGCTTTTGCCGATGATGATGTATCGGCACCCGTACCGGAAAATATAGCAAAAGCTTCGCTTGCTCGCGCACCGATTGCTCCGCTTGCTGCTTCCGAGGGCTTGGAAGCCGCCGCGCAGGAAAATACAACCCAATCCCTTGAGGAAGTAAAAACAGCTGAACAGATGGCTCGGGAAGCCGCTGATAAAAAAGCCGCTCTGGCTTGGGAAAGAATGCAAAAACTGCAAAAAGAAGAACGCGAAAAAGGCTCAATCATTGATGAAAGCCTGATTATCAAATACGATGTTGATGACGATTCGCCATCGGTTGAAAAACACGAAGTAATCGAAACATCGCCGAAAAAAATATAATACCGTTTTTAAGGGAGGTTAACAACCTCCCTTTTTAAGATCCCCCCTATTCGGGATTATAGGAAATAGTCAAAGTACCTTCGTGCAAACCTGAGGTAATGGAAGAAATTTTACCTGCTCCTATATAGCAAGCAAGCGCAAAAAGCTTAAAGTCGTTCTCTCTTCCGGTATATTTTATTACAAAACTGCAATCATTATCAGAATTACTTCCGCCAAAGATATTGTCAATAGCCCCGAGTCTGGTACCGGTAACGCTCAACCCTCCGCAAGACCAGTTTCCAGTATTGCAAGCTCCAGGATGGGGGATATTAGCTGTAAAATATCCGACAGTTTCATTATCCGCCCTGACAACCGCATCTCCATCATACGAATAGCATACACCGTCCTCATGATAATACCAGTATGTTCTTCCTGTCGCATTCGGATTTATATAAATTGTTCCCATATTTATATCAGAGGTTGTATTTATATCAGCATCCGCACTTGCGGCTCTGAAACTGCCTAAAGTTATTTCGTGATCGATGGTGGTGGAAATCTCAAAGTTTTCGGAAACGGCGGCGGCATTATAGGCGGTGTATGAAAATCCTGCTAATAGAAGAATTAAAAAAGTTTTGTTTGTTGTCATCTAAACTTCCTTTACGGTTTCTTATCTTAAAAAAAGAAACCACCTTTTGGGCATTCAAACCCGCGAGGTGGCTGGAAGTTGCAAACTGTAGCATAAAACAGTGTAAGATATTCTTTATATTCCCCTACCTTCCAGCCATAATAAGCTGAAAGCACTTTTTACATCTGTGTGTGATGTTATGCTAGAGGTTTGCACACCTCAAAGCAGAAATTTTCCTGCTTCACTTTTTAAACTAGCATAGAAAATCTTTTATGTAAAGCAAAATTTTGCACTTTTTACTTTTCCCTTTTTTTACTTCTCCTCCCGAGGACAAGCCACCAATTGTCGTCCTGAACTCGTTTCAGGACTTCAAAAAACAGACGCCGGATCAAGTCCGGCGTGACATAGGAGGGGAAGAACGCCGAAAAGAGGAGTGACATGAGAGGGGAGGAACGCCGAAACAAGTTCGGCGTTGATAACAAGGAAGAGTAAGGTTAAACACCATTTTGTCGTCCTGAACAACCAAGCTGTCAATCCTGAACTCGTTTCAGG
>JAFUYI010000057.1 GCA_017470585.1 Alphaproteobacteria bacterium | reverse complement strand
TAAAATTCAACTCCCGTATCGCAATCGGAATCGGTTGCAAAACATACTCTTGCCTGCGAATCGCTTACAATACATACTGTACCGATTAAAAACACCGCTCCTGCAAGCACTATCTTCAAATTCTTCATCATCTCTCTGCCCCTAGCATTTTGGTTATAGAATCGTGTTGAATTTAATTGTACCTTTGTTTAGGACATAAAATTTTTTTCTAACCTATTGATTTTTTTGCTTGCATTTTGTTGAATTTAAAGGTACCTTTTTTTACAACAAAAAACGCTTTTCTTTATCACAAAGAAAAGCGTTTTTTTGTTTTCAGGCTTCGCACAATTTTTTACAGAAGCCGTCATAACCGGCTTGTGCGAACAATTCGGCAGTTGCTTGCAGGCTCTTCAGATAAAGCCGGGCTTCATAAGCACTCGGCGAGTCATCCGGCAAGGCTTTCAAGCTAGGATTGAAGTGGTCAAATACTGTTTTTACTTCCGGAGCATTGCGAAGAAGCTGCTTTGAGAGATTCTCGGCATAGTGTTCAAACATACCGGACATCGGGCTGAAATCGGCACTCCGCTCCAGAATCGGGGACCCTTCGGCATGAGGATTGTTGCACCACATCACCCATTCCTTGGCGCAAAAGTAGGCGTACATCACATCCTCAATAGAAACGGGGATCATCTCCATACTTACCAGTGCCAACACATTCAACGCATTTGAATAGTCACTGCGCGACTCGTTTAATAAAATACCTGTCTGTGTCATAAAATAATTGTTTAAAAATTAGAAATCATATTTATAGTACTTGTTTAAGGAGTTTTTGTCAAGTAAAAATCCGTTTTTGTCAAAAAAAATTATAATAATTGAAAGAATTTATTTGCCAAAAGCGAATTTAGGTATTATAACAACGCCAATATTTTAATAAATGAAGGATATTTTATGAAAGAAGAGCTGTTAGAATTGACCGGAGAAGTAATTGAAAAACTTCCCAACGCCATGTTCAGAGTTAAATTGGAAAACGGAGTCGAAATCTTGGCAATGACCGCCGGAAAAATGCGCAAATTCCGCATACGGGTTATGGTCGGTGATAAAGTTGATATTGAAATGACCCCATATGATTTGACCAAAGGGCGCATTACTTTCCGTCATAAAGATTAAAACTACAGGTATTTTATCAACAGGAAACTACCAAGCAACAGGATAAAAAAGAGAATGGAAAGCAGGTTAAAATGCTTTTCAATAAAGTTTTTCATCCGTTCGCCGCAGTATTTCAATAATCCCGCCACTGCATAAAAACGAAGTCCCCGCGCCAAAAGGGAAGCAACCGTGAACACCCATATATTTAATCCCGCCGCACCGCTGGCGATGGTTATAACCTTGTAGGGAAAAGGTGTAAGACCGGCGAAAAAGACAATCCACGCTCCGTACTCTGCATAGTAAGCCTTAAAAGATGCGAATTTTTCCGTATAACCATAGAACTCCAAAAGCGGGCGGGCAATTAAATCAAAGCCCCAAACGCCGATTACATAACCGAAATATCCGCCGATAACACTGGCAAGTGTTGCTACACCTGCCATTTTGAATGCTTTATTCGGTGCGGAAATCACCATCGGGATGAGCATAACATCAGGAGGAATGGGAAAAAAAGAACTTTCCGCAAAAGAGATAAAAGCCAATATCCACAAAGCCTCTTTGCGTCCCGACGATTCTAGCATCCATTGATATATTTTTTTTAGCATTACTCTTATTTCTTAATATTTGCCGGATTAAAAAGGCATATTAGCTTACAAAAGATACTAAATCTTTAATATTTGCCAAATTTTCCACATAAAAAATTTTATCCGCCGGCAGATTTTTCTTAATATCATCATATTTTTCGGGCAGGCAATGCACACCCACCGCGCGAACATCATTTTTTTGCAGAAAAATCCGCGCCGCTTTAACATCAAATACGCAGAAAAGCGAAATTTTAAGCTTGCGCGATAAAGATTGGGCATTGATTTTGAGTTTATTATCGTGAATTAAAAGTAAAACATCATATTTTTTGCCGCCGCGGCAATAAGCCGAAGCCAATTCCGGCAGGAGATTCAAGGCTTCTTTCTTGTTTAAATAGCAGGATACACCTTGCGGAAGAGTCTTTGAAAGACGTTTTTTTAACACAACAAGCGGGGCTTTTTCGCTGTAACGGTTATCTACCAAATGTTGCACCAAACCGCGGTAATCGGTGTCTTTAAGCGAAGAATCGATTATATACAAATCAGGATTTAATTCTTTGGCATAGCGCACCAAATTATAGGCGTTGGCGGTGGAAAAAACTTTGTAACCGCGCTTTTCCAGCAACTCGGGATACGCATTTCCCTCTTCATCAGGCTCGTTGATGATAAATACTCTGCCCATATCTCTCTCCTATTAAAGAGAGATATAATATTTATCAGGCTTTTTTCAACTGGTTGAGAGAGGCAATATATGTGTTTTTCATCAGCATGGCAACCGTCATCGGTCCTACTCCGCCTGGGACCGGAGTGATATAGCCCGCAACCTCTTTTACCTCATCAAAATCCACATCGCCGCATAATTTGCCCTCACGGCGGTTAATACCGACATCAATCACCATTGCGCCCGGTTTTATCCAATCTTTTTTAACCATCTCGGCAACTCCGCACGCCGCAACCACAATATCTGCCCGTGATGTGATGTTTTTTAAGTTTTTGGTTTTGCTGTGGGCAACCGTTACCGTGCAGCTTTTGTTGATTAAAAGCGATGCCAAAGGCCGCCCGACAATTTGCGAACGTCCGATAATCACCGCATTCAGTCCGCTCAAATCCCCCAAACTTTTTTCAAGCACATATAAGACACCTTGCGGAGTCGCGGCAATAATTGCCCCTTGCAGATTGGAATGCAATAATCCGATATTATAAACCCCGAAGCCGTCAACATCTTTAGTATAAGACACGGCGTTGATAATCTCTTCGGAGTTAAGATGAGAAGGCAACGGCATTTGAACAATTATGCCGTGAGTATTCTTATCATTATTGAGTGTGCGGATTTTTTCCAATACCTCTTCTTGGGAAGTTTCTTCCGGAAGATGGTAAATCGTGCAGTTTATCCCTACACTTTCGGCGGCTTTTTTCTTGTTGCGGTCATAGATAAGGCTGGCTTCATCATTGCCCACAAGAATAACCGCCAAACCGGGTATATAATCAAGCTTTTTTATCTGTTCTGCCAATTCCGCACGAATATCCTGCGCCATTTGTTTGCCGTCAATAATCACCGCGCTCATAATCCGCTCCACTCTCTTAACTTCGGAAGGACATAACTCTCATCCGCCGTAATTAAAACCTTTTTTAAATGCGATGTCTCACCGGAAATAATCATCAACATTGTCTTGGCAAGCTTTAGGGATTTGCTCAAAAATTTGATTAACTCCTGATTGGCTTTGCCCTTTTCCGGAATACTGACAACACTTATCTTCAAAAATTCCCCGCCGTCGGCATCAATAAAAACACCCTTTACCTCGGTTTTGCCGGCGTTAGGGGTGATTCTCACTGATAAAACAATGCCTTGCGGGGTTACCTTATATATCATTTTCAAAAAATCGGCGGCACGAACGGCCGCCGTAATTCTACATCATAAGCTGACCGATAATCGCCAAGACGATAAACACCAGCAAGGGGGCAACTTCCACACCGCCGAGCTTGCGGTATTTTTCGGGCAGGCTTTCGGAAACTTTACCATACACCGGCGCAGTCATTTTGCCGACAAAATCAACTGCTTTTTTCAAACCCTCGTTTTTGGAAAAATCAACAACGTTATAGGCTTTCAATATACCTGCAACAATGTCGAACAATACCAACAGCGAGCAAACTACCAATACAAAACCGACTAAAGTCATTTTTAACTCCTTCGTAATTTAATTATGCCTGTTTTCGTTTTTAAAACATTTTTTATGGTTTGTCCAGCCATTTTACAACAAATTTTGTTTTTTTGCTCCGGAAAGGCGGCGGAACCTGTCTGCATCAAAAGATTGCGCCCTGTCTTCTTTTGCACCGAAAGCCGTATTTTTGAGCGGCGGTCTTCTTCCGCTCAAACGGGCAATACGGGTCTTTATGTCCTCTTCGGTATTGTCCTCTGGGGCCATGCGATGTTCCACCATATCTTCGGCATGAGCGTGAACAGGTGCATCATTTTGGTCATCGTCCCAGTGGAAAAGCACATATTCTTTCAAATCATCATCAAAACGATGTTCTTCACGTTCAAACTCATAACCGTCCTCCGGTACAAAGTCCGGTTCATATCCGCCGTAAAACCATTCGTACTCACCGCTTATGTCATCGTCATCGCCGCGGTACATATTGAGCCTGCGCAAGGTATTGCGGGGCATATTCCAACGTTCGCCGTGTTTTTGGAACTCCCTGATTGCGGCAACATACATTAAAGCCTTGCGGTAATCCAAGGCTTTCAAAGCCGCATCAATTCGGTCTTTCTCCTCGTCGCTTGACGAGCCGGTTGCTTCTTTGATGGCATTGCGGATTTGACGCAGTTTCACCAGTTTATTGTAAAGCTGGTCATATTTCTGTTTTGCTTCGGGAAAAGCACTGCTTTGATACAATCCGAGGCAGGTCATAATTTCCGCCTCACGGGTGTAGGAATCGGAAAGCCAATCGTTTCTTTCCGCCAAATCGGCATCGGTTACATACCCGTCGTTCATGTGCTGCAAAATTGAAGAACAGTCCTCAAACCAGCTGAAATATTCTTGAGCAGAGTTTGTTTCGGAATTGATAAGCTCAATCGATTCGGCAATTTGAAATTGCAAATCCTCAACCGCAACTTCCTGATTGCCTATTTTTACCGAGGCTCTTTTGGGAGCCAAAACCAGTTCGCGCGTGGCTTTCTGCACCTCGTCATAAGGAAGGTGCGGATACTCACGCTTGACTGCTTGGGCAACAATCACCCGCGGGTTGGCGATTTCGGTTTGAGAACCCTGTTTTCCGATTTGGATAGCGCGCAGTCTTTCCAGCCTTTCGCGCTGACGGCGGCGCAATTCCTCGTTCAAACGGGGAATTCGCCCTGCTCCTTTGGCGGAGGAAAGTTCCGGTCCGACATTATTTGTTCCGGGTATTTCTGCCATTTATCTCTCCTTATGTATTGAAAAGTTAAACCTCTTCAAAAATAATTTTTGCTTCTTCGGCAAGAATAATCTTATCAATTACCCAGTTGCTGATTTGCTCGATTTTCTCCAATTCGACATTCATCGCCTGTCCGATACGACCGATAAACAATGTTTCCTCATCGCTTAATTCATTATCGGCGTGAGCCAAAAAACAAAGCTCTTTCAAAAGCTCTAAAGCAGCGCGGCGGTTTTTGATTTTAGCGACTTCTTCAATGATTTCATCATCACTGTCGGCGGCAAAAATTTCCGCCAATCGCTCCGAGGGTACGACATAATTTTCGGCTAAATTTTTAATGAAAGCCTTTTCACTGTCGTCAAAAACGCCATCGGCATTGGCTAAACGGGTAAAGGCCTTGAGATAGGCAACTTTGGCATCGTCGCTCATACCCATAATAGCGTCAAATTGTTTGTCCATCGCTGTTCTCCTGTATATCGCATAAAAATTATATTCTCTACAATAACAAAAACTTTGCCGTTTGACAACAAAAAAATCCGCCATAATCATCTTATGTTGAAAAATTTTTCTTTGACAATAAGAAATTTTTATGCTAGGGTGATTTTGAAGTGAATGAAAAGTCACTTTGAGGTCTGACAGCCTCTCAAGTATTGTCCGCAAAGACATAAAACTACTTCTAACCATACTATGGTTGGAAGGTAGAGGAATAAGGCTTGCCAAATACTCTACACTGTTATACTTGACAGTTGTCAGCTTCCAACCACCTCGTCTGTTCGTCGGGGTGGTTTCTTTTATTAAAGTTATAAAAAAAGGAAGTTTGAATATGAAAAACTATATTTTATTACTCGGCGTTGCCGGTGTCGCACTTGGC
>JAFUYI010000056.1 GCA_017470585.1 Alphaproteobacteria bacterium | reverse complement strand
TTAATACAAGAAGGAAGTTTAGATATGAAAAATTATATTTTAATGCTCGGCGTTGCCGGTGTTGCCCTTGGTTCATATTGCGCATACGCGAGCAACTCGGCAACAATGACCGTTACCGCCACAATAGCTCATGATGTGAGTTTGAGCGTTACTCAAAATTTAGATATTGGTACCATTACCATCAATCCCAGTTTGAATAATGGGGTTGATGAGGATTTTGGATTTGATATGGATTCTTCGGGGCAAATTCACAATCAAAAACCTGCTGTAATCTCGGTAAGCGGAACCACAATCGGCACTTTTACCGCAAACATAGCTAATCCTTCTGCTTGCGATACGCCGTCATCTTCTTGCGGTGGTTTGGGATTTGACGGTTTGAATAATGGCGCACTTCTCGGAATATTAAGCGGTGATGATAGCAATTATAATGAATGTGATTTACAAATTATTCGCTCAGCGGGAAACACGTTTAAGGTTTATCCAAGCCTATGTGGCGCATATGATCTTTCACACGTCAAAGCCGGAACGCACACGAAAACCATCACTATCTCTTACACGGCGAGCTAAATGCCATAAAAGAAAAAAGTCCTTGCTTGAATGAAAGCAAGGACTTTTTTTTCTTTTATCCAAAATCAAGAATTATTCGGCTTTGGTTTCTTGAGAAGGCTCTTTTTGCTCTTCTTTAGCTTTTTCAAGATCCTCTCCGGTTTCCTGATTTACGCGTTTAGCCGACAATTTAATCTTGCCGCGGTTGTCGGTGCCGAGGCACTTAACCCACATTGTATCACCCTCTTTATAGAAGTCGGATACCGAGGCAATACGCTCGTTCTTAATCTCGGAAATGTGAACCAAACCTTCGGTATTACCGATAAAGCGTACAAATGCGCCGAAGTCCATAATCTTGGTAATAACACCGCGATAAATCTGTCCTTCTTCCGGCTCGGCAACAATTCCGTAAATCCAATCGTATGCAGCTTTTCCATCAGCTTCGTTAAGGGTGGCAATCTGAACTGTGCCATCATCGTTAATGTCAATTTTGGAATTGGTCTTTTCGGTAATCTCGCGGATAACTTTACCGCCGGAACCGATAACCTCACGGATTTTATCAACCGGAATCTTAATGGTGATAATGCGCGGAGCCAACGGCGAAACATCTGCACGAGGCGCAGAAATTGCTTTGCTCATCTCGCCTAAAATATGGATTCTTCCTTCATGTGCTTGAGCCAGAGCCGTTTGCATAATCTCTTTGGTAATGGAGGTAATTTTAATATCCATCTGCAAAGCGGTTACACCGTCTTTAGTTCCGGCAACCTTGAAATCCATATCGCCCAAGTGATCTTCATCACCCAAAATATCGGTCAAAACAGCAACGCGGCCGTCATCTTCCTTAATCAAGCCCATAGCGATACCGGCAACAGGTTTAATCATCGGAACGCCTGCCGACATCAAAGACATTGTTGTTCCGCAAACCGTAGCCATAGACGAAGAACCGTTAGATTCCAAAATCTCTGATACAACGCGGATAACATACGGAAAACTGTCTTTTTCTTTCGGTAGCATCGGATGAATGGCACGCCATGCCAATTTACCGTGTCCGATTTCACGACGTCCGGGAGAGCCGATACGTCCGCATTCGCCTACCGAAAACGGCGGGAAGTTGTAATTGAGCATAAAATCTTGCTTGTACTCGTTCATCAAACCGTCAACAATCTGTGCATCATCGCCGGTTCCCAAAGTGGTAACGACCAAAGCCTGCGTTTCTCCGCGGGTAAAGATTGCCGAACCATGGGCAGTGGGAACGCAGTCAACTTCGCACCAAATCGGGCGGACAGTTTTGGTATCGCGTCCATCAATACGGTGTCCGGTAGTCAAAACTTTTTCACGGACAACAACGTGTTTCAATTTTTCCAACACATCCAAGATGTATTGATTTTCCAATTCGTTCTCGGGATCTATGGTGGATTTGACTTCTTCGTCAATTGTGCCGATTAAATTTCCTCTGGTTAATTTGTCGGTTTCGCAGAAAGCCTCTTCATATTTAGCACGGAAATCTTTGGCAACGCGTTCGTAAAGAGCATCAAACTCCGGCGGAAACGACGGGATTTCCCAAGGCTGTTTGTCGGCTTCTTGCGCCAATTCTTCAATCATGGTGATAATCGGTTGGAAACTCTCAAAACCAAACATTACCGCATTGAGCATAGTTTCTTCCGAAAGTTCATTAGCCTCGGATTCAACCATCAAAACGCCCTCTTTGGTTCCGGCAACAGTCAACTCCAATTCGGAGGTTTTTTGCTCATCAACCGTCGGGTTCAAAATGAATTGACCATCTTTATAGCCGACTTTGGCAGCTCCGATAGGACCCATAAACGGAATACGCGAAACAGCCAAGGCGGCAGATGCGGCAATCATGGCGACAACATCTGACGTATTTTGTTGATCATGCCCCAAAACCGTACAAATTACCTGCACTTCATTTTTAAAAGCATCCGGAAACAGCGGACGTATAGGACGATCAATAAGACGCGAAACCAAAACTTCGTGTTCGGAAGGTTTGCCCTCTCTTTTCATAAAACCGCCGGGGATTTTACCGGTGGCGTAATATTTTTCCTGATAGTTTACGGTCAGCGGGAAGAAATCTTGATCAGCCTTAATTTCTTTTGCCGCGCAAACCGTGGCCAAAACCTTGGTGTTGCCATACGTTGCAACTACCGATCCGGTGGCCTGTTTGGCAACCTTTCCGGTCTCCAAGACCAATTTGCGTCCTCCCCAATTAAATTCGCGGGTGGATACTTTTAAGTTACTCATATTTATATTACCTTTCTCTTTTACATCTTTATAAACAGCACCTTGAAAATCAAGGATTTAAAAGCTTTGCGGAGCAAAAATACCCCGCAAAGCGTTGAAACTTATCGACGAATATTAAGTTTCTTGATGATTTCTTTGTATCTGTTCTCGTCTTTGGCTTTCAAATAGTCCAAAAGGTGACGGCGTTTAGATACCATTTTCATCAAACCCAAGCGGGAATGAAGATCTTTTTTGTGGGTATTGAAGTGTTCAATCAGGTTATTGATTCTGGTTGTCCAAATAGCGATTTGAACTTCAGGAGAACCTGTATCGCCTTCGCTTAATCCGTAAGTTTTTACAATCTCGCTTGTAACTTCTTTTGTAATCGACATCTTTTTTTCCTTCTGTATTTTAAGTTAAATTAAAAACCCGAATCGGCGAAATCCGTCTTTCGTCAATTCTTACGATAGCTCTCAAAACTCCGTTGCAAACAGCCGCCGCCTTTGAAAACAAGGGGAAATCATTTTCCCTGCCTTTGGGGCTTAAAGCCTGTCCCAGCATGAGTTTTGATGCTTCTGCCTCCGAAACGGCCATAACCGCGATGCCGCGCAGAAAGGTTTCTAACGGAAGCAAATCGGTGGTACTATACACCATATTTTTTAAATTATCCAGCAAAATCGTATCTTGCAACGAAAAAATTGCGCATTTTGTTCGGCGCAATTTGGTCAAATGCCCGCAGCTGTTGAGTTTTAAGGCTATATCTTGCCCCAGTGAGCGCACATAAGTTCCTTTGGAACATTTTAGCGAAAAATCAGCATAATTGGCTTCCGTATTATGACATTTCAGTTCATAAATATTCACACTGCGCGGAGCAATTACAAAATCTTTTCCTTGGCGAGCCAAGGCATAAGCCCTCTGCCCGTTGATTTTTATTGCCGAATATTGGGGCGGAACCTGTTTAATTTCGCCCGTAAAACTTTTAATAATTTCATCTATTTCATCTTTGCCGGGGATTCTATCGCAGGTGTTGATAACTTTTCCCGTGCAGTCTCCGGTATCGGTTGCTTCTCCGAAACAAAGACGAAAATCATATTCCTTGCTGCCATCCGTCACAAAATCGAGCAATTTGGTTGCCTCACCGAAAGCAATCGGCAACACACCGGTTGCAAACGGATCCAATGTTCCGGCGTGTCCGTTTTTTTGGGCATTAAACAAACGGCGGGTATAGTTGACAACTTGAGTTGATCCCATGCCTTCCGGCTTGTCAACTATAAGCCATCCGTTTATTTTATTGCCCTTTTTATGCCTCATTTTTACGTTCCAAGTCGTTTTGAACTTTCGGATCGTGAAGAAGACGCTCGATTTTTTCAGCCTCCTTGATGGTTGTATCCGCAAAGAAACGTATTTCCGGCACATAGCGAAGTGCGGTTTTCTCGGCAACAACTTTCCGGAAATGTCCGGCGGCCAAACGCAATGCCTCCAAAACCTTTTCTTCTTCGCTCCGATTTGAAACGGCAAAATATACATCGGCATACTTCAAATCGGGAGAAACACTCGCTTCCATAATCGTTACCAGAGTGTTGATTCCCTCCAGATTTCTAACCTTACCGAAATTTATTTCACCGGCAATAATGCGTTTTATTTCCTGTCCTACGCGCAACTGACGCTGTGAGAGTTCTTTCAGAGCCATTTTACTCTTCCTTATTACAATTTCGCCGCTATGGCTTCAATCTCGTAGCATTCGATAAAGTCGCCTGTTTGAATATCGTTGTAATTTTCAAAACTCATACCGCACTCGTAGCCGTCTTTGACTTCCTTGACATCGTCCTTAAAGCGTTTGAGCTGTCCGAGGTTGCCGTCATGAATTACAACATTATCGCGAAGCAGGCGAACCTTGGCACCGCGTTTGACTAAACCTTCGGTAACCATACAGCCTGCAACCTTACCGACACCGGTAATATTAAATACGTTGCGAATTTCGGCATAGCCCAGAATCTTTTCTTTGAGTTCGGGCGAAAGCATTCCTTCCAGTCCTTTTTTGACATCATCGGCAACATCATAAATGATTGAATAATAACGAATATCAATTCCATCACGACGTGCCATATCACGGGCTTGCGGAATAGCGCGGACATTAAATCCGATAATAAAGGCGTGCGATGCTTTGGCCAAAGTTACATCAGATTCGGAGATAGGACCTACCGCCGAGTGGAGAATTTGGACACTGACCTCGCTGGTGGAAAGTTTATTCAATGTTCCCTCAATCGCCTCAATGGAACCTTGAACGTCGGCCTTAATAACCACCGGCAAGTGCTTCATTTCACCGGATTTAATCTTATCCAGCATCTGCTCCATCGCCGATTTGGCACTCTTTACCAATTTGGCATCACGTTCTTTTTGAACACGGTAATTAACAATCTCTTTTGCCTGTGTTTCACTCTCAACGACATTGAAATTATCACCGGCAGCAGGCGTTCCCTGCAAACCTAGAATTTCAACCGGTGTTGCAGGTCCGGCAATATGGAGTTTTTGTCCGTGTTCATTAAACATCGCGCGGACGTGTCCCCACTCCTTACCGGCAATAATTATATCACCGATATTAAGAGTTCCCTGCTGTACCAACAAAGTAGCTACCGAGCCGCGTCCTTTTTCCATTTTGGCCTCAATCACGGTACCGCTTGCCTTGCAATTCGGATTGGCTTTCAAGTCCAAAATTTCGGCTTGAAGTAAAATCGCCTCCAAAAGTTTGTTAATGTTAATGCGTTTTTTTGCAGAAACTTCGGCGCACAGGCACTCACCGCCCATTTCTTCAACCGCTATTCCGTGTTGCAAAAGCGCGGTTTTAACCTTCATCGGGTCGGCTCCCGGCAAATCAATTTTATTGATGGCAACAACAATCGGAACTTCTGCGGCTTGGGCGTGGCGTATAGCTTCAACCGTCTGCGGCATAATACCGTCATTGGCAGCCACCACCAAAACAACAATATCGGTAACCTTGGCTCCTCTGGCGCGCATTTCCGAAAATGCCTCGTGTCCGGGGGTGTCAATAAAGGTTATTTTTTTGCCGCCGTCAAGTTCAATTTGATAAGCACCGATATGCTGGGTAATTCCGCCGGCTTCCTTGGCAACAACATTGGTTTCACGGAGAGCATCCAAAAGAGATGTTTTACCATGGTCAACGTGTCCCATAACGGTAACGACAGGAGCGCGCGGAAGCTGTTTTTCGGGGGCTGTATCTTCTTCGTTTTTCAAAATGTCTTCAACATCACTGTCGGCAACCCTTTTCCACTTATGCCCCATTTCTTCAACGATAATCTGCGCCGTATCGGCATCAATCGCCTGATTGATGGTAGCCATAACCCCCAATGCCATAAGTTTTTTGATAACGTCGGCACTCTTCTCCGCCATACGGTTGGCGAGCTCCTGCACGGTGATTACCTCCGGAATCACAACCTCTTTGATGATTTTTTCCTGCGGCTGAACGACAACCGCGGGTTTAGGCTGTTTCTTCTTGAATCTGCGGCGCGGCGCGGAAAATCCGTAATCGTCATAATCGTCGTCATCTCCGCCATAACTGTTGATATTGACTTTATTATTGTTATTGCGGCGCTGCGGTTCAAAAGTGCGCTTGGTGATTTTTTTGCGTTCTTGCTCAAAAACATTACCGCGTACAGTTCCGTATTTTTTGGAAGAAAATCCGTCATCATCGTCATCAAAATCTTTTGAATGGCGGTCTTTGCCTTTAAGAGATTTGTCTTCGGTCGTTTTGGGAGAGCTTTTAACTTCCTGCGGCTTCTCCTTGGTCGGTTTATCTTTGGCTTTGTCTTTAGCCTTAACTTCTTCTTCAGCTTTTTGTTTTTCTTCCTGTTCTTTTATCTCCAAAGCTTCTCGCTCGGCCTTTTCCTGCTCTTGGCGTTTTTTGTCTTCTTCGGCTTGTTGTCTGGCTTTTTCGGCTTTAGCCTCTTCTTCTTGTTTCAAGCGCAAAAGTTGCTTTTCCTCTTCTTCAAGCCGGCGTTTAGCGTCACGCTCTTTAGCCTCGGCAATCAATTTAAGTTTAGCTTGAGTGGCGGCATCCAATTCCTTTTCCTGCGGCTGTTCCGGAGTATTGCTCGCGACAAATCTTTTCTTGCGCACTTCAACCTGCACGACTTTTTTACCGTCATGAGAAGATGTTTTTTCGCCCAAACCTTTAAGTGTCAGGGTCTTTTTTCCCGACAAGGTCAATCTGGTTTTTGTACTATCTTCCGTCATTTAAAAATTTCTCCGTATTTTTAAGAATTAACAAAGTTTTGCCATTTTTGCAACTGATTGTAAACCACATCAGACATTTCGCTTTTAAGCAACCCCAAATGAACCGTATTTGCTTTATTCAAAGCTTTGTCCAGTTCATCGGTGCTAAACAAACTCAATATTTCCACATCCTTTGCAAGTGTTCGGATTTTAGCCTTACCGTCTTCCCCGGCATCAAGTGCTTCCAAAACAAATCCTACTTTTCCGGCAATCAGTTTTTCTTTGACTTTTTCAAACCCCGAGACCAAAACTCCGGCTTTTCTGGCCAAATTCAGCGTTTCAAAGGCTCTGTTTTTTAAAATATTTTCCACAACTTCCACCAGATTAGGCATAACCGTGGTGCTTTTACCAAAACGGCGGAAGGCTTTTTTATCAATAGCGCACTGTAATATCTGTTTGGAGTTGGTGATATAAATACCTCGGCCTTGCAGACGTTTGTTAAAATCAGGCACCACCTGCCTGTCCGGCGTGAGGGTAAACCGCAGAAGTTTATCCTGCGGCAACTCGTCCTTGGAAAACAGGCAGGTGCGATTTGGATTATCAGTTTTGCTCATCCAAATTCTGTCCCTCATTCTCAAACCAGTGCTGACGCGCTGCCATAATAACTTTATTGGCTTCATCAATCGAGAGGCTGTCTTCACCCAAAATCTCAATCAATTCATCGGTTGCCAAATCTGCAACATCATCAAGCGTTTTAACCCCGTTTTCAGCCAAAACCAAGATTAAATCCTGATCCAATCCGGTAACACTTTGAATGGTTTCATCAATACCCAAAGTCTTGCTCTTTTCGGCAAATTCGGCATCGCGTTTTTCAATATATTCTTTAGCGCGCTGTTGAAGTTCTGATGCAATATCGTCATCAAAGCCCTCAATTTCCGCCAATTCGCTTAATTCAACACCGGCAACCTCTTCAATATTGGAAAATCCTTCGGCGATAAGAAGATGAGCAATCATCTCATCAACATCCAAGGCATCCATAAAACGTTGCGAACGAATCTTATTTTCGTTGGCACGGCGTTCACGCTCATCCTCTTCGGTCAAAACATCAATATCGCATCCCAAAAGTTGAGAAGCCAAGCGAACATTCTGACCGCGGCGACCGATAGCCATAGAGAACTGCTCCTTGGGAACAACTGTTTCAATGCGGTTGTTTTCTTCATCAATAACCACTTTGGTAACCTCGGCGGGAGCCATGGCACTTACAATAAACTGTGCCCTGTCTTCCGAGTAAGGAATAATATCAATTTTTTCACCCTGCAATTCGGCAACAACCGCCTGAACACGGATACCTCTCAACCCCACGCAGGCTCCGACCGGATCAACCGTCATATCGTTGGCTTTGACTGCAATCTTGGCTTTAGATCCCGGATCACGGGCAGCACCGACAATGGTAATAAGTCCGTCGTAAATTTCCGGCACCTCTTGAGTGAACAAAGCCGACATAAACTCGGGGCAAGTACGGGACAAGAAGACTTGCGGTCCTTTGACTTCGCGGCGGACATCAATAACGTAAGCGCGGATTCTGTCGCCGTTCTTGAATTTTTCCCGCGGAATAATCTCATCACGGCGCAACAGAGCTTCGGCTTTTCCCATATCGACGATAACATTGCCGAACTCGATTCGTTTAACCGTACCGTTGACAATACTGCCGATTTTTTCCTTATATTCTTCATATTGGCGATTGCGTTCGGCCTCGCGAACCTTTTGCATAATAACCTGCTTGGCGGTTTGGGCGGCGACTCGTCCGAAATCAATCGGCGGTAAAGTATCTATAATATACTCACCGGGTTTAATATCGGGATTCAATTCTTTGGCATCATCCAATAAAATCTGAGTAAATTCGCTTTCCTCATCCAAAGCCTCTACGACCTCACGGTAACGAGCAAGAGAAATGGCACCGGTGTTGCGGTCAATGAACACTCTTATATCATGTTCGGTACCGTATTTGGTGCGTGCTGCTTTCTGCAAAGCAATTTCCATCGCTTCAAAAACTTCGTCTTTGTCAATGCTTTTCTCTTTGGCCACATTATCGGCAACCATAAGAATTTCGGGTCTGGGCATATTTTCAATATTTTCCATTTTTTCCTCGGTTTTAAGATTAGTTTTGTTCTTCGGTATCAAAGGCTGCAATCAGCTCATCGGTAAGCAAAAGTTTGGCTTTTGCGACGGTCTCAAAGGGAATAATCCATTCTTTTTCATCCATCAGCAAGACTATTTTCTCACCTTCAACGCGGACAATGCGCCCCTTAAATCTTTTACGTTTATCAATCTCCGTATCGGTTTCAACTTTAGCTTCGAATCCGCAAAAACGCTCAAAATTTTCTATTGACACCAACGGGCGGTCAAGCCCCGGAGAAGAAACCTCCAGAGTATAACTCCCCGAAATGGGATCTTTTTCATCCAAAAGAGCGGATATTGCCCGACTTGCTTTAGCGCAATCATCAACGACAATATCTTTGCGATCCTTGCGCTCAATCATAACCTGCAAGGTGGGATTTAGATTGCCGATAGTCAAGACTCGGACCAAATCAAACCCCAATTCATTTACAACAGGCTCTATCAGCGCGCTGAGATGATGTTTCTTTTGCATATTTTTTCCTTTTTTATCAAAAAAAGCGGGGTTTTGCCCCCACTTTCAAGTATATTATGAAAGAATACAAGCTCTATAGCACATTATTTTTTTAAAATAAAGCATTTTTTTTCAATTTTGCAAAAAAAAATAAAAAAAGTTGATTTTTAAATTAAAAGGTGTAGTTTTATCGGTGTTTTTTTAATTTTTTGGAGATGAAAATGGAAAAATATATCACCACCCCGATTTACTACCTGAACGGATTGCCCCATATCGGTCACGCTTACACCACAATTTTGGGCGATGTTATGAAAAAATTTGAGCAAATGCGGGGCAACAGTGTATATTATTCCACAGGCACCGACGAACACGGACAGAAAAATCAGCACAGCATTGAGGAAAGCTCTCTCTCGGCAGAAGATTTTCTCAAAGAACGCAGCGATAATTTTAAAAATCTCTTTGTAGATTTGGGAATCGATTTTGATTATTTTGTCCGCACTTCCAAGCCTGAACATAAAAAAATTGTACGAGAAATTTTGCAAGATATTTATGACCGCGGCCTGATTGTAAAAAAGTCTTACGAAGGGCTTTATTGCGAGGGTTGCGAACAATTTAAGAAGAAAAGCGATTTAGATGAAAACGGCTGTTGCCCCGACCACAAAGTTGCACCCAAGGCCATAAGCGAGGAAAACTATTTTTTCAAGCTGGAACCGTACCGGCAATGGCTTATTGATTATATTAAGTCACATCCCGATTGGATTGAACCGCAGAATTACGCTAATGAGGTTTTGGGAATGCTCAAATCTCCCCTTGATGATTTGTGTATATCTCGTCCGAAATCCCGCGTATGGCTGGGAGTGGAACTGCCTTTTGATTCCGATTATGTTACTTATATTTGGTTTGATGCCTTGGTAAACTATATTTCAACGCTTAACTTCGGGCATAATCCGGATTTCAATAAAATTTGGGAAAACTCGCATCACCTCATCGGTAAAGACATCTTAAAACCGCATTGCATATATTGGCCGATTATGCTCCACGCGTTAGGTATAAATCCGGTTAAACACTGCTTTGTTCACGGTTATTGGATTGGCGAAGGCGGGGTTAAAATGTCTAAATCTTTGGGCAATGCGGTAGATCCAGTGGAAGTTATAAATATGCTGGGTGTTGATGCACTGCGCTTTTATCTGATTAACAATATGACTTTGAGCGGAGACAGTCAGGTAAGCATTGACCTTTTGAAACAAGGATACAGAATGCTTGCCAACAACATCGGCAACTTGCAAATGCGTGTTTTGAAAATGACACAAAAAAGTCTGGAAGGGAAAGTTCCCTCCCCGCTCGCAATGAACGATGGGGATAAAAAACTGTTAAATGATATTTCCGCTATGTTTTCTCGCGTATATAGCCGCGATATGGATTTGGAAACCACCGGTGAATTGGCAGCAAGCATTATCAAGGCCGGTGATATGACCAACGCTTATTTTGCCGCCAACGAGCCTTGGGTTTTAGCCAAAAATCCAGATCAAAGAGGAAGATTCGAGGCGGTTGTTTATACCACGCTTGAGGCATTGCGTTTAATCGGATTGGCAATGTACCCGCTCACACCCGCAACTACTGCCAAAATTCTGCAATCATTGGGAATTGAGTCACCGGTATTCAAAGCCGATTTTACGATTATGAAATTAAAGGAAGGCACTTTAATCAAAGTCGGCGATCCTCTCTTCCCGTTTGTCGAATAAACTTTTCTTGCTGATTAAAAAAAGACCTGCGAAAAAATTTGCAGGTCTTTTTTATTTTAAACCGCGATTTATTTTTTAACTTGCGTTGTAAGTGATGGTTATAGTGTCGGAGTGCTCTCCAAGAACAACATCGTCAAGTTCGTTAAATACGCAACTCATCGGAATAAGCTTAAAATTATTTCCTGTTCCGGTATATTTTATGGCAAGATCGCAGTAGTTATTTTCGTTTGCTCCAAAAACATGTGCTTCACCACTATCGGCTAAAGACAGCCCTCCACAAGCGTAGCTTGCGTTATTGCAAGCCGCTTTGTTGGGGATATTGGCGGTAAAGTTCATCGGAGTAACTGCCGAAGCACTAACAATCCAAGCACCTTTGTAACTAATTGCCCCCGATTCGCTGTATTTTATATCACCGCCATTGGTATTAGAGGGATCGATATAAATTGTGCCAAAATCCATTGTGTCACCCTCTAATGTCAAAGACACATCGTGTTCAATTCTTGCCGTAACGGTCATTGTGGCGGAGTTGCCCGCATAGGCAACATAAGAGCCTATGGAAACCGCGGCAACACCGAGTAATAAAATATAATTTTTCATCATCTAAACTTCCTTATCTATTGTTAATAAAGAAAATCACCCCGACATACAGACGAGGTGATTGGAAGTTTGTGACTGTCATGTATAACAGTGTATGGTATTTGGCAAGCCTTATTTCCATACCTTCCAACCATAGTACGGCTAGAAGTAATTTTATGTCTTGATAGGACAATACATGAGAGGTCACAACACCTCAAAGTGACTTTTCATTCACTTCAAAACCACCCTAGCATAAAAAAAACTTGATGTAAAGCAAAATTTTGCACTTTTTTCTTTTCCTTTTTGCCTCTTTCTCCCGTCATGCCACGAAAGCAACTGTGTGGTTGCTTTCGTCAAGGCATCTCCCGAAATTTAG
>JAFUYI010000055.1 GCA_017470585.1 Alphaproteobacteria bacterium | reverse complement strand
TTAAGTCTTTATGTCATTATTCTTGCTTTGTAAACTATAAAATTTCCTTTTTACGCTGTTTTTCTCCTCTTCATCATTTTTTTTGCTTTACATCAAGAAAATTTTGTGTTAGGGTAATTGTGAAGTGAATGAAAAGTCACTTTGAGGTGTCGTAACCTCTCGCATAACGTCTGAAAAAGACGTAAAATTGCTTTCAGCCTTTTATGGTTGGAAGGTGTGGAAATAAGGCTTGCCAAATACCGCACACTGTTTTATGCGACAGTTACGAACTTCCAATCACCTCGTCTGTATGTCGGGGTGATTTTCTTTGTTAACAATAGATAAGGAAGTTTTTAAGATGAACAAATATATTTTAATGCTCGGCGTTGCCGGAGTCGCTTTAGGCTCTTACGCCGCCTATGCGGGCAATTCCGCCACAATGACCGTTACTGCAACGATTGCCCACGATGTGAGTTTAAATGTAACGCGAAATATCAGCTGGAATATGACCATTGATCCAAGTCAAACAATAGGTGATATTGACGGTTATCAGGTATTTGACGATTTTGAAGATAAAGGTAATTACGGTGTTATTTCCGGTTCTATGACAGTAGGACGATTTACTGCTAATATTCCTAATCCCGCCAACTATAAAAATGTGCTGTCGTTTGAGGAAAGTGGTGATTATTCCATGAACATAGACAGCGATGAATATGGCGATAAATTTTATGTTGGTATCATTATTGACCATGTAAATGGTTATGAATTCGCAGTAACAGGTATGGCGTATTATCATGATGTTGTTCCGGCTCCTAAAGTTTATGACTTTGGCAGTGTAACTATTCAATACACACCCGAATCATAATTAAAATCAGCAAAAACCCTGCGGAATTTTAATCCGATTCCGCAGGGTGAGTTTTTTGGGAGGCATTGAGCCTAAATTTCGGGAGATGCCTTGACCACCGGCTTTACAGCCGGTGGAGGCATGACGTAAAGGGGAGGCATTTTGCCCCGCTTGTTTTGCTGAACTTGTTTCAGCATCTTTTTTTAGAGATCCTGAAACGAGTTCAGGATGACAATTGGGGTGTCCATGACGACAATTGGGGTGTTCAGTGCGACAACTTGGTGGTTCAGGACGACAATTGGGGTGTTCAAGACGACAATTTGGTGCATTCAGGACGACAAGGATGAGTTTAGGACTACAATGGGGGGAGGACTAAGTTTGATTGTTCAGGATAGACATAAGAAGGGGAGGGGGAGAATAATAAAAAACTATAAAATTTTCAAAACAAGAAGATTGACAGAATGGGGATTTGTGGTGTAGTATTATTAACGGTATGGTAATATTTTTTAGGGGAACGATAATGTTGAGAAATCGGAATGAATGGCACTCCTCAATGGAAAGAGAACACGAATATTTGCGTAATTTGCACAAATCTCTGGAGAAGAGTCGACAGGAGCAAGCCAAGACCGCCCAAAAAGAAGCCAAAGAAAATGCTTCTGATACTAATCAAAAACAACAGCAGGATTTATTGCTCAAAATGGCAGCACAAAAAAGAGCCAACGGATTGTAATAATTTAAGGTAAGAGGGGCGAAAATCCGCCCCTCTTTTTAATTATCCTACAGTGCTTGTTTAAGACAAGTAACTGAAAAAACAATATTTACTACATAAATTTAAGTATTTCTCTGACAATATCCATTTTATAAACCTGTTCCAAATCAGGGGTTTTAGGATATTTATCATCGGCATCAAGAGCAAAAATATTGGGTTGATTAGCGGAGAATTGATAGCCCAAAATAATTTTATCGGCATTGTTTTGCAGGTCTTTTGCCAGTTTTTGCGCCTCGGTGATATTGTGGCGTATGAGTCCGTTGCGTTTGGCAAAAAGAGAGCTGAATTTATAGATAATCCCTACCATTGCAACCACAATAATTGCGGCGGCCAAGTGTATCTGCGAACTCATAATCAAAACCGCGGCAATAATCAGAACAACTCCTGCCGTTCGTGCAGTATATCGTAGATAGGGATTTTTGATTGTGATATAAAACAACAGATAATAAAGTGCGATAGTAATGCTTGAGGCACTTATAATTCCAAAAGTCTGTTTAAAATCGACGCTTAACACGGATATTGCCGCAAGGGAGGCCAAAATCATTGCCACACTGAAAAGGACATATCCGGCATTTAGTTTCATCAACAGCCATTTTAATTGTTTGTTGGTATCTTTTTCAATCAATTTATAGGCGCGGTTCAATTTCAGTGCCGTGTCATGAGTAACCTTTACACTGTTTTTCTTTTCATCAAAAATTTGTTTTAAGGCTTTTTGCTGTAACAAGCTCAAACTTTTTAAGCTGTCGGTTTTTTTAACCAACATGAAAGCATCATCTTCTTTTATAATGTTGATAAAACCTTTTTTATACATATCAAGCAAAAACGCACCGAACGAAATTTTATCGAATACGCCCTTAAAAAGCATACGATAAAGCATAGGGGTGCGCAAAAACTTAACACGCGCACTGTCGGAGGCAGAACTTTCAATGTTTTTGTAGGATAGGGCATAAGCAATAAAAATCATCATTAACCCCAGAAAGGCAAATAAAATATCGCCGTAATCCTCCAAGAACCACTTAAATTCGGTGTTAAAATCCGGATCAATAAAACCTTGCTTGGGTATTCTTATCAACATAAACATTCCTTCTCCGGCCGATAATGGACGAAGAGCAGAAAAACCCATGGTGTGCGTTTTGCGGTTTAGAGTTACGATACCGGCCTGTTCACTTATCGCATCGGGCAAGAAACCCAGCATTAAAGTATGCCCCAGCGGACGGATATTAACGGGCAGGCGCACAGCGGCCTGTGCCGTTGTTATCGCCAAATTCCAAAAGCTTCCGGTAACATCCCAGTAAAATTCGTTAAAATCATCATAATACCAAAGTTTGCGGTCAAGCATATAATCAAATTCATAGGTGTAAATTCCGTTTTGGAGCGGGAATTGCTTTTTCGGAGTAATCAAAAAGCGGTCGGAGAGATTTTTCAGAACATATTCAATCTCGGTGTTATTGATTTTTACACTGTTCAGGTAAGGAATTGTGCTGTTTTTTACACCGTTGCGGGAAACGGAGTATTTGGGCAGAGCTTTAGAAAGACCGTAACGCAGTTTCTCACCGTTGGCAACAACGGTAACGGTTTCGCGAATCCTCACCAATCCGTTGGGCAGAATATCAATTTTACTTGAAAGATAAGGAATATGTTCTTTAGCGGGGGCGGTAACGGTTTCACCGTTCGGAAGTTCTACGCTTATAACTTCAAAATCAAGTTCCTGTGTTTGCGTTTTGGCTTCCTGTAAGGCGATTTCCGAGCGGAGCTTTCCCTCCGATGGAGTAAGTGAAAACGATCTTTCGGGCAGAATATCGGCGGGATGGTTGGAACTATCGGCACTTACTTTATCCAAGGCTTCTTCATAGATTTTTTGAAAAGTTGATTTTTCTTCTTGGGCTTGCTGTGAGATATATTCGTTGCTGTGAATAATGCTTAAAGTCGAGGCTTCGTCAATGTCTTTTTGGGAACTTACAATTGCTTTTTTGGCGCGTTCTCTGATATACTCGGCAAACTCCTCTCTTGTCTGCGGTATATCGTTTTTGTAAGAACGTGGTTTTTGGGGGCGATTTTGCGGTGCCGGATTAAATTTTAACTGATTTATTTCTGCCGGATTGGTAATTTCTCTTGTGGCAGAATAAGCCTCAAGCGCAAAGCATAACGCAATGAAATATATTGCAAAAAAAAGTTTTCTCATAAAAATATGCCCTTGTTAACAAATAAGATATATTTGCTAGTATAGAATGCAGTTATTAAAAAATTGTTAGAAAGGATAAGATTATGACAAATTCACAAATTGCCGCCGTTGTCTTGGGCGCAGGGAAAGGAACCCGTATGCAATCAGATTTGCCGAAAGTTATGATGCCCTTGTGCGGTAAGCCGATGATTCGCCATATTATTGATGCCATGGAGGAAATGAAAGCCGACAAAATTGTTGTGGTTGTAGCTCCTGACGGCGATATGGTTAAAAAAGAAGTGTTTCCGCATTCTACCTGCGTGCAGCATGAGCAATTAGGCACCGGCAATGCGGTTCTGGCGGCTAAAGATGAATTACAGGGTTTTACAGGCGATGTGCTGGTGATTTTCGGCGATAATCCGATTACAACTCCGGATACTTACCGCAAAATGATTGCCAAACGCAAGGAAGGTTATGCGGTTGTGGTCTTAGGCTTTACTCCGAAAGATGCTGCACGTTACGGGAGATTGAAACTTGAAAACGGTGAACTTGTTAAAATCGTGGAATTTAAGGACGCAAGCGAGGAAGAAAAAGCCATTACTTTATGCAATTCGGGGATTATGTGCTTTGACGGCAAGGTTATGTTTGAAATTTTATCTGAAATCGGTAATGAAAATGCCGCGCATGAGTATTATCTTACCGATGCGATTGCCATTGCCCGGAAAAAAGGTTTGAAATGTGCGGTTGTGGAGTGTTCGGCAGAAGAAGTTGCCGGAGCCAATACCCGTGAAGAATTGGCATTATTAGAGAGTTTTTTACAAAAAAGACAGGGGAAAAAATAATTGTTTAATTTTATCAAATACCATTGGTTCGGACTCATTTTATCGCTTGTTTTTGCCCTTTTTGTCCTCCAGTTTGTAATCGTGGTTTCATCTCCGCATTATGATTTGCAAAAAAGAGGCTTTGTGGTATGTGACGAGGAAATGAGCGAGAGTTTGCGCGAGTGCCGAAAAACATTATGCGTCCTAAAGGCGGTGAGCAAAAATTCTTATTGCAATTTCGAAGTGATAGGCAAAGGATTGTCAGCCTTTTTCAAAGGAGAACAAAAAAGACCGTGGGATAATTATATTTTTGAACCCGAATATCCGCAAGATGAGATCTTGGACGGGCAGGAAGAATACTATCTCTCACACCCCGAAATGGGTGCGGAAATGGCAAAAATAAAACTTTTAAATCAGGAATTGGAGAAAGAAGATAATGAAGAATGAGAAGCTCCCGGCTTGGGATTTGAGCGATTTGTTCAACGGAATTGATGATGAAAAAATCACCAAAGGGTTGGAAAAATATAAAAAATTTTGCGCAAATTTTGCCAAACGTTACAAGGGGAAACTAAAAAATTTGGACGGTGCGGAATTTGCCGCTATGCTCAAGGAGTATGAAAAAAATATATCTATGGCCTCTAAAATCGGCGGCTTTGCCTATCTCAATATGGTAACGCAGATGAAAAATCAGCAGGCAATGGCTTTTTATCAGGATATAAGCGAAAAATTAACCGATTACGGCAAACCGTTGGTGTTTTTGAGTTTGGAAATAAACTCGCTTGATAAGGAAAAAATCAGTTCTTGGCTCAAAAATAAAGAAGCGGCTTTCTATAAACCGTGGCTTGAAAGACTGCGCCGTTTCAAAAAATATGAACTCTCCGAAGAAGTAGAGGAGGTTTTAATTGAGAAATCTCTTACCTCTTCAAGCGCATGGGTAAGGCTTTATGAAGAAACATCATCAAAATTGGTTTATAAGATCGATGGAAAAACTTATAATGATGCCGAAATCTCCAAACTTTTGCTGGAAAGCGATGAAAATATCCGTTTGAAAGTCGGAAAGGAGATTAACCGCGTTGCCATGCAAAATGCTGATTTATTCACGTTTATTTATAATATGGTGATTAAAGACAAGGCGATTGAAGATGAAAAACGCGGTTTTAAGCGTCCGGTATCTTCGCGCAATATGAGCGAAAATGTCAGCGACAAAACAGTTGATGCTTTGGCTGAAAGCGTTCGCATGCATTACCGCGATATCGCTCACCGTTTTTATAAACTTAAAGCCAAGTGGCTCAAAAAAGATAAAATTTCTTATTGGGACAGAAACGCTCCGTTGCCCTTTAGCGCGGATTGCAATTATTCTTGGGAAGAAACGGTTGAAATCGTCTTGAATGCTTATAAAAAATTTTCGCCGCGGCTTTACGCGATTGCCAAAGACTTTTTTACTCATAATTGGATTGATGTTCCGCCCCGCGACGGCAAAAGAAGCGGTGCTTTCTGCGCGCCGGTCTGTGCGGATTCGCATCCCTATTTATTGCTTAATTTCGCCGGCAAGCAAAACGATATCTTAACTTTGGCACACGAATTGGGACACGGTTGCCATCATCAAACAAGAGTTAAAAACGGGGAGTTAAACGAATATTCGCGCATGACTACCGAAGAAGTTGCCTCGGTATTCGGTGAAATGATAACTTTTCAATCTATGGTCGAAAAATTGCCCGATTCAAAAGAAAAATTAGCGTTAATTGCCTCTAAAGTCAGCGATATGATTAACACGGCCATCAGGCAGATTGCTTTTCACTTCTTTGAAACCCGAGCTCACGAAGAGCGCAAATCAGGGGAGTTAAGCACAGAGCGTCTGAATACAATTTGGCAGGAAGAGATGAAAGAAAGCTTGGGCGAATATGTTGAAGTGGGAGATGATTGCGCCTATATCTGGTCGCAGGTCGGACACTTCTTCTTTCTGCCGTTTTATGTTTACGCCTATTCATTTGCCGATTGTCTGGTAAATTCGCTCTATCAGGTGTCGCAATCCGGCACAGTTGAAAATTTCAATGATAAATATATGCAAATGCTCTCGCAAACGGCAATCGGTGATTATAAGAAACTCCTTGCCCCGTTCGGACTAAATCCCGACAATCCGGAATTTTGGGATAAAGGTTTGGAACTAATAAGTAAATATATCGACGAATTGGAACGTCTGGATAAAAAATTAAACTTATAATTTGGGAGGGCGGAAGTTTTCCGCCCCTTCTTTATGTCACTCGGTTCCCCTTATTTTTTTGCCTCTTTCTCTTCCGTCACCCCCTTGCACGGAGCAACCACCCAATGTCAAAGCTGAACTTGTGTCGGTATCTTTTTTTTGAGGTCCTGAAACAAGTTCAGGACGACAATTGGGTATGTTCGGGACGACAGTTTGGAGAGTTCATGACGATAAAATGGTGTTTATCCTTACTCTACCTTGCCATTCCGAACTTATTTCGGAATCTTTTTTGCCTCTATTCTCCCATCTATTCGGCATCCTTCCCCTCCTATGTCACACCGCACTTGATGTGGCATCTTGAGGTCCTGAAATAAGTTCAGGACGACAAAGTGGAAGTTCAGAGAATAATAAAAAACTATAAAATTCTTCATTTTTTTAATTTTTGCTTGATTCAAAACAAACGGTATGTTAACTTAATTTTAGAGCGAGTGATTCTCGTTTTGGGGTTTAGAAGCCTCTGATATGTTGTTTGTGCCGAAACATAAATCGGCAGTCTGGCTTTGTGCAGCCGGATGCCCGCAGAATATGCTGTTCAAGCCTAATATGCGGGACTATTACATATCATAGTTTCTAACATCCGGCTGCGCCTCTTGAGTTTCATTGGTGCAGCTTTTCATCTTAGATTTTAATATGAAAAGGACGTTTAACTATGAACAAATATATTTTA
>JAFUYI010000054.1 GCA_017470585.1 Alphaproteobacteria bacterium | reverse complement strand
CAAGCAGGGGACTTGATGTCATGAGACCCCATGACGCACAGCGCAACCGCGCTGTGCGAGGGATGACGAGAGGAAATGGTCATGAGTCCCCTTGGTCTCGCTCGTTCCTCGCTTGGAGGTTGGAGGGGACAGGAGAGAAAGAGGCAAAAAAAAGGGGATGAGAGGGGAAAAAGGAGGCTAAAATGTGATGCAAAAAAGTGATATAAAAACAATTAACTTTTGATATTGGTTAGATATTTGATAACAAGATTTTTTAAGTCTTGTGCGAGGTTTTCGTCATTTTGATAAAATTTCAATCCGTCAAACATTTTATTGATTAAATCAAGACGTTCGCAAAAAACAACGGAAGATTGGTAATTAATATCAAAGAACCAGCTTATGAATGCCAGACAATGATCAGCCTGTGTCCGACGCAGGGCGTAATTGACGGTCTTGCAACGTAAGAAATCATCTTTTACTTCCGGAGTTATAATAGATCTTTGATCGCTTACCTCATCTTTTTGCGGAATAAATACGGGCAAAAATTTTTCCCGCTCATTGCAGACAATATTGAAATTGGCAATTTTATCGGCATCACGGATAAGAAAGAAAATATGCTCAACTTCATCTGCCAGCTTGGTATCTTTGATATTTAGAAATTCGGCATCGCGATAAAAATCTTCTTTGACGTGTCCGTGGTGTTTGATGGGAAGTGTTATCCGAATATCATTAAATTCCGGCATCAGTTTAAGTTTTTTGGCTCCCTCTTCGCCGTGATCGATTTTAACATTGCGCAAATAACGAACGGTAATTTCTTCAAATCTGGCAATATCATGCAATAAAACGGCAGTTTTGCACAAGTCAATAAAATCTTGAGTTTTGTTTGCAAACCAAGACTCATGCCTGATTATAAAATTTCCCGCCCCCAATACTTGGAGCGAATGATGCAGCTTTTCTTCGGCAAAACAAGCGTAATATCCATCTTCTTTTACCTTTTCAAAACATTTTTGATATTCGTTTTTCAGTAAGATATGTGCATTTTTAAGCATTTTATTTCCCTTTTTTTTATATTCTAAATAATAAAATTTTAATTTTGGTTAAAAACTTAAAAACCCCAAAATTTTATTAACCAACAAGAAAGAATCATCGGAGTATAATAAGCAAAAATAAAAATATACGGAGGAAATAATGTTTGAGCTGGTTCCCGGATTGGCAAAAAAAGATTTTATCATCAATCTTAAATTGTGTACGGTTTTGTTTGAGGATAACCGTTTGTATCCGTGGATTTTTTTGGTTCCGCAAAAAGAAAATGTCAAAAATATGACCTTCTTGAGTATGGAAGAACGTCTGCAGCTGATGAGAGAAATCGCCCTTGCCGAAGAGGTGATGACAAACCTTTTTAATCCCTCACAAATCAATGTGGCTATGATAGGCAATAAAACTCCGCAGCTTCATGTTCATATCATCGCCCGCAAAGACGGCGACCCCGATTGGCCGGGGACGGTTTGGGACGGACACTCAAGTCCCTATGATCCCTCGGAGAAAGAAAAAATTATCGCCCGCATCAAACAGAATATAGAAGAAAAATTATCCCTTCCGCAATTTTCGCAAGATTAAACCATTATCGGAATTACCATGGCAAAAAAACAAAAGAAAGCAAGCCTTTACTATATTATAAGCCGCAGAGTTTATGCCTTTATATTGATTGCGGCGGCACTTGTTTTTTGGGGAGCAATCTGTTTTTACTCCCGCACGGACAGCTGTATTGACCATGCAGGAAACAGAATCACCAACCTTTTAGGCAGCTTCGGCGCGGACAGTGCCTGCATAATTTTGACATGGACGGGATTGGCATTGCCGATTTTTTTGGCGGCGTTTTGTGCTTGGGGGTGGAGGCTTTGCAAGCTCTCCGCAATATCTTATAAATGGGCGCGCCTCATTGCGTGGTTTTTAGGGATTGCCCCGTGCGCCGTATTTTTGGATAAATTTAAGCTGGGCGGTAAGCTTGGTGAAGTTTTAATCACTCACATCACCGCGGAACTGCCGAAATTCCAATTCAAGAGTGAAATTTTAAGTGCGGTTTCTTTTACGGCTTTCTTTCTTCTGTTGAATTTTGCCGCGCTCATTCCGCTGAAATTTTGGTATGATTGCCTGATAAAAACCTTGGTGATAATAAAGCGTATTGGAAAACTGCTGCTGCGATTCCTGCGATTGATGTTTAACCGCATTAAGAATTTTAAATTTTCTCACCCGCAGGAAGATAAAAAAGAGCCGGTATTTTCCACTGCCAAAGATGAGGGCGAACCTTCGATTATCCGTGCGCCGCAGGTGTCTGCTGAAAACAAGAAAGAACCTGTCAAAAATGTTGCTTCCAAAAAAGTTTCTTCCGGTGAATATAATTATCCGGGATTATATCTCCTTTCCAAACCGCAGAATAAAAATTCTTCCGGCATTACCGAAAAAGAACTGGAAAACATTGCTCGTAAATTAGAGGGGGTATTGCAGGAATTCGGAGTCAACGGTAAAATCGTAAAAATCCGTCCGGGACCTGTCGTAACTTTGTATGAATTAGAGCCTGCTCCCGGAATTAAAACCGCCCGCGTTATCGGCTTGGCCGATGATATAGCCCGCTCCATGTCGGCAGTATCGGTACGCATTGCGGTTGTAACCGGAAAAAATACAATTGGTATTGAATTGCCCAACTCTGCCCGCGAGATTGTTTGGCTGCGGGAGCTTTTTGAAGATGATAATTTTATCCACTCCAAGAACACCTTAAACATAGTTTTGGGTAAAGACATCGGCGGAACAAATACTTATGCCGACTTGGCAAAAATGCCGCACCTTTTGGTAGCAGGAACAACCGGTTCCGGAAAATCGGTCGGTATGAACTCAATGATTTTGTCAATTCTTTTTAAAATGCGCCCCGATGAATGTAAGCTTATCATGATTGACCCCAAAATGCTGGAATTTTCGGTTTATAACGGGATTCCGCACCTTTTGACACCGGTTATTACCGATCCCGTCAAGGCGGTTTTGGGATTGAAATGGGCAGTAAAAGAAATGGAAGATCGCTATCGGGCGATGGCACAGCTTAATGTTCGCAATATCTCGGGGTATAACAAACGGTTAGAGGAATTGCGCAAGGAAAAAGAAAAACCGGTCAGAACCGTTCAAACCGGATTTGATCCCGAAACCGGCGCACCGATTTTTGAGGAACAGGAAATTGATCTCACCCCGCTTCCCTATATTGTTATTGTGGTTGATGAAATGGCGGATTTGATGTTGGTTGCCGGCAAAGAAGTTGAAGCGGCTATCCAACGCTTGGCACAAATGGCTCGTGCGGCGGGCATTCACCTCATTTTATCCACCCAAAGACCGTCTGTTGATGTTATCACCGGTGTTATTAAGGCTAATTTCCCGACCCGTATCAGCTTTCAGGTAACTTCCAAGATTGACAGCCGCACCATTTTAAACGAACAGGGAGCGGAACAGCTTTTGGGTATGGGAGATATGCTGTATATGCCTGCCGGACAGCGTCCGCAACGCGTTCACGGCAGTTATGTCAAAGACAGCGAAGTTGAAGCGATTGTTGAATTTTTGAAATCGCAAAGCTCGCCCGATTATATTGAGGAAGTAACTCAAGGAGAATTAACCACCAAAGACGGCGGCGCGGTTTTTGATAAAGGTTCGTTTATGGGCGATACCCCGAATGACGATGAAGGTTTATACGCAAGGGCGGTTGAAATTGTCAAAAACGATAAAAAAACTTCCATCAGTTATGTGCAAAGACGGCTCCGCATAGGCTATAACCGTGCGGCAATGCTGATTGAGCGTATGGAAGATGAGGGGATTATCACTCCTGCCGATCATACCGGCAAACGCAGCATTATTGAATAGTTTTTAATCAATAACCCCCGGATTTATTGCTGTAAGCGCAACAAGTACACTCAAAAATCCTATCATATAAAATCCCGATTTTACCGAGATTTCATCAGGAATGTGGTTGTATTTGTTTAAGGCGTACACAAACAGCGGAGCTGTAAGCAGCAAAACCGTAACATAACCGGGATTCGGTGCAATGCGCAGGGCAATGGTTTTGGCAATAATAAGGACGGAGCTGAATGAAACAATATAAACTCCCGCTTTTCGTACTTTTTGGGCTAAAACCCGCGCTATAAATCCGTTGCTATCTAAATGATATTTTTTGATAAACATCAGCGAGTTATAAACCCCGCTGATAAAGGTTGAAACGGTTAAATAGCAACTTAATGCCGAGAACATATCCGCGCCCCTTAAGGCAATTTCCTTGGTTAAAATACTCATACCGGCAAGGGAGATGATAGCGGGCATCATATAGGAGGCAAGCTCTTTTGTAACCTCGCTTTTAATCATATTCCAATAGCTTGCCGTAAAACCGATAAGAAGAAAGACAATCGTTAATACCAGTGCTTCATTGGTAAGCATAGCATTAAAAGATTGCGGAGTTATCATCCACCATAAAAAAGTTGTGGGAACGGTACTCAATGCCATAATCCGTGAAACCGGACCGGCACCGTATAAAGCCGAGGCAAAAAATAAGTGCGAATCATAAATTCCTATCATTATTCCTTGAGCCGTAAGCAATCCCCAATACAGCAAATCATCAGGCTTGTCAAAATAACAAAAAAACGGCAGGAAAATAAGAGATATTCCAAATCCGCGCCAAATTCCCAATAAATAGCCGTCAAGCTTGTAGTGCTGATTGAAAATCGTGTAAATCGCCGTAAAGAAACCGTAAATCAGACCGCCTGCAATCCAAAGCATATCAAATTCCTCCGCTTTTTAAGATAAGCGTTGCTTAAAAAAATCCAAGGGATTAAAGCCGGTTTATTTTGGCGGTGATTTTATCTTTAAGCGAAGCGGAAAAAATCTGTTCTGCGGTGTCATCCAAGAATTTGCAGGCATCATAAAAGGAAATTTCCTTTTGCGAGGCGGTTTGCAATTCCTCTTTTAAGCCCCGCAATTCTACAATTACCATGGTGATAATAAATTGCAGTGCTTCGGGCGTTTGATTGTCCCATGCTCTTATCATTGTCAGCTCTTTAGATTGCAAAGCTTTTTCATAGCGGGTCATCTCAACGGCAAAAATGCGATTGAACTCGTTTTGGTAGTTGTGCATAACATATCCGTTCTGCTCACAGACAAAAGGATAGGCGGAAAGGTGCTTAAAAGTCATTGCCGTTATAAAATTCTGCGGTTCATTAAGGGCAAGTATGTTTTTGTATTGCTGAAAGTAATCAAAATATTTGCCGGTGAAACTCCCGAGAACAATAAGCATACCAAAGATTATACTTTTCAATTCTCCGGCAGATAATTTTTTTTGCAGGTGGCTCGATGTTCCTTGGCAAACCAAAGCGGCATTAACGGATTTTTGCAGGCAACCGAGCAAAACTCCCTCAACGATAATCATTATAAAAAAAATCCACACGGGAATTTTTAAAAACGGGAACGCAATCACTCCCGAAATATAGAGCAAAATCACAATCGTTTGAAATAACAGATTGATTTTGCTGAAAAGTTTTTTATCCATCCGGCGGTTTTTATAAAACCAAAACAGCGGATAAAAGCCAAACGACAAACAAACCAGCCGAAAAGCTCTCATCGGTAAAACCCGATAAGGCGAAAATGAAGGCACGGTCTGTTTGTCGTCGGTCATAGTTTTATTTGTTGAAAGACTCAATCCAAGAAACGATTGCCGATTGCGGATTTAAGCCGACTTTGGTATCAACCTGCTTGCCGTCTTTAAATAAAAACATGGTAGGTATGCTTCTGATACCGTATCCGGCGGCGGTATTCGGCGAATCGTCAACATTCATTTTGCAGATTTTGACCTTATCGCCCATGGATTTGCCTACTTCTTCCAAAATCGGACCCAACTGCCGGCAGGGGCCGCACCATTCCGCCCAAAAATCCACCAACACCAAGCCTTTGGAGTTCAATACTTCGGATTCGAATTGCGAGTCATTGATTGTTTGCATTGTTTTTCCTTTCAAATGGGTTACATCACCTTAATATATATCTATTAGCTTAATATATTAAAGGTTTCATTAACAAAAACAACAAATATTTGCAATAAAAAAATATATGGGGACTGGACAATTAAACAGAAGTGTTATATATTGCCCGAGATTAAATTTTTTTATAGGAAAAGGCTAAAATGTTACAACGAACAAAAATCGCGCAACTTCTCAAGTCGGAGAGTACACTTGCGGAAGTTTTAATTAAAGGTTGGGTAAAAACCCGTCGTGATGCAAAAGAATTTATGTTTATTGAGGTAAATGACGGTTCCTGCTTAAAAAATATGCAGGTTATCGCCGATAACAATTTGGCCAATTACGATGAATTAAAAAAACTTACCACCGGCTCATCGCTTGCGGTTAAAGGTGCTTTAATCGAATCGCAGGGCGGAAATCAAAAATATGAAATCAAAGCCGAAGAGGTGGTTATTTATGATATTGCCGGTGAAGAATATCCTTTGCAGAAGAAAAAACATACCGACGAATACCTGCGCACCATTGCGCATCTTCGCCCGCGTACCAATAAATACGGCGCGGCTTTCAGGATTCGCTCGGAATTATCCTTTGCCATTCATAAGTTTTTCCATGAAAGGGGATTTCGCTATGTTCACACTCCGATATTGACCGGTTCGGATTGCGAGGGAGCGGGGGAGATGTTTCAGGTTACAACGCTTGATTTGAATAATGTCCCCAAGACCAAAGACGGTAAAGTTGATTACGCCCAAGACTTTTTCGGCAAAGAGGCTCATTTAACCGTTTCCGGACAGTTAAACGGGGAAATGTATGCTCTTGCCTTGGGGGATATTTATACCTTCGGACCGACTTTTCGTGCCGAAAACTCCAATACGACCCGACACGCCGCCGAATTTTGGATGATTGAACCGGAAATGGCGTTTGCCGATATTTTTGATGATATGGATTTGGCGGAAGATATGGTCAAATATTGTGTTAAACACGTTGTAAACAACTGCCCCGATGATATTGAGCTGTTTGAAAAATTTGTTGCTCCGGGATTAAAAGATACTCTTACCACCATTATCAACGAGCCATTTGCCCGCATTACATACAGCGAAGCCATTGAGATTATGCAAAAGTCCAGACAGGAATTTGAATATAAACCCGAATACGGTGTTGATATGCAGACCGAACATGAACGCTTTTTGGCGGAAAAGCATTTTAAGCGTCCGGTAATCGTGCGTGATTATCCCAAAGAGATCAAAGCGTTTTATATGCGGATGAATGATGATAATAAAACCGTTGCCGCTATGGATGTCTTGGTTCCGGGAATCGGGGAGCTTATCGGCGGTTCGCAGCGTGAAGAACGTTATGACCGTTTGGTTGAGCGCATCAAAGAACTGGGGATGAAAGTTGAGGATTATTCGTGGTACCTTGATTCGCGCCGTTTCGGCTCGGTTCCGCATGCCGGTTTTGGCTTGGGATTTGAAAGGATGATGTTGCTTTTGACCGGAATCGGCAATATCCGCGATGTCCTGCCGTTCCCGAGAACTCCGAAATCAATCAGTTTTTAAGGATACAATATGCGATATTTTATGCTCTTGGCGTTATTGCTGTTTTCTTCAACCGTTAAGGCGGATGATGAAAATATAATGATTATTATCCCGCAGGAATCAGATGAAGTTTTTAATGTTGAGGATATGCCGGATTGCAATAACACCAAGTTGCACCAAACAGTGCGAAGCGCGATAAAAGAGTATTTGCAAAACAATCTCCAAGGCTCGATTACCTCGCTTCGCCAACGTCGCTTAATATTAAAAAATATTGATAAATACGAGGAAATAAATATTGCGGAATTTGATAATGCCGAAAACTATTTTGTCGCCAATGAATTGGCAATGTATAAAATCAATCGCCATTTGAAAGAACGCGAAATGCGCCTTTGCAGAAGTTGGGGACAGATGCCGATTTATCTCTTGATAACACCGGAGGATTTTCGCTATAAAGTGGATATTATCAACTTCATTGCACCAACGGAGGAGGGTAATAATTTTTCCGTTCTCTATACTCCGGAAGTCAAACAATATGCCCCGATTTCAGAAATTGAAACAGCGGATACAACGGAGAATGAAACAAAAAATAAGATCGACGATACATCAGCTGATACCGATAAATAATAATTGCCGAAATATTCGTAAGGAATATCCGGCTTTTTATATCAAATTTAAGCCCCTTTGATTTTTTTCAAAGGGGCTTAAAATTCCTAAAGATAGTAGTTTATGGTTATTTCAGAACTGTAATCTCCGCTTGTGGGAACGGTATTTTCGTCGTATTCTATATCGCCATACCAAAATTCAAAAGTATTGCCTGAAACATAGCCGAAATTATAATTACCTAAAGTAATACCTCCGAAATTAAGACTTGTCGGTGTCGCATTGAAACAATCATAAACATCAACATTGTCTTTGCATGAATCAGCAACATTGGCAGTAAATCTTCCCCATTGTGTACCGGTTATGGAGATTATGCCACCGACACCATTACAAGGACTATAATCGCTATCGCTTGAAACACAGTATGCACCTTCGGTATATGCCGGATTGATGGTAATGGTGCCGACATTATAATCTTTGGTTACTGTTAAACTAACATCGTGTGCGATTGTCGCTGTAACGGTCATTGTAGCGGAGTTGGAGGCCATTGCGCAATAACTGCCTATGGACACCGCGGCAACACCGAGCATTAAAATATATTTATTCATATCTAAACTTCCTTATCTATTGTTAACAAAGAAAACCACCTCGACGAACGGACGAGGTGGTTGGAAGTTGAAGACTGTGATGTAAAACAGTGCCGGGTATTCTTTATATTTCCCAACCTTCCAACCATAATCAGGCTGAAAGCAAGTTTTATGTCCTTGTTTGACTTTATATCTGAGGTCTTCATACCTGATAGTGACTTTTCATTCACTTCATATTAACCCT
>JAFUYI010000053.1 GCA_017470585.1 Alphaproteobacteria bacterium | reverse complement strand
TTTTGAAGTGAACGAAAAGTCACTTTGAGGTGTGGTAACCTCTTGTAAAGCGTCGATAAAGACGTAAAATTTGCTTCTAACCGAATTATGGTTGGAAGGTCGGGAAATATAATGAATACCTGACACTGTCCTTTACAACAGTTACCAACTTCCAACCACCTCGCGGGTTTGAATGCCCAAAAGGTGGTTTCTTTTTTTAAGATAAGAAACCGTAAAGGAAGTACGATGACAACAAACAAAACTTTTTTAATTCTTCTATTAGCAGGCGTAAGTTACACCGCCTATAACGCCGCGGCAGTATCCGAAAACTTTGAAATTTCAACCACCATTGACCACGAAATAGTTTTGGGCAACCTCCGCACCGCAAGCGCGGATGCAAATTTAGATGTTACCGGAAACATAAATATGGGAACAATTATCGTAAATTCGCAATATACGGGGATTACCGAGTGGTATTACGACTATTCAGGGATAATTATATACAGGAACAAAGGAGCCATTGTCTCGGCAGATAATGCGACACTAGGCTACTTTACTGCTAATGTTGCAAATCCCGAAGCTTGCCGCAAATTGTCACCAGAAGTCTATATGGATCCTTGTGCTGGATTAGCTTTTAGTAGTCCTTTTATAGATAATCTCTTTGGCGGAAGTGAAAGTGATTTGAACGGTTGTTTTTTTGATTTTGCATATGACGGAGAAAATAATTTTATTGTTCGTCCTGCGTACTGTTATATTGAAACTATGCCGAAAGTAATTTTCGGAACTCATACCGGCACTTTAACAATTAACTATACGCCAAGTTAAAACAAACCGAGGCAAATTAAACTATTTATAATCGGATTTTACCAAAAATTAAGCTCCGGCGGGTATCATATATTTTATGAAGAGCGAAATAAAATTCAATGCCGATGAAAGATTGCGCGCCTATATCAAAGAGTGGCGGCAATGGCTCGCTAATGAGCGCGGTTATTCGGAACATACTTTGGATGCCTACGCCAGAGATTTGGCGCAATTCTTAAAAAAACGTGCGGCAGAAAACAGTATTGAGGAGCTGCAGCATTTAAAAATCGCTGATTTTCGCCGGTATCTTGCTTCGCTTTCCAAGCTTTCCCGTACCTCGGTTGCCCGCAAGCTCTCGGCGGTGCGCAGTTTTTTTAAGTGGATGTCACGCCGCAAGAAAAAAGCCAACTCTGCGGTTTCCGCTATATCCTCACCGCGCAAAAAAAAGATTCTGCCCAGAGCTTTGGATGTTGAACAAACCTTTCAACTTATTGAAAAAAGCGTTGATTTTGAAAACGAAGATTGGCAGAAACTGCGGGATACGGCAATTTTTATTCTGCTTTACGGTTGCGGATTGCGAATTTCGGAGGCCGTTAACACCAACATCGGCGATTTTGATAACGGCGATTTTTTACGCATTAAGGGCAAGGGCAAAAAAGAGCGCATTGTTCCGATATTGCCGGCAGTGATTGAAAGTATTAAAGCGTATTTAAAAATCTGCCCTTATAAAAGAAAGTCCGGTGATGCCCTGTTTTTGGGGGCGCGCGGGGAACGCATTAACCCGCGGATTGTGGAACGGCAAATGGAAAAAATCCGCCTCAACATGGGATTATCCCCACGGATTACACCGCACGCTCTGCGACACTCCTTTGCCACACATCTGCTTGCCAACGGGTGCAATCTGCGCACGATTCAAGAACTTCTCGGTCATAGCGGATTACGCACCACACAGCGTTACACCGAGATTGAAACATCACGCCTGCAACAAGAATATGAAAAAGCCAATCTGTTGGGATAAGATAAAAATTATCTTCCCACTCCGGAAAAACCCATAAACGCCAAAGAGAGCAATGCCGCCGTAATCAAAGCAATCGGTGCGCCGCGAAGAGCTTTGGGAACGGCATTGTTATTCAAAGATATTCTTTGCCGCAGTCCCGCAAACAAAACGATTGCCAAAGTAAAACCCATAGCGTTGGCGAGATTGAAACAAACCGCATAAGTAAGGCTGTATTCCTTTTGGATGGCAAGCAGGGCAATTCCCAAAACCGCACAGTTGGTGGTTATCAACGGCAGATAAATTCCTAACGCCTGATACAACGCCGGAGCCGTCTTTTTTAAGACAATCTCCACCATCTGCACCAACGATGCAATCACCAGAATAAAGACCACCGTATTCATAAATTCCAAATTGTGCGGTACCAAAAGTTTATAATAAACCAGCCATGTGGATATGCCTGAAATGGTCATTACAAACATAACCGCCGCACCCATACCCAAAGCGGTTGAAATTCTTTTGGAAACACCCAAAAACGGACAGATTCCCAAGAACTGCGCCAAAACAATATTATTGACTAAAATCGCTGAAATAAAAATCATGGTAAGACTCATTTGCCTGCTCCGCTGATTTTGTTAAACACTATGATTAAAAATGCCAACGCCAAAAATGCTCCGGGAGGCATAATAAACAATAAAACGGGATACCCGTCTTCGGCAATGAAATGCCAACACATGAGAGAACCTGCTCCCAATATCTCGCGCAAACCGCCCAACAGGCTCAACGCCAAAGTAAATCCGCCGCCCATACCGACAGCATCCAAAAATGATTGCCAAATATTATTTTTGGAGGCAAATGCTTCGGCTCGTCCCAAAATTATGCAGTTAACCACAATCAAGGGAATATAAATTCCCAATTTTTCATGGAGCTGCGGAAGATATGCCGACATCAAGAGGTTGATAATCGTAACAAACGAAGCGATCATTACGATATAGCACGGAATCCTCACCATTGCCGGAATAAAGTTTTTGACCAATGATATGACAATATTTGACATAATCAAAACAAACATTGTCGCCAATCCCATGCCCATTCCGTTTTCAAGTGATGTGGTAACGCCCAATGTCGGACACATCCCTAACATCATCACCAAAACCGGATTTTCGCGGATAAAACCGCGGCTGAAATTTTCCCAACTTTTATTCATGTCTTACTGCTCCGGCAAATTTATTGTATGCGGAAACCGCCTTTTTCATTGCGTTAACAACCGCTCTTGAACTTATGGTGGCTCCGGTTACGGCATCAATTTCGCCGCCGTCTTTTTTCAAATCAAAATTATCATCATGGGCGTTTAATCCTACAAACTGTCCGGAAAACTTCGGCTCGGTAACTTTCGTTCCAAGTCCGGGGGTTTCGTTTTGTTCGATGATTTTATAGCCGCTTACCGTGCCGTCCATCAAAATCCCCATAATCAGCTCGATTTTGCCGCCGAAACCTTCATTTGAGGAAGCCTTTACCGCAACCGAGGTAATTTCGCCGTCCTCCCGTGCCGGATAAAGTTCCACATCTTCTCCCGAAATGGCGGTTTTTTCTGCCAAAGGATCGTTATCGAAAGTTCCTATAACTTCGCTTATCGCCGTTTGGGTCTTGAGCTTTTTGGCCTCGGCTATCGGAGCGGCCGTCTTTTGATAAACATATCCTATTGCCCACGCCGAACCGACAGCAATAATCAGCATTGATGCAATCATATTAAACAAATTTGATTTTATCGGCTTCATCTTATTTCCTCCCCGTGCCGAAAATCCGCGGTCGTACAGTTTTGTCAATCAGCGGTACAAAGGCGTTCATAATCAAAATCGCAAATGATACTCCCTCCGGATATGCGCCGTAATGGCGGATAACAAAAGTAAGTATTGCGCAGCCTATGGCAAAAATAATTTTTCCGTTTATGCTCATCGGTGTTGTCGTATAATCGGTTGCCATAAAAAATGCGCCCAAGAACAATCCGCCCGATAAGAGCTGCGTAATCGGTTCGTATCCGAAATCATCGGTATAAAGCCAAAACGCCGCATTGAGCATAAAAAAGGTTGCCACATAATAAAACGGAATATGCCAGCTTATAACCTTTCGATATAACAGCCATACCAAACCCAACAGCAGAGCCAAAGCCGAAACCTCGCCCAAGGAACCGCCGATATTTCCCGTAAACATATCAAGATACGAGGGAATTTCCAAAGCGGCGGTCTTTTCGGGGGCGTGTTTTAAAATCCCTAGCGTGGTCGGCGAACTTACCGCATCTGCCATCATAAAGTCAAGAAACTGCGGTTTGAGCCAAGTTGTCATCTGTACCGGAAAAGATACAAACAAAAAAACACGTCCGACTAAAGCGGGATTAAACAAATTTTTACCCAACCCGCCGAAGGAAAACTTGGCGATAACAATCGCGGCAAAGCACCCCACAAGTGTCATCCATACCGGCATATTGCACGGCAGATTATAGGCCAGCAAAAGTCCGGTGATAACTGCCGTCAAATCTCCGGTTGTGGGTTTTATTTTAGACATTTTGCAAGCGATATATTCCATTGCCACGCATCCGGCAACCGCCGTAACAATGGTTATAAGCGCATCAATTCCAAAAAACAAGACGGCGGCAATTCCTGCCGGTATAAGGGCAATTATTACATCCCGCATAATCGAAACGGTATCGGTTTTGGAATAGACATGAGGCGCGGTAGAAACTTTTAACATAGCTATTTTTTCTTTCTGATTTCATATTTGGCAAGTTTGCAATAATCCAGCAAGGAAATTCTGGCCGGACAGGAATAAGAACAGCATCCGCATTCTATACAATCAAGGACATGGATTTTTTTTGCTTCCTGATATTCACCGTTTCGGGTAAATTCGGCGATAGCGTACGGCTCTAATCCTTGCGGACAGACATTAACGCAGGTGGCACAGCGTATGCAAGCCCCTTCTTCGGGAACAAAAACGCTTTTTTCCTCCATCAATAAAACTCCCGATGTCGTCTTGGTAATCGGGGCATCGGCATTGATAACGGCAGTTCCCATCATGGGACCGCCGAAAATAATCTTGCCGATATCGGATTTCGGGCGGCATAACTTAATTAAATCCGAAGCAGGAGTTCCGATTCTGACCCTTAAATTCATCGGATTTTCGATGCCGTCACCGCTTACCGTAACAATGCGTTCAAACAACGGCTTTTTCTTTTGCACTGCCTCATAAACGGCAAACGCCGTTCCGGCATTTTGTACCACGCAATTAACATCTATCGGCAGGCAACCGGGCGGAACTTCCCGTCCCGTAACCGCTGCGATAAGCTGCTTTTCAGCTCCCTGCGGGTATTTGGTGTCGCAGACCTCAACATTAACCCCGACATAACTGCGGGTGATTTTGCGTAAGTTTTCAATCGCTTTTTGCTTGTTTTCATCAACCGCAATTATCGCTTTTTGAATCCCCAAAGCCTTGTTTAATATTTTGGCACCGATGACGATTTGCTCGGCACATTCCTGCATCAAGCGGTCATCAGCAGTCAAATACGGCTCGCATTCAATACCGTTGATAATCAGACAATCAACTTTTTTACCCTCGGGAACGTCCACCTTGACCGGAGTGGGAAATCCGGCTCCGCCCATACCTACAACTCCCGATTGTCGGATAATATTGATAATTTCTTCGGAACTTAAAGTGATTTCGCGGTTGATTTCGGGATTGCGGTCAATGCTTTCTTCCCATTCATCGCCCTCGACACGGATGGTAATCATTTTTTCAAAATATCCGCCGGAAGTTTCTCCGTCCTCAACCTTGATGACCTCTCCGGAGACCGAGGAGTGGACATCGGCGGATATAATCCCGTCCGCATCGGCAATTAAACTTCCGACTTTAACAAAGTCCCCTTTTTTAACCAAAATTTTTGCCGGGGCTCCGATATGCTGCCGGACGGGGATTACCGCTGTTTGCGGCAACGGGGCATCAGAAATCGCCGCTTCCGATGATATTTTGAATTTATCGGGATGGATTCCCCCGACATGAAAAGTTTTAATTTTACTCATTATTGATTTTTCCCGTATAAACAATCGCACCGGTCGGACAGCCTTGAGCCAGCATTTCTCCATACTGCAGAGCATCAACGCAAGCCGGTATATCGGAAAGATTGTTTTCTATTTTGACATCGCCGCAAATTTTGGCGCATTTCATGCAGCCGATACAGGCGGCCTTGCAATTCTTGCGCGCCAAGGCTCCCTTCTGGGTGTTTTTGCAAGCAACATACACTCTTATGCCATCTTTGCCGACAGGCCTTATTTCAAACAATCCCCGCGGACAGATTTTAACACAATTTCCGCAGGCCGTGCATTTTTTTTCATCTACTTTGGGCAGTCCGGTCTTTTTATCTATTTCCAACGCACCGAACGGGCAGTTGGCAACACAGTCGCCCATACGCAGGCAACCGTTGGGGCATCCCGTTTTACCGACAAAAACACGGTTGGCAAGGCGGCAGCTTTTAAGACCTGTATATTCAACCTTGTCGGGTGCATTATCGCAAGTCCCGTTGCAATGCAAAACCGCAACCATCGGCTCATGCGATTGAACATCAAAACCAAGCTTTGCGGCAACTTTTGTCATAACATTCTTGCCGCCGACGGGACAATACAGCCCCTTAAAATCCTCCGATGTTGCTTTTGCACAGCGATTGGCAAAGTCCTGACAGCCGGCACTTCCGCACGCTCCGCAATTAGCCTGCGGTAAAATTTCGGCAATTTCTTGCGCCAAAACATTCGATTCGGTTTTAAACTTCTTGGCGGTGAAGTATAAAATCACGGCAGAAACCACGGCTATTGCCGCAAGAATTGCCATATTATAAAACATTAAGCTCGTCATGTTTTCATCATCTCCGCGGAGAAAATACCACATTTTTTATGGAATAAAAGACTTTTTTTTGAGTTATCGTACTTTTATTTGCAATTTTTTATGCCAAATATGTCTAAAAGCAAACAATCCCGCGTAATAAACGGGAATACTCAACAGCGATAAAATTGCCGATAAGGTTTCATTATCAGTTATTGTCAACACTGTAAAAAGTACCGAAAGAACCAATAAAAGCGGTATGATATACGCCAGAAAAGAGGAGAATAAAACCCCGTTTCCGGTGCCTGAAATTTCAACTTCCTGCCCTATAACATATTTTTTGTCATCGGCGATTTTTAATTCTTTGGTTTTGGTGCAGGTGTTTTTCAAAGCACATCCGCCGCACGCCTCACCGGTTTTAAACTCAATAAAAACAAAACCGTCTTTGATTGCTCTGACCGTGCCTTTGGTTATAACTTCGCTCATTTTATCCCCATCTTGGAAGCCTTCGCGGATATAATCGGGTAAATATCGCCTTTTTCATCTCTCACAAACAAGACCGCCGCCAAATTTTTGTCCTTAATGAAATCGATGGCTTTCTTTTCTCCCATAGACATAATTGCCGTTGCCAAACCGTCGGCATTCATACAGCTTTTATCAAATACCGTAACCGAAAGCAAAGCATTTTCAACCGGATATCCGGTTTTGGGATTGATGGTATGCGAATATTTTTTATCTCCGATGTAAAAAAAGTTGCGATAATCTCCGGAGGTTGCCGCGGCATAATCTTTCAAAGTTACGACAAAAGCATTGCTCTCGCCGTTATCCTTCGGGTCGGCAACTCCGATATTCCAACCGTTTCTGGCATCGGATTTTTTACCTTTTGCCACGACTTCACCGCCGATTTCAACCACAAAATCCGTATAACCGTGTTCGGTCAGCATTGCGGCGACACTGTCAACCCCGTAACCTTTGGCGATTGCCGAAAGATTGATAATGGTTTTATCATATTTTTTGTTTAGTTTTGAAAAATCGCGGCTGAAAGTGATTTTATCAAATCCGGTGAACTGCAGGATTTCTCTTATTTCTTCGTCATCGGGAATTTTTTGGATTCCGCCTTTGGTGCCGAATCCCCACAAATCGACCAATTTTCCGACTGTCGGGTCAAAAGCTCCCGAACTCATCTGATAAATCGAATACGCATTTTTCAGCAAATTCTGCATATCTTTTGAAAGTTCTATCCACTCTCCCGCCGGAGCGCGGTTAATCGCTGATATTTCCGATTCGTTATCAAAAACCGACATTTGCGAATTGATTTTATCAAATTCTTCTTTTAAGGCTTTTTGCAGCATTTTATCTTCATTAAAAGAGCGGAGTTTCACGGTATAATAAGTACCGAAAACCTCGCCGGTAATAACCTGATAGTTTTTTTTGTGCATAAGAATATAGCCCGCAAGCACGGCCGCTATCGCCAAAAACAACAAATATTTTAAAATACGCATTATCTTTCATCCGCAAAATTAGTAATTATTTTATATTTAATGTTTATTATCCGTCTTAATTCAAGTCATTTTTTGAAAGGCAAGCCATTATGAAAGAATATTTAGAAAATCTCAAGCAAAAAATTATCCTGATCTTACAAAAAATCTCACGAACAATCGGTTGGCTTGCAAACATCGGCAAAAAGGCTCTTACGGGTGCCGGTAATTTCTTATCAAAAATTTATCATTTTGTTTATGCCAAAAGTTATAATCTTTTCAACGCTCTCGGCGGTCGTTTGGGAAAAATCGGTATAAAAGCCCATTGGGTGAGCTGGATAGGCTTTATTATCGGAATTTTTGCGGTTAATTTTTTGGCAATGGAAATGTATGGTTGGGCATTGCTTGCCATACTGCTCAACCGTTTTTGCGATGGTCTGGACGGTGCAATTGCCCGCTCTACCGAAGTTACCAATTTCGGCGTATTTCTGGATGCGGCACTGGATTATATTTTTTACGGCGGAGTTATTTGGGGTTTTGCTCTCGGAAACCCATCTCAAGCTGCCGCCGCCTGCTTTTTGATGTTTGGCTTTGTTGCTGCCGCCTGTGCTATGCTTGCCTATTCGGTAGTAGCCTATAAAATCAATTCCAAACAGCACTTAAATCTTGACAACTCCCCGTTTTATCTCGGCGGTATCGCTCAAGGCTCGGAAACTTTCGCAGTGTTGGTTTTGTTGTGCCTTTTCCCGAATTATTTTACACCGATGGCAACCGTTTTGGGTATTTTATCGTTAATAAAAGCTTTCAGTGTGATTATTGCCGCTTATTATAACTTTGTCATCATGGACAAAAATAAAAATGTTTAAACGTACGGCGGTCTTTATTTGTATCTTTTTTTTGATGAGTGCGGCGGCTCATTGCGAGGTTATACGCAAAACACCGCGCGCAGAAGCCGTACTCGACATCACCGAGCAAAGCGAAACATTAACCGCAGAGTTGTCCGTACGTCCGCAGGGCGGCTGGCATATTCACTCCTTCAATCCCGGGGAGTTCGGAATGCCGATAGAGGCAAAATGGAATTTGGGAAATTACCGTCTGCGTGATTTCCTCTGGAGCGAGGGGGAAGATATTTTATACCAAGGATTTGGGATAAATGTTTATAAAACTTCGGGAATATATCAGGCGGTTTTGGAAAAAGGCGACGGCGAACTTCCCTCGCTGGAACTGTCTTTTTTGTCATGTAAAGACGAGTGCATACCGGAACATCTGTCTTTTACAATTACTCCGCAGGATATTAAAAATAAACCTCGCCCGCAGCAGTTGCAATCTATGTCTTTGTTGACAGCTCTTTTGTTGGCGTTTGCGGGAGGGATAATCTTAAATCTTATGCCTTGCGTTTTTCCGGTGCTGTTCATTAAAATCGTCGCGATAACGCAAGCCAAAGACCGCCGCCGGAATTTTATTGATGCCGTATCTTATTTTGCCGGAGTGGTTTTGTGCTTTTTGATTACGGCGGGAATTTTAAAGTGGCTTAAATCCCAAGGCGAGGCAATCGGTTGGGGATTTCAGTTGCAATCGCCGTTGTTCGTGGGATTTATGGCTTTGCTGTTTTTGATTTTGGCAGGAATGTTTCTTGATATAATCAAGATAAATCAGAGCTTAAAGAAAATACCGAGCGGGGCTTTTTTAACCGGATTGCTGGCGGTTTTGATAGCAAGCCCCTGCACGGCTCCTTTTATGGGGGCGGCTATAGGTTTTGTTATTACCTCCAATGTTCCGGCAGAAGAATTTTACGGCGTGTTTGCGGCGTTGGGAACAGGTTATGCTCTTCCCTTTACTTTAGCCGGAATGTTTCCGCAGTTTATGGAAAAAATCACTCCGCGCCCGGGGAAATGGATGGTTTGGCTCAAAAAAGCCTTTGCGATTCCGATGCTTGCAACTGCCGGCTGGCTGATATGGATTGTCATCGGAGAAGAAAATATTTCCTCCGCATGGCAGGATTTTGATGCCGCCCAAGTTGAGGAGCTGACGAAAAACGGCGAAAAAGTATTTATAGATTTTTCCGCCAAATGGTGCTTGACTTGTCTTGCCAACGAAAAAAATGTGCTTGATGATAAACGTTTTATCAATCTTGCCCAAGAAAAAAACATTCGGATATTCCGTGCCGATTGGACTAACCGCAATACGGAAATTACAGAAGCTTTGGCGCAATTCGGACGCTCGAGTGTTCCGCTCTACGTTTATTTTAACGAAAAGGGAAAAAGTGTAATCCTCCCGCAGATATTAAACTTTGATATACTTCTCGAATATTTGAAATAAAATAAAAAAGTTTTTTAATTTTTCTTTGACAGCGGCAATTTTTTATGATAATGTAACCTTGAAGTGGATGAAAACCATTTTGAGGTGTCGTAACCTCTCTAGTAGCGTTTAAAAACGTAAAAATATTCCTGCTGTTATGGCCGGAAGGTGAAGGAATAAGGTTAATCCGAATACTTCACACTGATCTACTAGTCAGTTACGAACTTCCGACCACCTCGCGGGTGAATAACCCAAAAGGTGGTTTCTTTTGTTATCAATAGTATAAGGAAGTTTTTAATATGAACAAATATATTTTAATGCTCGGTATTGCCGCAGTTTCCATAGGCAGTTGCGCCGCCTGTGCCGGCAATACTGCCACAATGCAAGTTACCGCAACAATTGCTCACGATGTCAGCTTGACCATAAATGAAGGAATAGCGGCTGATCTGATTATAAATCCATCCCAAACATCAGGAAGCATACATCCCTCACTAGGCGGTTCTCCTGACGTCAGCGGAGGTATTATGGCAGGATCGAGTGTAGCAAGCGGCGATTTCAGAGCAAATGTGCCTGATCTTTTAAATACCGGCTATTTTACGTTTGCCTTTCAAAACAGAGGATTGTTTACCCTGTCTAATGCTAATATATGGGTTGATGAATCTGAGCCCGGAAGATATTATATGTTTTGCGATATAGCATATTCCGACGGTGTTCCTGCGGAGGGAGAAAATACCAATATCGGCAGTATTGTCATAACATATAATGCAAGCTGACAGGGCAAAGGAGATAAAGCCAAGGAGGGGAAATTTATTTTTTCTCCTTGGCTATATGTTTTTTGTTAGCGAAAAACAAAATAAGCTTGACAGTTGTTTTTTTTTTACATACTATGCGTGAAGTTTTGCGGATGTTTATTGTTTGCGAAACAACTGAAAAACAAGAGTTTTTCCCGTATTTGTCCGATTCTCGGAACAAAAACGGTTTTTGTGTTGTAATTTAAAATAAGGAAATTTGTGATGCCTACAATTAATCAGTTAATTCGTAAATCACGAACACCTAAAGTGAAAAGAAACAAAGTCCCGGCTTTGAAAGCTTGCCCACAAAAACGCGGTGTTTGCACAAGGGTTTACACTACAACCCCGAAGAAACCGAACTCCGCTTTGCGTAAAGTGGCTCGCGTTCGCTTGACCAACGGCTTTGAAGTAATCAGCTATATCCCTGGTGAAGGTCATAATCTTCAAGAACACTCAGTGGTGCTGATTAAAGGAGGCCGTGTAAAGGACTTGCCCGGTGTTCGTTATCATATCATTCGCGGTACTTTGGATACTCAAGGTATTGCCAAACGTCGTCAACGTCGTTCATTGTACGGCGCAAAGAGACCGAAATAGGAGGGTAAGTTATGTCACGTCGTCATAGTGCAGAAAAAAGAATCGTGCTGCCTGATGCCAAATATCATGATAAGGTAGTTGCGAAATTCATAAATAATATTATGGAAGACGGCAAGAAAGCCGTTGCCGAAAAAATCGTTTATTCGGCATTCGATCTCTTGGCCAAAAAATCAAAACAGGATCCTTTGGCAGTGTTTAACGAGGCTATTGAAAACGTTAAACCGATGCTGGAGGTTAAATCACGCCGTGTCGGTGGTGCGACCTATCAGGTTCCTTGTGAAGTCAGAGCCGACCGCCGTCAGGCTTTGGCAATCCGTTGGATTATTGCTGCCGCTCAAAAGCGTTCGGAAACAACCATGACCGAAAAAGTTGCCAATGAGCTGTTAGATGCCGCCGCCAACCGTGGTGCCGCCGTTAAGAAACGCGAAGACACCCATAAAATGGCCGAAGCCAACAAAGCTTTCTCTCACTATAAGTTCTAAAGAGAGGAAGAAATGGCTCGTACACATAGTTTGGAAAAATACAGAAATATCGGTATTATGGCTCATATTGATGCCGGTAAAACCACCACCAGTGAACGTATTTTGTACTACACCGGACAAACCCACAAAATCGGTGAGGTTCACGACGGTGCTGCTACCATGGACTGGATGGAACAGGAACAGGAACGCGGTATTACCATTACATCTGCCGCCACAACCTGCTTTTGGAAAGATCACCGTATCAATTTGATTGACACCCCCGGACACGTTGACTTTACCGTAGAGGTAGAGCGTTCATTGCGCGTTTTGGATGGTGCCATTACCGTGTTTGACTCGGTTGCCGGCGTTGAACCCCAATCCGAAACCGTTTGGAGACAAGCCGATAAATACGGTGTTCCGCGTATTTGCTTCTGCAACAAAATGGATAGAATCGGTGCTAACTTCTACCGTTGTTTGGATATGATTGTTGACCGTTTGGGCGCACGCCCGATGGCCTTGCAGCTTCCCATCGGTTCGGAAGCCGATTTCAAGGGCGTTGTTGATTTGCTTAATATGAACGCCATTGTTTATACCGGAGATACAGCCGATTCGCCGATTGAAATTCAGGAAATTCCGGCTGATTTGAAAGAAAAAGCCGAAGAATATCATCATCAATTAGTTGAAATGGCCGTTGAAGAAGATGAACAGGCTATGGAAGACTATTTGGAAGGTAAAGACGTATCGGTTGAAACTTTGAAGAAGTGTATCCGTAAAGGTACTTTGGCGCAGGATTTTGTGCCGGTATTCTGCGGTACCGCTTTCAAAAACAAAGGTGTTCAGCCTTTACTCGATGCGGTTATTGATTATCTGCCGTCTCCTTTGGATATTGCTTCCATTAAAGGCATTAACCCGAATACCGACAAAGAAGAGGAACGTCGTCCTGATGACAACCAACCTTTGGCGGCTTTGGCTTTCAAGATTATGAACGACCCGTTCGTAGGCTCATTGACATTCTGCCGTATTTATTCCGGTACAATGTCTGCCGGTTCATATATCTATAACTCCGTAAAAGACAAAAAAGAGCGCGTCGGCCGTATGCTTTTGATGCACTCCAATAAACGTGAGGACTTGAAAGAAGCTCACGCCGGAGACATTATCGCCTTGGCAGGGTTAAAAGATACCACCACCGGTGATACCTTGTGCGATTCCGCTCATCCGATTGTTTTGGAAAATATGGAATTTCCCGATCCGGTTATTGAGTTGGCAGTTGAACCGAAAACCAAAGTTGATATTGAAAAAATGGGTTTGGCTTTGTCGCGTTTGGCGATGGAAGATCCTTCATTCAAAGTATCTTCCGATCCCGATTCCGGACAAACCATCATCAAAGGTATGGGCGAGCTCCACTTGGATATTATCGTTGATCGTTTGAAACGTGAGTTCAAAGTAGAGTGCAATGTCGGTGAACCGCAGGTTGCCTACCGTGAAACCATTACCAAACCGTGCGATATTGAATATACCCACAAAAAACAATCCGGTGGTGCCGGACAGTTTGCTAAAGTCAAAATCAAGTTTGAACCTTTGGAAGGTTATACCGGTTTTGAATTTGAAAATACTGTTGTCGGCGGTAATGTTCCGAAGGAATATATCCCCGGTGTTGAAAAAGGTTTGCGTTCCGCTATGGATGCCGGTGTTATTGCCGGATATCCGGTTACCGGTGTAAAATGCAACCTCTATGATGGTGCATATCACGAAGTTGACTCAAACGTTATGTGTTTTGAAATCGCTGCTCGTGCCGCATTCCGTGAGGGTATGCGCCAAGCGGGACCGAAACTTTTGGAACCGATTATGAAAGTTGAAGTCGTTACCCCTGAAGAATATATGGGCGATATTATCGGTGACTTGAACTCTCGCCGCGGACTTGTCAACGGTATGGATCAGCGCGCTAACGCTCGTGTTATCGATGCTCAAGTGCCGCTTGCCAATATGTTCGGTTATGTAAATACATTGCGTTCGTTGTCGCAGGGTCGCGCACAATTCACAATGATTTTTGATCATTATTCCGAAGTGCCGAACGACATTGCCGAAAAGGTAAAGGCTAAAAACGCTTAAAAATCATCAAACGGAGAGCGGACTTCCGCTCTCCGAAACAAACACAATTTAATTTTTTAGGATAAAACAAAATGGCAAAAGAAAAATTTGAAAGAAATAAGCCGCACTGCAATATCGGAACCATCGGTCACGTTGACCATGGAAAAACGACATTGACCGCCGCTATTACCAAAGTATTGGCGGAAGAAGGCGGAGCAAGCTTCACCGCATACGATCAGATTGATAAAGCTCCTGAAGAGAGAGCTCGCGGAATTACCATTTCAACCGCACACGTTGAATATGAAACCGCTAATCGTCACTATGCCCACGTTGACTGCCCGGGACACGCTGACTATGTAAAGAACATGATTACAGGTGCCGCTCAAATGGACGGTGCAATTTTGGTAGTTAGTGCTGCCGACGGTCCGATGCCGCAAACCCGTGAACATATCTTACTTGCTCGTCAGGTAGGTGTTCCGGCATTGGTAGTATATATGAACAAAGTTGACCAAGTAGATGATCCGGAATTGCTGGAATTGGTAGAGATGGAAATCAGAGATTTGTTGAGTTCTTATGATTTCCCGGGTGATGAAATCCCGATTATCAAAGGATCAGCCTTGGCAGTATTAGAGAACGGCGATCCGAAGATTGGTCACGATTCGATTATCGAATTGATGAAAGCCGTAGATTCTTATATTCCGCAGCCTGATCGTCCGAAGGACAAACCGTTCTTGATGCCGATTGAAGACGTATTCTCAATTTCCGGTCGCGGTACGGTTGTAACCGGCCGTGTAGAGCGCGGTGTAGTTCACGTTGGCGATGATTTGGAAATCGTAGGAATTAAGCCGACCCAAAAGACCACAGCTACCGGTATTGAAATGTTCCGCAAACTGTTGGATGAAGGTGAAGCCGGAGATAACATCGGTGTTCTTTTGCGCGGTACAAAGAGAGAAGAAGTTGAACGCGGACAGGTATTGGCTGCTCCTGGTTCAGTAAC
>JAFUYI010000052.1 GCA_017470585.1 Alphaproteobacteria bacterium | reverse complement strand
GGAAGTTTTTAAGATGAACAAATATATTTTATTACTCGGCATTGCAGGAGTCGCATTAGGCAGTTATTGCGCATACGCGGGCAATTCTGCCACAATGACCGTAACAGCCACAATCGCCCACGATGTGAGCCTAACCGGAACCGGCGATATAAGTCTTGGTACCATTACCGTAAATCCGGGATATACGGGAACGGATACAGAATGGTCATATAGCGACTCCGGCATTCCCAGTATTGAGAGCGGAGAAGGTATTGTTTCGCTATCAAACCAAACAGTCGGCACTTTCACCGCTAATATTCCCAATCCGTCAGCTTGCGATGGTACAACTGATGAATGCGGAGGATTTAGTACAGACAGTGATATGGATCAAACCTGGTTTGGTGGAAGCAGTACTAATGTAAACTCTTGTAATTGGAATATAAAACACATTAGCGGAAACAGTTTTAAGTTGTTTATATATCAATGTTGGTTAGAATCACCCTCTACCACTACCGAAGGTAATCGCAGTGCGACAATTACCATCAATTATAACGCAAGTTAAAAAAAATCCTTGCGGAGAGCGTATAAAAAAAGTCCTTGCTTTTCGGCAAGGACTTTTTTATTCAACTATTCTTTTGCTTTTGGTTTGCGACCGCGCGGTGCATGGGGTTTTAATTCCGAAGTGCAGTGCGGACAACGTGTTGCCTCAATATCAATAATCGATTTGCAGTACGGGCATTGTTTGGTGGTGGGGGCGGCAGCTTCTTCTGCAGCCTCTTTTTTCTCCAGCTTGGATTGCAGTTGGTTTAAAGCTTTAATCAGCACAAATACCGCAAAAGCAACGATAATAAAGCTGATTAACGCATTGATGAACAAGCCGTAGTTAATTGATACCGGATTTTCGCCCGACGATAAAACGAGTTTCAAATCCGAAAAATCAACTTTGCCCAAAAGGAGACCGATGGGGGGCATAATTACATCTTTTACCATTGAATCGACAATTTTACCGAAAGCGGCACCGATGATAATACCGACAGCCATATCAATAACATTGCCGCGCATAGCGAATTTTTTAAATTCCGAAAAAAAAGATTTAAACATTTTATTTTTCCTTGTTAATTTAGTATGAAGACCGCGTATGCAGTCCGAGATTTAGATTTTTTCTACTTGGTTAAATTCCAATTCAACCGGAGTTGAACGACCGAAAATTGAAACCGAGAGTTTGAGACGTGATTTTTCAATATCAACTTCCTCAACCGTGCCGTTAAATGAAGCAAAAGGACCGTCACAGACTCTGACATCCTCGCCGACTTCAAATTTAACAATGGTCTGCGGACGTTCAATACCTTCCTCAACCTGATGAATAATGCGTTCGGCCTCCGCATCGGAAATAGGCAACGGCTTGTTGCGCGCACCCAAAAAGTTAGTTACGCGCGGAGTATTTTTGATTACGAGCCAAGCATCATCGGACATTTCCATTCTGACCAGCACATAACCGGGGAAAAATTTACGTTCCGAGTTGACTTTCTTGTCACCTTTAAGTTCAACAACACTTTCGGTCGGAACCATAACTTCCAGAATTTTATCTTCCATATTTTTCAATACGGCTTGTTCGCGAAGCGACTCGGCAACTTTCTTTTCCGAACCGGAATAAACGTGGATAACATACCAACGGGCAGCCATTAACTTTTCTCCTAACCAAAGATTAACTTAACAATAAAGCCGAAAAACTGATCGACAAAAAAGAAAAATGTTGTGGCTATTGCCACCAAAACCAAAACCATAAACGAGGTTTGCATAACCTCTTTGCGATTGGGCCATGTAACTTTTTTAACTTCTTGTTTTACCTGCTTAAAAAACAGTATCGGACTAACTTTTGCCATCGACTCTACCTTAAATTTAAATAAAAACCGAATTTCACAACTTTAAGCGCAGGTTTCCCCCCGCGATTAAAATCCGAAATCTCCAAATTGCCCTTAATAAATATCTTTTTAGGTGATATGTCAAGCACTTCTTTTATATTATCAGAATATTTTTTAGCGTAATTTTTTTTTAAAAAGCCGTATTTTAAATTTGACAAAAAAAAGTTTTTTTGTATAATGAAAAGCGATAACCAATTTTTATGTTTTTTTAATTATGATGTACATTATGTTTTCGCTGGTGTTGACGATAGTCTTCGCCGGCATGAGTTACAAGAAAGGCAACGGCACACAGGTTGCTTGGCTTTCAGTTTTTGTTTTCCTCTTCTGGGGAATGGTCAACTACTTCGGTATGCCGACTCTTAATCCTTGGGGATACTGGGGCGTCTGGTTCGAACTGCTGTCTACAACCTTGTTTGCTGCCAGCATCAGCCTCTACGATGTAGAGAGTAATGATATGGATTTCGATTACTCTCGAAAGGTCAACTGGTTTGTTCCCATCGGCATTTTGTGGTTTATGCTCATTGCAAACATGGCATCTTCAAGGATGTTCAATGCCGGAGCATACAACTCCAAGCTCGAGGTTCAAGAGGTCAGCTACGAGAATTTTGCCACGGATGTCGATGTGATTGCTGTGGATAAAATGATTGTTGCCGACTATGACCTTGCCCGCAAGGTGGTTGAGGACAGACTCGAGGAGGATCCCGGTCTTGGCTCGCGCTGCGTTGTCGGTCGTATGACCCTGCAGCAGCTTTCAGGTGAATTTACCATTGACGGCGGTAAAAAGCTTGTCTTTGATAATGACATTATCTGGGTTGCTCCTCTGGAGCATTCCGGTTTCTGGAAGTGGCTCACAAACGATGTTACGCCGGGCTATATGCTCGTATATGCCAATGATCCGACCAAGAATTACCTCATTACCGAGGTTAACGGCAAACCCTTAAAGCTCAAGTACATCGAGAGCGGTTTGTTCGGAGATGATATTGAAAGGCACATCCGCGAAAACGGCTATGTGTTCCAAGGTATCACCGAGCACAACTTCGAAATCGATGAAAACGGCAACCCTTATTGGGTGCTCTGCAACTATAAGCCGACCATAGGCTTTGACGGTGCAGATGATGCTTTAGGTGTTATAACCGTTGACTGCCAGAAAGGTACAATTGAGAAGTATGCCATCAAAGATGCTCCCGAGTGGGTGGATCACATTCAGCCTGCCGATTTCGTTACCGATCAAATCACTTGGTGGGGCGAATTGAAGCACGGTTGGTGGAACTCATGGATGTCCCGCAAGGATGTTCAGGAGCCTACTCCCGGTATGGTGTTGGTTTATTCCGACGGACAAACTTTCTGGTACACGGGTATCCGCTCGGCAGGAGGTGATACCGCAACTTCAGGCTTTATGCTGGTCAATGCTCGCACCAAAGAGGCACGTTACTATCGTGTTTCGGGTGTCAACGAGCAGGAGGCAGCAAGAATCGTTGAGGATCAAAACTTTGCCAAGGCAGCACATTACCGCGCCACATCGCCCGTACTCTACAACGTGCGGGGCGTTCCGACGTATTTTATGACCTTGAAAGGTGAAAGCGGCAATGTAACCGGTTATGCCTTTATGGCTGTTACCAACCGTCAGGCTGTCGGTGTCGGTTCTTCCAAAAAGCAGGCAGAATCAAATTATCTGCAGGCCTTGAAGAGAACCACAAATGACACAATCAAGGACGGAGCCGTTGTTGTCAGCGAAGCCAAAGAGTACACTGTTCGTGACATTACGATTGAGGAGGGAACGTATTTCATCCTTTTCAATGAGGTCAGGGGCAAGGAGTTTACCGGCTCATCGGAGTTCTTCCGTGAGTTGAAGTGGACCAAGCCCGGCTCGAAAGTAAAAGTTACCTACAGCGAGGGAAGCTCAAGCGTTATTCCGCTTGATAGTTTCGATAACCTCGACTTTAGCTTCTAACTCAAAAAAAAGAGACCTCTCCGTTAATTCGGAGAGGTTTCTTTTTATGTTTTGTTTTCAGCTCGGAGTGTAAGAGATGGTAAGGGTTTTGTTTGTTGTTCCATTACTGGGAATATTTCCGCAAAAGCATAAAGAACAGCTAATCGGGTACACTTTGTATTTATTCTCTGAACCGGTATATTTAAGATAAAACTCACAATTGCTATAATTATTGAACATTCCCTCTAGGCGATTAGAATTAGGTGTGTTTGCTGTAACACTCAATCCTCCGCAATATGCACTTGCAGTATTGCAATCATTTGGAGTGGGAATATTAGCATTAAAAATACCAGCAATGGCATTGTCGGCAGAAACGATGGAGCCTTTTCCGTAAGGAAAACTGACTTGTCCGGATTCATTATATTTCCAATTTGATGTTACACTACTGTCATAATCTTTGTTTATAATAATCGTGCCTAAATCTATATCGCCGATTACATCCAGATTTGCATCGGCACTTGCGGCTTTGAAATTGCCCAGAGTTATTTCGTGGTCGATGGTAGTTGAAATTTCAAAGTTTTCGGAAACGGCGGTTGCATTATAGGCGGTGTAACTTACGCCTGCCAATAAAAGAATTAAAAAAGTTTTGTTTGTCTTCATCGAACTTCCTCTTGTGGTTTCTTAAATTTCAAATAAAGAAACCACCTTTTGGCTCTTTAGAGCCGCGAGGTGGCCGGAAGTTCTCAACTATCTAACATAATAGCTCTGCATATTCTTTATATTTTGCAGACTTCCAGCCATAAAGCCGGATAAACTAAATCACGTTTTAGTACGAACGATGTTAGAGAGGTTGAGACACCTCAAAGCGGCTTTTTATCCACTTCAAAGTCAGGCTAGCATAAAAAATTGATAATGTAAAGCAATTTTTTTATCACGCAAAAAAAAATATAAAAAGTTGTCTATTTCTTTGAAATTTTGCTTGAAAAATTTTATAAAATCTGCCATTATCCGCGCGAGTTTAACCGCGAATCGCGGAAATTGCATGCAATTATTTTATTTTTTTCCATTGAGAGGGCTATGGTTCCCGCGGGTTTGATGGAATTTCGTTTAAAAAAATACAGTTTTTAACCTTCTGCGGTCGGGATTCAATTTTATTGATAGCATTGTCGCAGAATATAACCTTGAGGATAAACAAATGAATGAATCTTATACGAGCAAAAGACGTGTAAGAAAGAATTTCGGACGAATCGACGCTGTGTCGGAAATGCCGAATTTGATTAACGTTCAAACCGATTCCTATAACAGCTTTATCACCGGTAAGGTCAAAACCGATGACGGAAAGACGGAAGATTGCGAATTTGGTTTGAACGAAGTTTTTAACTCAATTTTCCCTATCAGTGATTTTTCCGGTGCCGGAGATTTGGAATTTGTCAAGTATGAGCTTGAAAAACCGAAGTTTGATGTTGATGAGTGCTTGAAGCGCGATTTAACATACGCCGCTCCGGTGAAGGTTACTTTGCGTTTGATCGTTTGGGATGTTGATGAAGCAACCGGTTCCAAATCTATCCACGACATTAAAGAGCAGGATGTTTATATGGGCGATATTCCGCTTATGACCGATAAAGGAACATTTATCGTTAACGGTACCGAGCGCGTGGTTGTTTCGCAAATGCACCGTTCTCCGGGTGTGTTCTTTGATAATGACAAGGGAAAAACCGTCAACACCGGTAAATATCTGTTTGCCGCCCGCATTATTCCTTATCGCGGTTCATGGCTTGATTTTGAGTTTGATTCCAAAGATTTGCTTTACGCGCGTATTGACCGCCGCCGTAAAATTCCTTTGACTTCTATTTTATATTCTTTGTATTCCGAGGAAACCGAGAAAAAAATCAAAGCTCTTGCCAAAGAGGGCAAAAAAATTGACCGCAACGATGTCAAAGGTATGACCAAAGAGGAAATACTTGATTATTTCTATGAGGTCGAAACCTATAAATCCGACAAAAAAGGCTGGAAAGTCAAGTTTGTGCCGGAGCGTTTCAAAGGTATTAAACTGGGATTTTCGCTTGTTAATGCCGAATCGGGCGAAATAGCTGCCGAACAGGGCAAAAAACTTTCTCTGCGCGCCGCTCAAAAATTGGCGGAAGGCGGTTTGGAGTTTTACCGCATTGAGGATGAAAGATTGCTGGGCAAGTTCTTGGCATCTGAAGTTGTTGCGAAGAAAACCGGTGAAGTTTTGGCCGATGCCGGTGCGGAAATCACCGCCGAATTGCTGGAAAAAATCCGCGATGCCAAAATCAGCGAAATCAAAGTTCTTTACATTGACTATGTAAATGTAGGTCCTTATATCCGCAATACTTTGGAGGTAGATAAAAACCATTGCCGCGAGGAAGCTCTTTTGGATGTATATCGCGTTATGCGTCCTGGTGAACCTGCTACATACGAGGCGGCAGATCAGCTTTTCAAAGGTTTGTTCTTTGATAATGAACGTTATGATTTATCATCAGTCGGTCGTGTTAAATTAAACACCGCCTTGGATATTCCGTTTGATGAAGCACCGGATAACTATCACACCTTGCGCAAAGACGATATTTTGCGCATAGTCAAGCATTTGGTCGGACTTCGTGACGGACATGGCGAAGTTGATGATATTGACCACTTGGGCAACCGCCGTGTCCGTTCGGTCGGCGAGTTGATGGAAAACCAATATCGCATGGGGTTGCTGCGTATGGAAAGAGCCATCCGCGAGAGAATGAGTTCCGAGGTTTTGACCAGCGTTAAACCGCAGGATTTAATCAATGCCAAACCGATTGCTTCGGTTATCCGCGAATTTTTCGGCTCTTCACAGCTCTCACAGTTTATGGATCAGAACAATCCGCTTTCGGAAATTACTCACAAACGCCGTTTGTCGGCTTTGGGACCTGGCGGTTTATCCCGTGATAGAGCAGGATTTGAAGTCCGCGACGTACACCCGACCCATTACGGACGTATCTGCCCGATCGAAAGCCCTGAAGGTCCTAACATCGGTTTGATTAACTCGCTTTCAACATACGCCCGCATTAACAAATACGGCTTTATTGAATGTCCTTACCGCAAGGTCGTTGATGGCATTGTAACGAGCGAAGTTGAATATTTGTCTGCCGATTTGGAAGGTAAATACATCATCGCCGAGGCAAATGCCGAAGTTAATCCCGACGGAACTTTCGTAAAAGATATTATCGCCTGCCGTAAGGCCGGTGAATTTGAGTTTGCAACCCCGAAAGAAATTAACTACATCGACGTTGCTCCGCAACAGTTGGTATCGGTTGCCGCCGCGTTGATTCCTTTCTTGGAAAACGATGATGCGAACCGTGCATTGATGGGTTCAAACATGCAGCGTCAAGGTGTACCGTTGCTGCGTTCCGAAGCTCCGTTGGTCGGAACCGGAATGGAGGCAACCGTTGCCAAAGACTCAGGTGCAACCGTTGTTTGTAAATATGACGGTGTAGTTGATGCCGTTGATTCCAACCGTATCGTTGTTCGTTCACAAAGCGAAAACTCTAACGATGTCGGCGTTGAAATTTACAAACTCCAAAAATTCCGTCGTTCCAACCAAAACACCTGCATTAACCAAGTGCCTTTGGTTAAAGTCGGCGATGAAGTTAAGGCCGGTGATATTATGGCGGACGGTCCTTGTACCGATATGGGCGAATTGGCTTTGGGTAAAAATATGCTGGTTGCCTTTATGCCGTGGAACGGTTTGAACTACGAGGATGCTATTTTGCTTTCCGAAAGGGTTTCGCGCGATGATGTTTTGACCTCACTTCATATTGAAGAATTTGAGGTTATGGCTCGCGATACCAAACTCGGACAGGAAGAAATTACCCGTGATATTCCGAATGTGGGTGAAGAAGCCTTGAAGAATATTGATGAAACCGGTATTGTTTATGTCGGTGCCGAGGTTAAAGCCGGCGATATTTTGGTTGGTAAAGTTACTCCGAAAGGTGAATCTCCGGTAACTCCGGAAGAAAAATTGCTGCGTGCCATCTTCGGTGAAAAAGCCAGCGATGTCCGCGATACTTCTTTGCGCGTCCAACCGGGTATTGAAGGTATTGTCGTTGATGTTCAGGTATTTTCGCGCCGCGGCGTTGAAAAAGATGAGCGTGCTTTGTCCATTGAACAGCAGGAAATTTCGCAGTTGGCCAAAGACCGTGACGATGAGATTGCCATTATCCGCAAAATCTTTGAAGAACGTTTGAAATCAATGCTTATGGGGCAGACGGTTGTTGATGCTCCGAAAGGCATATCCAAGAGAACGGTTTTGAAAGAAGAGGATTTTGCCGCAATCCCCGCTTCGCAATGGCGTAAAATCGTTGTTAAAGACGATAAGATTATGAGCAATGTCGAAGAGTTCATTAAAGCTTATGATTCGCGTGTTGCCGTTGTCGTTGAGCGTTTCAACGACAAGGTTGAAAAGGTACAGCGCGGTGATGACCTGTTGCCCGGCGTATTAAAAACCGTTAAGGTATTCATCGCTACCAAGCGTAAGATGCAAACCGGCGATAAAATGGCCGGCCGTCACGGTAACAAAGGTACCGTTTCGCGCGTTTTGCCCTTGCAGGATATGCCTTATATGGAAGACGGCACACCGGTTGACATTGTGTTGAACCCCTTGGGCGTGCCTTCGCGTATGAACGTCGGACAAATTTTGGAAACCCACCTCGGTTGGGCGGCCAAAGAATTGGGCGTTCAGCTCAATGAAATGTGCGAACAGTATAAGCGCGGCGAAAAGACCATTGATGAGCTTAACAATAAACTCAAAGAAATTTACGGCGAAAAACAGTACGGACGAGAAATCGCCTCTTTAAGCGAACAAGAAAAAATGGAGATGATTTCAAACGTTAAAAACGGTATTCCGGTTGCGACTCCGGTATTTGACGGTGCGCACGAAGAAGACATTAACCGTATGCTTGATATGGCAGGACTTCCGACTTCCGGACAAATTGACTTGTACGACGGCAGAACCGGCGAGAAGTTTGACCGCAAAGTTACGGTCGGCATTATCTATATGATTAAGCTGCACCATATTGTTGATGAAAAGATGCACGCCCGTTCGGTCGGTCCGTACTCTTTGGTTACTCAACAGCCTTTGGGCGGTAAAGCACAATTCGGCGGACAACGTTTTGGTGAAATGGAAGTTTGGGCTTTGCAGGCGTACGGTGCAGCCTACACCTTGCAAGAGATGTTAACGGTTAAATCCGATGATGTTTCCGGACGTACAAAAGTTTATGAAGCGATTGTTCACGGCGAAGAGGGCTTTGAAGCCGGTATTCCGGAATCGTTCAACGTTTTGGTTAAGGAAATCAAATCGTTGTGCTTGAACGTAGAACTTTTGAACGAAGCTATTTAAGCCGGGGAGATTGAAATATGAATGAAATTATGAATTTTATGAATCAACAGCCGTTGAGCAATGAGGTTTACTTCGATGAAATTAAAATCTCGATTGCCTCTCCGGAGCAGATTCGTTCGTGGTCTTACGGTGAAGTGAAAAAACCGGAAACCATTAACTACCGTACGTTCAAACCGGAAAAAGACGGTTTGTTCTGCGCCCGCATTTTCGGTCCGGTAAAGGACTATGAATGCTTGTGCGGAAAGTACAAACGTATGAAATACCGCGGTATCGTGTGCGAAAAGTGCGGCGTTGAGGTAACTCAAGCCAGCGTCCGCCGCGAGAGAATGGGACATATCGAGTTGGCAGCTCCGGTTGCACACATTTGGTTTTTGAAGTCCTTGCCGTCGCGTATTTCCATACTTACCGACATCGGTGTAAAATCCTTGGAAAGAGTTTTATACTTTGAAAACTACATCGTAATTGAACCGGGTTTAACTCCGCTCAATATGTTTGAAATGCTGACCGAGGAACAATATCAGGAAGCCATTGACGAATACGGCGAGGATTCTTTCAGAGCCGGTATCGGTGCCGAAGCGATAAAAGAAATTTTATCCATGATTGATTTGGAAGAACAACGTACATCAATCCGTGCCGAGTTGAAAGAAAATACGTCGGAAGCCAAACGCAAAAAATTGGTTAAGCGTTTGAAAATCATTGAATCTTTCATTGAATCCAACACCCGTCCCGAGTGGATGATTTTGGATGTTTTGCCGGTTATTCCGCCGGAGTTGCGTCCGTTGGTACCGTTGGACGGAGGTCGTTTTGCCACTTCCGATTTGAACGATTTATACCGTCGTGTTATCAACCGTAACAACCGTTTGAAGAGATTGCTTGAATTGCACGCTCCGGATATTATCGTCCGTAACGAAAAAAGAATGCTTCAAGAATCAGTAGATGCCTTGTTTGATAACGGCCGCCGCTCGCGCGCTATCACCGGCACCAATAAACGCCCGTTAAAATCTTTGTCCGATATGTTGAAGGGTAAACAAGGACGTTTCCGTCAAAACTTGCTCGGTAAACGTGTTGACTACTCCGGCCGTTCGGTTATTACCGTAGGTCCGGAATTAAAACTCCAACAGTGCGGTCTGCCCAAGAAAATGGCGTTAGAGTTGTTCAAGCCGTTTGTATATGCCAAATTGGAACTTGAGGGACACGCCACAACAATTAAGGCCGCCAAACGTATGGTTGAAAAAGAACGTGCGGAAGTTTGGGATGCCTTGGAAGAGGTGATAAGAGAGCATCCGGTTTTGTTAAACCGTGCGCCGACCTTGCACCGCTTGGGTATTCAGGCTTTTGAACCGGTATTGGTTGAAGGTAAAGCCATTCACTTACACCCGCTTGTTTGTACCGCATTCAACGCCGACTTCGATGGTGACCAAATGGCGGTTCACGTTCCTTTGTCTTTGGAAGCACAATTGGAAGCCCGCGTTTTGATGATGTCAACCAACAACGTTTTGTCTCCGGCATCGGGTAAGCCGATTATCGTGCCGACTCAAGATATGGTTTTGGGTATTTATTACCTGACATACGATGCCGACGGTTTGAAAGGCGAAGGCTCAATCTTTGCCGATTACAATGAAGTTCTGCTGGCTTTGGATGCAAAAGTTATCACACTTCACAGCAAGATTAAGTGCCGTATGAATTATATTGATGATAACGGCGAAAAACAATACGGTATTGTTGATACCACCGCCGGACGCTTGATGGTTTCGGAAATTTTGCCGCAGGACAAAAATGTTCCGTTCTCACTCGTCAACCGCTTAATTAAGAAAAAAGAAATCGGTGAAATCATTGATATTATTTATCGCCATTGCGGACAAAAAGAAACGGTTATGTTTGTTGACCGCTTGATGACACTTGGTTTCCAAAACGCTTGTAAAGCCGGTATTTCGTTCGGTAAAGACGATTTGGTAATTCCGGAGGCGAAAAAAGATTTGATTGCCGAGACCGAAGAACAGGTTAAAGTATTTGAACAGCAGTATCAAAACGGTTTGATTACCAAAGGTGAAAAGTACAATAAGGTAATTGATATTTGGGCATCGTGTACCGATAAAGTTGCCGATGAGATGATGAAAAACATTAAAAACATCAAATTGGTTGACGGCGACGGGTACTTAAACTCCGTATATATGATGGCTCACTCCGGCGCGCGCGGTTCTGCCGCACAAATGCGCCAAGTTGCCGGTATGCGCGGTTTGATGGCCAAACCTTCGGGCGAGATTATCGAACAACCGATTATTTCAAACTTTAAAGAAGGTCTGACGGTGCTTGAGTACTTTAACTCAACCCACGGTGCGCGTAAAGGTTTGGCAGATACAGCGTTAAAGACCGCAAACTCCGGTTATTTGACCCGTCGTTTGGTCGATGTTGCTCAAGATGTTGTTGTAACCGAGCAGGATTGCGGAACCGAAAGAGGCATTATCGTCCGTCCGGTTGTTGAAGGCGGTAATGTTATCGTTTCCATCGGTGAGCGTATTTTGGGACGTACGATTTTAGAGGATATTGTTCATCCCGAAAAAGGTAATGTTATCGTTAAAGCCGGTAAACTTATTGATGAAAACGATGTTGATGAAGTAGAAAAAGCCGGCGTTGAGCAGGTAAAAATCCGTTCGGTTTTGACCTGTGAGAGCAAAAACGGCGTATGTGCCGCCTGCTACGGACGCGATTTGGCAAGAGGTACTCCGGTTAATATCGGTGAGGCTGTCGGTGTTATTGCCGCCCAGTCCATCGGTGAGCCGGGAACCCAATTGACCATGAGAACTTTCCATATCGGCGGTGCTGCTTCCAAGTCGGCGGAGCAATCCAATATTGAAGTTCCGTTTGCCGGTGCTTTGAAGATTGAAAACGGACACGTTATTACCGATGCCGAGGGATTTGGTATTGTTTTAGCGCGCAACTGCGAATTGGTCATTGTCGATGCCAACGGCAGAGAAAAATCCCGTCATAAAGTTCCTTACGGTGCCAAAGTTTTGGTTAAAGAGGGAGCCAAAGTCAAAAAAGGACAGAAGATTGCCGAATGGGATCCGTTTACCGTTCCGGTTATTACCGAAAAAGCCGGTAAGGTTGAATGGGTTGACTTGATTCAAAACGTATCTTTGGACGAACACGCTGATGAAACAACCGGTGTGGTTGATAACATTGTTATTGACTGGCACTCGGGCGCAAATGCCGCCAACCTCAAACCGAGTATCGTTCTGCGTGATGAAAAGGGCGAACACGTTACCTATGATAACGGCAAAAACGTTCGTTACTACCTCTCTGTCGGCGCAATTTTGACGGTTGAAAACGGAGCGGAAGTCAAAGTCGGTGATGTGGTTGCGAGAATCCCGAGAGAAAGCTCGAAAACCAAAGATATTACCGGTGGTCTGCCGCGTGTTGCCGAGTTGTTTGAGGCTCGTCATCCCAAGGATCAGGCGATTATCTCCGATATTGACGGTGTGGTTGAGTTCGGCAAAGACTATAAGTCCAAACAGCGCATTAAAGTTGTTCCCGCCAAGGGCGAAGATTTTGAATATCTTATCCCCAAGGGACAGCATTTAGCGGTTCAGGAAGGCGATGCCGTTAAGAAAGGCGATCAGTTAACGGAAGGAACGGTTGCCCCGCACGACATCTTACGCGTTTTGGGCGTTGAAAAGTTAGCCGAATACTTGGTTAAAGAAGTTCAGGATGTATATCGTTTGCAAGGTGTTAAAATTAACGATAAACACATTGAGGTTATCGTTTCGCAAATGCTGCGCAAGGTTGAAATCACCGTTCCGAATGATACAACATTCCTAACCGGAGAACAGGTCGATCGTGATATTTTCGAAGCCGAAAATCAAAAGACTATCGCAGAAGGCGGAACTCCTGCACAAGCCGATCCGATTTTGCTCGGTATCACCAAAGCGGCCTTGCAAACCAAGTCATTTATCTCGGCGGCCTCCTTCCAAGAGACTACCCGAGTATTGACCGAAGCCGCGGTTGAAGGTAAGGTTGACAAACTGACCGGATTGAAAGAAAACGTAATTGTCGGTCGTTTGATTCCTGCCGGAACAGGTACGGTTTTGCGTTCCTTAAAGCGCGTTGCGGCACAAAATGACAAGGAAATCCTTGCTCTGCGTGAAGAAGCCGAACAAGCTCGCTTGGAGGAAAAAGCAGAAACCACCGAACAGGCTTCGTAAGCTTTAATTAAAATCCGGAGAACTTTTTTAGTTCTCCGGATTTTTTTGCTTGATTTAATCGCTTATTTTAACAGTCTTCTTTTTATTGGCAATTATCAGTTGCCAAGGCAATTTTTTAACTTGCCGTGTAAGAGATAGTGATGGTTGTCTCGTGTTTACCGGGAGTCATGTGTCCTAATTCAAAACTGCAGGATGTTGGCACGACCTTGAATTTATTTGAACTGTCATAATTTATTACAAAACCACAGCTATTGTGATTCAGTGAAGCAGTTCCTAAAAAAGAACTTATACGATTCGGTATACTCAAACCGCCGCAGGTATAACTTGAGCCATCGCAAGCTGAAGGATTGGCGATATTAGCGGTAAAAGTCCCCGGAGTCGCATCGGTTGCCACAGTTATGGGACCGGATTTACTTTTAACCGTTCCGTCCAAGTTATAATTAACAGCTCCTGACTCATTACTTGCCGGATTTATGGTAATAGTTCCGATGTTTAAATCTTGAGTAACGCTCAAACTCACATCATGGGCAATGGTGGCTGTCACGGTCATTGTGGCAGAATTGCCAGCGTAAGCGGCGTATGAACCTAATGCAACGCCCGCTATGCCGAGTAATAAAATATAATTTTTCATCATAAAAACTTCCTTTTTTTAGTTTCTTTATAACTTTAATAAAAGAAACCACCTGTTGGGCTATCACCCGCGAGGTGGTTGGAAGTTGCTAACTATCAATAACAATAGTGTGAAGTATTTGGCAAGCCTTATTTCCCCACCTTCCAACCATTAAGATCGGATATATCAAATTACGTCTTGATACAAACGGTTATTGAGAGGTTAGCACACCTCAAAGTGATTTTTCATTCACTTCAAACCTACCCTAGCATAAAAAATCTTTTATGTAAAGCAAAAAAATTTTGCTTTTTTATGAGGATGTCTTAAAAAAAATGCTTGACAAGTGTTTTTATCCGTATTATTTAGCTCTCCAGTATGCGGATTTTATCCGCTTTCCTGTCCAAGACTGCAGGTGGTTTTTTTAGAATTTTCTTTCCTAAAACCTTAAATGCCCTGCATAGACGGAGTTAATTTAGATTTCCAATCGTTTTTTCTCCTCGGACAGCTTAACCCGCCCTTATTTCAATAAGGGTATAAAATGTAAATCAAATAATTGCTTTTATAAGCGTTATTTTATGGAGATAGAAAAGTGAATCGTGATGAAAAAGCACAGTTGCTCGAAGAATTGAAGCAGTTGTTCAATGATTCCGAAGCGGTGGTTGTTTCCCATTATAAGGGGTTGACCGTTGCCGAAGTGTCGGAATTACGCGACAGCATCCGCAAAGCCGGAGCCGGTTTCAGAGTAACCAAAAATCGCATCACACGTCTGGCTCTGAAAGACACCAAGTTCAGCGAACTCGCTGATTTGTTCAAAGGTCCGACCGCAGTCGCCTTTGCCAACGATCCGATTTCTGCTTGCAAAGCTTGTGTCGAATTTGCAAAAGGTAATGAAAAGTTGGTTATCCTTGGCGGTGCCATGGGAACCGGTATTTTGTCAATAGACGAGATTAAAAAATTGGCAAGCATCCCCTCAATGGACGAACTGCGCGCCAAAATTATCGGTTTGTTGCAGGCTCCCGGTGCTCAACTTGCTCGTGTTACCAAGGCTTATTCAGAAAAAGAAGCGGCTTAATTGTCGTATGTGTTGTAATTTTATTTGAAAAAATTTAATTTATTTATGGAGAAAAAAGATGGCCGATTTAGCCAAGTTCGTAGATGAATTGTCAGCTTTGACCGTTATGGAAGCTGCCGATCTTTCCAAAATGTTAGAAGAAAAATGGGGCGTTTCCGCCGCTGCCGCCGTGGCTGTTGCTGCTCCCGGTGCCGGTGCTGCCGCCGCTGAAGAAAAAGATGAATTTGAAGTCGTTTTGGTTGCTGCCGGCGACAACAAGATTAACGTTATTAAAGAAATCCGTGCTATTACCCAATTAGGCTTGAAAGAAGCCAAAGATTTGGTTGACGGTGCTCCGAAGACTGTAAAAGAGAGTGCCCCGAAAGCCGAAGCCGAAGAAATCAAAAAGAAATTGGAAGCTGCCGGTGCTAAAGTTGAATTGAAGTAATTTTTAATTCATTGAATGAAAAAAACCGCTCTCTTCAGGGCGGTTTTTTGCTTTTTGGGAGTGTTAATTTAAAAAACTTATATGCCGTAAATTTTTTTTAACAAAATGAAAAAAAAGCTTGCCAAGAATAAATTTCTAGTGTATAGGAGAAACCGTGTATTGCGGTGTGCAGGCTAAAGGCATGCCTGACATCGCTGTCAGCATCCAAAAAATATAGAAAGGGAAGCAAAATGCCAAAAATGAAAACCAAGAGTTCCGTAAAAAAACGTTTCAGCGTTACCGGAACCGGCAAATTGAAAAGAAATTTTGCCAAAAAGAGACACTGCCTCTTCTGCAAAACTCAAAAAATGAAAAGACAGGCTCGCGGTACAACTTTGGTTGATACCTGCGATGTTAAAATCGTTAAACAATTTTTGCCGTATTTGTAGGAGGATAGTTAGATGTCTCGTGTAAAAAGAGGTGTAACGGCTCGCGCTCGTCACAAAAAGATTTTTGAGATGGCAAAAGGCTATCGCGGCCGCAATAAAAATGTATTCAGAGTAGCAGTTGAGAAAGTTGAAAAAGGTTTGCAATATGCATACCGCGACAGACGTGCAAAGAAAAGAAATTTCAGAATGCTGTGGATTCAACGTATCAGTGCTGCAACCAGACTTAACGATATGACATATTCTCGATTTATGAACGGGCTCAACAAAGCAGGTATTGAGCTTGATCGTAAAGTTTTGGCCGATATCGCATTAAAAGAGCCCGAGGCGTTTGCCAAATTAGTTGCGCAAGCTAAGGACGCTTTGAAATAAGCCATTTTAATAAATGCAATAAAGAGTCTGCTTGAGCAATCGGGTCAGACTCTTTTTTATTTAAAAGGATTTAGGGAAAATTGATGGAAAACTTAAAAGAAATAGAAGAAAGCGTGTTGCAAAACGTTAATAATGCTCTCGATTTGCGTACTCTCGATGAGGTGAGGATATCTGTTTTGGGTAAAAAAGGCTCCCTTACCGAGAAAATGAAATCTCTCGGTTTGCTTCCGTTGGAAGAAAAAATTGCCGCCGGTAAGGTGTTAAACGTTTTGAAAAGCACAATTGAAAGTGCTATTGAGAACAAAAAACAAGAATTGGAAATGAAAGCGATAAATCATCAGTTGGCAAATGAGCGCATTGATGTAACTCTGCCGATTCGCTCGGAAACACAAGGACGTATTCATCCGGTTTCAAAAATCTATGAGGAAGTTGTGGCAATCTTCGGGCAAATGGGATTTGAGGTTGCAGAAGGACCGGATATTGAAGATCAATTCCATAACTTCAATGCTCTCAATATGCCCGCTAATCATCCGGCGCGGCAAATGCAGGATACTTTTTACATTGCCAATCCGGATAGTACCGATTTTGATGACAGCTTTGTTGTACGCACTCACACTTCCGGCATTCAAATCCGCACGATGGAAACGAAAAAGCCGCCGATTCGCATTATCGCTCCGGGGCGCACTTATCGCAGTGACTTTGATGCTACCCATACCCCGATGTTCCATCAAGTTGAGGGTTTGGTGATTGATAAAACCACTACCATGGCGCACCTCAAAGGGTGTTTATACGACTTTGTTAAAGCCTTCTTTGAGATTGATGACATCAAAGTTCGCTATCGTCCCTCATATTTCCCGTTTACCGAACCGAGTGCCGAAATGGACATCGGCTGCCGTAAGGGGAAAGGCGAATTAAAAATAGGCGAGGGCGATGATTGGCTCGAAATTTTGGGTTGCGGTATGGTTCACCCCAACGTTTTGCGTGCCGGAGGAATTGATCCCGATGAATATCAAGGGTTCGCATTCGGAGTGGGAATTGATCGTTTGGCAATGCTCAAATACGGTATTCCTGATTTGCGCACCTTTTTCGAATCGGATTTGCGCTGGTTAAAACATTACGGCTTCTTGCCCTTGGATATATCTTCAATGACCGGAGGTTTGAGCAACAATGGAGGACTTGCACGATGAAATTCACATTATCTTGGTTAAAAGATCACTTGGAAACAAGCGCGGGAATCGAGGAAATTGCCGAGCGGTTGACCTCAATCGGGTTGGAGGTTGAAGAGGTATTCAATCCCGCTGCGGCTCTAAACGGTTTTATTACCGCCAAAGTTGAAAAATGCGAAATGCACCCCGATTCCGATCACCTCCATTTGTTAAGTGTTAATAACGGCACCGAAACTTTGCAAGTTGTCTGCGGTGCGCCGAACGTCAAACTTGGCACAATCGGCATTTTTGCTCCGGTCGGTGTAGTAATTCCCTGCTATAACGAAAAACTCACAGTCGGTAAAATCCGCGGTGTAGAGAGTTTCGGTATGCTTTGTTCCGAAAAAGAGCTTTGTATTGGGGAAGATCATGACGGCATTATTGAATTGCCTTCCGATACCAAAATCGGTGTTCCTGCAGCTGAAATCTTAAATATTGATCCGGTAATTGAAATTTCGATTACTCCGAATCGTGCCGAGTGCCTCGGTGTTCGAGGCGTTGCCCGCGATTTGGCCGCTTCGGGACTGGGAAAACTAAAACCGCTTGAAATTAAAAAGCCGGTTGCCAAATTTGCCTGCCCGATTAACATTAGGGTGGAGGCAAAAGAGGCCTGCCCGGTTTATACCGGTCGTTATATCAAAGGCGTTGACAATACGAAAGAAACCCCAAAGTGGATGAAAGACAGACTTTCTGCCATCGGTTTGCGTCCGATTTCACCGCTTGTTGATGTTACCAATTATCTCAATTATGACCTGGCGCGTCCGTTGCACGTTTTTGATGCCGATAAATTAAAAGGCGATTTGGTAATTCGTATGGCAAAAGAAGAGGAGCCGTTCATTTCTTTGGAAGAAAAAGAATATAAACTTGATAGCAAAAGTTTGGGAATTTGTGATGATGAGGGTGTTCAATGCTTGGGCGGTGTTATGGGAGGACTCTCCAAAGGTTGCTCTGATGACACGGTTAACGTTCTGCTTGAAAGTGCATCGTTCAAACCGGAATGTATTGCCCGCACCGGTCGTCATTTTCAAATTGATTCCGATTCCCGCTATCGTTATGAACGTTGGGTTGATCCCAATTCTAATATTATGGGATCGGATTACGCCGCATCGTTGATTTTAGACATTTGCGGCGGTGAGGCATCGGAGATAGTTGTAAGAGGGGAAGAAGACTATTGCGCTCAACCGGTAACTTTGCGTTATGAGCGAGTTAAAACCCTTGCCGGTATTGATGTAAGCAAAGAAGAAATTATCCGCATTTTGACAGCTCTTGGTTTTAAGCTCACTGACAAAGGAGATGCTGTTGAGGCTGTTTCTCCGACATGGCGCGGAGATATTGAGTTTGAAGCCGATTTGGTGGAAGAAGTTGTTCGCATACGCGGTCTTGATAGCATTCCGGCTGTTTCAATACCGAGCGACGAGTTTCCTAAACAAACTCTCTCTCCAAAGCAACAGCGCATTTTAAATGCCAGACATGAGCTTGCATCGCGCGGTATGTTTGAAACGGTTACTTGGAGCTTTACCGATTCCAAACTCTGTCAGCCTTTCCGCAAAGGAAAAGCCCCGGTTTTGCTGATGAATCCGATTGCATCAGAACTGGATGAAATGCGCCCATCGATTTTGCCCAATCTTTTGATTGCCGCCCATAATAATATTGCTCGCAATGATGCGAATATGGCATTATTTGAAATAGGTCCGGAGTTTTACGGGTGCAGACCTTCCGAGCAAGGAATTGTTGCTGCGGGCATTCGCTGTGGTATGAGTTCAAAAAAACATTGGCTTAAAAATGAGCGAGCTTATGATGTTTTTGATGTCAAAGCGGATGCGCTGGCCGCTATTGCTGCAGCGAACGGACCTTGGGAAAATGCGCAAATAACAACCGATACACCGGAATATTATCATCCCGGACGCAGCGGAACTTTGCGTTTGGGGAAGAACGTGATTGCTTATTTTGGGGAAGTTCACCCGTTAGTTTTGAAGTCTTATGACATTAAAGAGCGCGTTATGGCGTTTGAAGTCTTTTTGAATAATATTCCGTTGCCGCGTTCCAATGTCGGAAAGGCCAAAAAGAAATTAGAACTTTCAAGCCTGCAGGCATTGGATAAAGATTTGGCATTTGTTGTAGATAAAAACGTTGCCGCTGTCAATGTTGTTGTCGCTGCAAAGAATGCTGATCGTGAATATATTTCCGATGTAAGGGTGTTTGATGTTTTTGAGGGCGGAAGTCTTCCGGAAGATAAAAAATCAATCGCCTTGTCGGTTACTTTCCAACCCAAAGATAAGACTTTTACCGATCAGGAAATTGAAGGTCTGATGAAAAAAATCATTTTGGAAGTTGCCAAAAAGACCGACGGTATTTTGAGACAGTAACTTAATCTTATCTGCAAAACCCCCGATTTTCAACCATCGGGGGTTTTATTTTATACAAAAAAGCCCCAAAGTAATTCTCGAGGCTTTTTGTAACCTGTTCAGCTTGGCGTGTATGAAATGGTTACAGTACCTTCGTAGTCTCCGGGGGTGACATATTCAGGATAATAAATATCGCAATAGCCGAGAAGAATCTTAAAATTATTTCCGCTTCCGGTATAGTTTATAATAAGTTGACAGTAATTAGTCTTGGATCCACCAAAAACGTATACTTCTCCATCGTTCTCATCGAACGATAATCCTTGGCATATATTAGAATGGTTCTGGCAAGCTTCGGGATGGGGAATATTGGCGGTAAAGTTTATCGGAGTAACCGGCGATGCACTAACGAAATAAGCGTCTTGGTGAGTAATTTCTCCCGATTCGCCATAACTTATATAACCGCCCTCGGTATTAGACGGATCGATATAAATTGTGCCGAAATCCATTGTATTTCCCTCTAGCGTCAAAGATACATCGTGAGCGATTGTGGCGGTGACGGTCATTGTTGCCGAGTTTCCGGCGTAGGCGCAATATGAGCCTATGGAAACCGCGGCAATGCCTAGTAGTAAAATATAGTTTTTCATATTCAAACTTCCTCATCTGTTGTTAACAAAGAAAACCCCCTCGGCAAATAAACGAGGGGGTTGGAAGTTGTCAACTGTCGAAAGAAACAGTGTAGAGTATTCTTTATATTTCCCTACCTTCCAACCCATAATATGGTTAGAAGCAATTTTATGTCTTGATGGACAT
>JAFUYI010000051.1 GCA_017470585.1 Alphaproteobacteria bacterium | reverse complement strand
GGTCTATAATTTAGCAAATTGTTTCACCTAGACGCCGCATCAAGTGCGGCGTGACATAAGAGGGGGAGGAATGCCGAATATATGGGCGCGTGATATAGGGGGAAGGACGCCGAATAGATGGGAGAATGAAGACAAAAAGATGCTGAAACAAGTTCAGCATGACATTGGGAGAGTAAGCCTAAACACAAGTTTTGTCATCCTGAACTCGTTTCAGGATCTTTTAAAAAGATGCCGGAACATTGACATAAAAAAAGGAAGGAGCAAAAAGTGCAAATTTTTGCTTTACATTAAAGATTTTTTATGCTAGGGTAACTTTGAAGTGAGCGAAAAGCCGCTTTGAGGTGTGGTTGCCTCGTAGTTGACGTTTTGTAAAGAAAAACGTAAAAAAACTTCTAGCCATGCTATGGTTGGAAGGTGTGGAAATAAGGCTTGCCAAATACCACACACTGATTCAACTATCAGCAACCAACTTCCAACCACCTCGTCTGTTTGCCGAGGTGGTTTCTTTTATTAAAGTTATAAAGAAACAAAAAAAGGAAGTTTAGATAATGAAAAATTATATTTTATTACTCGGTGTTGCAGGCGTTGTTTTAGGCTCATATTGCGCCTACGCCGCCAACTCGGCAACAATGACCGTTACCGCAACGATTGCTCACGATGTGAGTCTAACTGCCGGAGACCCGCTTAATATGGGAACACTAACCATCAACCCGTCTATACCGCTGGGTGGAACTATGATGATAAATCCTGATGGCAGCATTTCAGGAGGCGTACCGGAAAGTTTTATCTCCTTGACCGGCTTTTCGGCAGGAACTTTTACAGCAAATGTCCCCGATTCATGCAAGGTTGATGGTGTTGCAGTAGCGAATGTCTCTGGAGCTCATCCCTGTTTCAGGGTGGAAACTGATCCCACTTTTGGAAACACTTATGTTTTTGAACCTTATGTAATTTATGTTTCCGGCAATAATTTCAGATTTATGTATAATTTTTGGGCTTATGATGATGATGGAGATCTTCCGACATCGGGGAATTATTCCGGCTCGGTTACCATAAAATATGTCTTATAAAAAACAGGCGGGGAGGAAGAAAAAATCCTCTCCGCTTTTTATATCGGCAAAAATAATGAACATCGTGCTTAAATTTCGGGAGATGCCTTGACCAAAGCAACCGCATGGTTGCTTTCGAGGCATGACGGAAAAAGGAGGAAAAAAGTAGGCATTGATGACGGCGGGAGGGGCGGAAAAATCTCCGCCCCAAAGTCAATTTTTATTCTACCGGTTTTATGTGCCAAATGTTTTTAGCATATTCCATAACGGCTCGGTCGCTGGAGAATTTTCCGATACGCGCCACGTTCAAAATTGCCGCTTTTGCCCATTTTGACGGGGTGCGGTAATCGTCTTCGGCTTGGTGCAAAGCCTGATTAAAGGCTTCCAAATCCGCCAAAACCATATAATAGTCATGGTTTAACAACTCTTCATATATCATCTTAAAGAGCAGGACATAATCCTTTTCGCAAAACATATTGGAGTTAAGCGAATTTAATATCCGTTTGATGTAGTCCGATTTATCGTAAACATCGTAGGGTTTATAAGAATTTTCTTTGTGCATTTTGGAAATTTCTTCTTCTCTCAAACCGAAAAGATAAAAATTCTCTTCCCCAACCTGTTCTCTTATCTCAATGTTGGCACCGTCGTAAGTTCCGACCGTTAAAGCTCCGTTTAAGGCAAATTTCATATTGCCGGTACCAGAGGCCTCGAATCCGGCTGTGGAATTTTGGATACTGATGTCGGCGGCGGGAATCAGAATTTCGGCTAATGATACTTTATAGTCAGGGATAAATACCACCTTAATCATATCGTTGACTTTCGGATCATTGTTAACAACATCGGCGACATTGTTAATCAATTTAATGACCATTTTGGCAAAGTGATATGACGGAGCCGCCTTGCCCGCAAAAATATAGGTTTTGGGGGTGTGCGGATAAACATTGTCCTTAATGATGGAAAGATATTCCCCGATAACCTGCAATATGGTCATAAGCTGCCGTTTATACTCGTGTATGCGCTTGGCTTGAACAATAAAGATACTTTTGGGATTAACGGCAATTCCGTTGGTTTTAAGTATTTTTTGCGCAAGTTTTTTCTTGTTGCGCTGTTTTATCTGCATAAATTCCTGCCGGAATTTTTCATTGTCGGCATAATCTTCAAGCTGCCGCAAAAGTTCCAAATTCGTAACCCAGTCTTCCCCGATTTTGGAAGTAATCAAAGCTGACAGCTCGGTGTTGGCGTGATATAACCAACGGCGCGGGGTTATGCCGTTGGTAACATTGATAAATTTTTGCGGCCAGAGTTCGTAAAATTCCGGCACCAGCGAAGTCTTCAAGAGTTCGGAGTGAAGACGCGCCACCCCGTTTACCTTAAACGAACCGACAATGGAAAGATTGGCCATGCGGATAATCTGATGATCGCCGTCACCAGAAACAATGGATACTTTAGAGAGTTTTTCCGAGTTGTTGCCGAATTTTTCGCGGGCAAACTCAATAAAACGGCGGTTGATTTCATAAATAATCTGCAAATGCCGCGGGAGCATTCTGCCCAACATTTTAGCGTTCCATGTTTCCAAAGCTTCCGGCAAAAGCGTATGGTTGGTATAGGCAAAAATTTTGGTAGTGATTTCCCACGCACTGTTCCACGATTGACCGTAAACATCAATTAACTGGTGCATCATCTCCGGAATCCCCAGTGCGGGGTGGGTATCGTTGAGCTGAATACAAATATATTCCGGCATTTTGTGAAAGTCGTTGCTCTTTTCCAAAAAGCGGCGGATAATATCCTGAATAGCGCAGGACACAAAGAAATATTGCTGTTTTAAGCGCAGTTCTTTTCCCGATTCGATGGCATCGGAAGGATATAAAACTTTTGAAACCGTTTCGCTTTCAATCTTATCACGCAGTGCATCGATATAGCCGCCTTTGTTAAAAATGTTAATATCCAGAGTTTCGTCGCCCTGCGCCGTAAACAAACGCAGATAGTTGACCGAAGCACCGTTATAACCGACTATCGGAAAATCAAAAGGAATCCCGTAAATGGGGCGAGTGTTCTTCCAAATAAAAATCGGCTCGCCGGTTGCGGGATCAAAGGTTGTTTCCACCTCACCGTAAAGCGGAACGGTTACTTTGCGGTCATAGCGGGCAAACTGCCAAGGCGAATTTTCGCCGTCCCAGCTGTCGGCCTGTTCAATCTGATAGCCTTTTTCAAACTTTTGTTTAAATAAACCGTATTCGTAGTTAATACCATAACCGAATCCGGGAATCCCAAGGGAGGCCATCGAATCAAGATAGCAGGCCGCCAATCTTCCCAAACCGCCGTTTCCCAGAGCCGGATCGTATTCGGTGTCAAAAATTTCCGCCATTGAGTTCCACGGCCAACCGTCAATTTTAATGCTGTTCAAGGCATCAAACAATCCCAGATTGTGAAGGTTATTTTCCAAAGATCGCCCGATTAAATACTCAACCGAGAGGTAATAAACCCGCTTGGAATTGCTGTGATTATAGCGGGCAATGGTTTTATACATCCTGTCCATGGCAAATTCGCGCACTGCTAAAGATATGGCTTTTAAGGCCTCTTCTTTGGTGATTTCGCAAACTCTCTTGCCGATAAAATAATTGATATAATGTTCAATGGAGAGTTTAAGACGAGCTTTATCGATTTCATTTAGAATAACGGAATTTTTGCTACCCATTTTTACCTCATAGAATTGATGTTTTTCTACAATTTTTATTGCCGATTGTTTGAAATATAGTTAACATTTTCTGGTTTGTAATTATTCAGTCGCTTGAGCAGCAAAAAAATAGCGAAAAATTTGTCTTTTTTTTAAAAATTTGTAAAAAAAGTACTGGATTTCGGTCTGAAAATGTGATATACTTTTTTCTGTCTTGCATGAGATAAGGTTTGAATTTTTTAAGTAGGGTTTTGATATGAGAAAAAAAGCAGCGTCTAAAATCGTTTTTAATTCCGGCGAATATGTCGTTTATCCGGCGCAAGGTGTCGGCAAAGTTTCCGATATATACAAACAGCAGGTTTGCGGTTCGGAATTGGAATTGATTGTGGTAAATTTTGATAAGGATAAAATGACTTTACGGGTTCCTTTGGCCAAAGCCGGACTTAACGGACTGCGCAAAATATCCGAAACTCCGGTTATGGACAAAGCTTTGGAAGTCTTAAAAGGCAGAGCAAGAATTAGAAAAATTATGTGGTCACGTCGGGCGCAGGAATATGAAAATAAAATCAATTCCGGCAATCCGTCAGCGATTGCCGAGGTTGTCCGCGATTTGCACCGCCGCGAGAATCTGGCGGAACAGTCGTACAGTGAAAGACAGATTTATGAGCAGGCTCTTGACCGTTTGGCAAGTGAATACGCTATTTGTTATAATATTTCCTGCGAAGATGCCACTCAAAAACTGTTGGGTATCTTAAATTCCGGAAATGAACCTAAAATCGCCGCCGATTCCAAGGACGTAGCTTAAATTTTTGCTTTTTTTGAAGTGTCTCCGCGGATGAATTGCCGCGGAGATACTTTTTTGTATTGGAATTTTTAATATTGCTATTATTTCTATCTTGTTAAACTGCGTATATGTTTTAGAAAAGGAATAATAAAATGATATGGGATAAATTAGCTTTAATATTAACCGTCATCGGCGGTATCAACTGGGGATTGGTCGGAGCGTTTAACTTTGATTTGGTTAAATTTCTGCTCGGATTCGCCCCGATATTGGTATCAATAGTCTATGTAATAGTGGGACTTTCCGCCTGCTATACGATTTATGCCTATTTGATAAAATAAAAAACTATGAGAAACGCCGGGGAGAATCTCCTCGGCGTTTTGTCGGTTTGAGCGTAAATGGTGCTTTTTATTCGGGATTGTATGAGATGGTAAGAGTTCCTGAATGTGAGCCTGTTGTAACAACAGAAACATCATGTATTTCGCACTCGCCAACAATAACCTTAAAACTATTATCACTCCCGCTGTATTTAATCAGAAAATCGCACCAACTGTCGAAGTAATCATCTCCGCCAAAGATGTTGGAGATTAAATTCCTGTAATTTCCGGTAATGCTCAATCCCCCGCAAGAATACGAGTAATTGCTACAGGCAGACGGATTGGGTATATTGGCGGTAAAAGTGCCGAATGTGGCATTTGATGCCGACACAACAGCTCCTTGAGTAGCTAAAGTAATTACACCCGAATCGCTATAATACCAATTTGTATCTGTATCCTCATAAGCAGGGTTAATGGTGATGGTGCCAAGATCTATATCATCTACAACCGATAAGCTCACATCATGGGCGATTGTGGCGGTAACGGTCATTGTCGCGGAGTTGGAGGCCATTGCGGCGTAACTGCCAAAGGCAACGCCCGCAATGCCGAGCATTAAAATATATTTGTTCATTTTTCAAACTTCCTTATCTATTGTTAACAAAAGAAAACCACCCCGACGAACAGACGAGGTGGCTGGAAGCTGTAAACTATTTATTGCAATAGTGTAAGGTATTCTTTATATTTCCTTACCTTCCAACCATAAAAAGTCGGACATACCAAATTACGTTTTAGTATAAACGGCAATAAAGAGGCTTACAGACCTCAAAGTGATTTTTCATTCACTTCAAAATCACCCTAGCATAAAAAATTAACAATGTAAAGCAAAAATTTGCACTTTTTGCTTTTCCCTTTTTTGCCCCTCTCTCCGTCATCAATCCAGATGAAAGAGTTATGCACAAGAAGATTTATTTTTTGCATTAAGAGTAATAATAAACTTACGCATAACAGCAGTAATAGCAACCATTTTAGGTTTAGCTCTC
>JAFUYI010000050.1 GCA_017470585.1 Alphaproteobacteria bacterium | reverse complement strand
CCTCAAGATGCTGAAACAAGTTCAGCAAGACAAGCGGGGTGCTGTCCCTCCCGATGTCATCAATTGCCGGGCGTGACCGGATTATCCATTTCCCTCACTGCCGGACTTGATCCGGCAATCCAGGTCTATAATTTAGCAAATTGTTTCACCTGGACGCCGCATCAAGTGCGGCGTGACATAGAGGGGAAGGATGCCTCCCCTTTATGTCATGCCTCCACCGGCTGTAAAGCCGGTGGTCAAGGCATCCCCCGAAATTTAGGCGCATTGTGCCTTATCCAAGGATACCCCATGATGCATGGCGCGCTTTGTGCGAGAAGTGATAATGGAAAAACAGATAACATTTCAGCCTATATTATTCCACATAAATAATCTCAATCGATCCGTTATATGTTTTTTGTGCCGGAAGGCTGTCGTAGTATATAGACAAATTTACGCCGTACCTATTATCTGAAATATGATAAATAAATCCTTCCTCAATACCTAAAGGAGCATCTATTTGCTCATTTATAATGCGTAAAGTATCACTCTCAGGGATATTAGCGGTAATTTCTCCCCATTCCCAATTGGACACGGCAATTACACCACCTCCGTATTCAGGAGCTGAACTTCTATGGTCTGCCTCTGTCCATCCGGTTGTCTGCGATGGGTCAATAGTAATTGTGCCTAAATTTATATCTTTTACTTTGACTAAACTCACATCATGAGCCATTGTTGCTGTTACGGTCATTGTAGCGGAGTTGCCGGCATAGGCGGCATAAGAGCCTAAAGCAACGCTTGCAACGCCGAGTAATAAAATATATTTTTTCATATTCAAACTTCCTTTTTTAACGTTATAAAAAAACCACCTGTTGGGTTATCACCCGCGAGGTGGTTGGAAGTTAGAACCTATTAGACGAAATAGTATGAAGTATTTGGTTAAACCTTATTCCTCCACCTTCCAACCGCAAAAAAGTCGGACGTATCGCATTATGCTCGATACCGGCATCGTCTATGAGGGTTCTAAACCTCAAAGCAAGAATCCCTTGCTTCGATTTTAAGCTATCATAAAAAAATCTGTTTGTCAAAGAAAAAATTTTTCTAATTAAAAAATCCTGCAATCAATAGAGTCTTGACAATTCCAAAAATTGTTGCGGAGTCAGTTCTTCCGCTCTTGCCGTAGGCGGTATGCCTAAACTTTCGAGCTTGGCAATAATATCCGGCAGTGATTTCAGACTTTGCCGCAGCATCTTGCGCCGCTGTCCGAACGCCAAAGCGGTAATTTGGGAAATCTTGGCAATTTCTTGAGCGTTTACCGGATTTTTTAGCGGTCGGAAAAGCAAGACTCTTGACCAAACTTTCGGAGCCGGTGTGAAACATTGCGGGCTTAAATCAAGCAGCTCATCAATTTGACAGGTAAGCTGGGCAATAACCGAAACCCGTCCGTAATCCTTGCAGCATCTCGGAGCGGTTATTCTTTCGGCGACTTCTTTTTGAAACATCAGGGTTAACGCTTCAAACTCCGCAATTTTTGCCAACCACTTCAGCAATAACGGCACCGAGATATTATAAGGCAGATTGCTTATAATCTGCCGCGGTGCGGCAATGTTTTTTTCCTCAAATTCCAAAGCATCGCCGTTAATGATATTAAAAGGGCAGTCCGTTTCCTGTTTTAAGTCCTGCATAATCCGAACACAACGTTCATCCATCTCAACCACGGTTAAACTCTTCGGAGAGTTTTTTAATATCATCCGTGTAAGCCCTCCCGGTCCGGGACCTACCTCAATGATATTGCAATCGTGAAAGTCTTTGCGGGATTGGGTTTTTAAGCTTTTTTCCACAATCGAGCCGACGATTTCCTCATCAAGCAAAAAATTCTGTCCCAGTGACTTTTCGGCGGCAAGTCCGTAAAATTTGACGGTATCCCTTAAAGATAAAAGCATTCTTATTCCTTTAATTCAATCGAGGCACGTTGACGCAAACCTTGCAAATATCTCTCGGCATAGCGTTCGGTTTTTTGACCTTGGAGCATTTCGGCGATTTCTTCGGCTTTCGGAGCGGGCAGGGTGTCTTTTTTGGGGTCAAACTTTTTTTCAACTTTCAGGATATAATAGGCGTTATTATAAACAATCGGGTCGGAAACCTCGCCTTCAGACATTTTTTTCAAAGCATTGTCAAGCACCATCGGGAGCTGTCCGGCATTTACCCATCCCAGACGTCCTCCGCTTGCCGAACTCGGAGCTTTGGAAAATTGCGAGGCGTACATCTCAAAACGCGGATCACGGCGCAGAGTTTGTGAAAGTTGGTTTACGTCGCGCGCTTCTTTCAAGTCTATAACAATTTCCGAAACCATATATTTTTCTTTGCTCATATCCTTTTTGGTAACAGCCAAAGCTTCCTGAATTTCGCTCTCGCTTACTTTATCGTTGGCGGTTTTAGACCTTATAAGCCGCAACCACGATAAATCGCTTTTCATCTGTTCGCGGAAAACGGCATTGCTTACCCCGAACTCACGCAGCATTTTGCGGAAATCGGGCAGAGAAACTGAATTGCTTTCAAGAAAACCGGCTATGGCGTTGTCAATATCTTCTTCGCTGATTTCAATTTTATTTTTTATGGCATCCTGCAGTTTTATTTTTTCATCAATGGTGTTTTGCATAACCTTGTTGGTAATCATAACTTTGGTTTGCTCGTTGTAAGGAATGCCTGTCGTCATACAAAAAGCCCGCACGCGGTTGTTTATATCTTCGGTGGTGATAATATCGCCGTTGACCACCGCCAAAATCCTTAAATCCGAAGTGTAGGGAGTAGGGATTTTTATTGCCGGCGGTTCAATGATTTCTTGAATTTCCGGACGTGGGGCAATCGGTTCCTGCTGGGTTTGAAACACCGATGAAACAGGTTCTTCCTCATCTTCCTCGGCAACAATCGCGTTATCATCATAACGCGGAGCATATCCCGGCGCGAACTGTGCGTGAGCATTGCCGGAAAAAATTCCCATCAAAAACAAAATCATAAATTTTTTCATAATTTTCTCCTTTATTCCGAACCGATACCGCCCAATGTTTTCAATAAGAAAGTAACCGAAAACTCGTAGCCGTCATCATAATCGGGATCGGTTGAGTTATATTTATGAGTATTGAAAATAAGTTTAAGACACTCGTCTTCATAAATCAAGTCGCCGCCGTGTTCCAAAGATCTGCGGTTACCCTTGGCAAGATTTTGGCGGTTGTAAATTGATACGCGCCAATCCTTGGAAATTTTTGCGTTGAGCGAAGTAAAAAGTTCTTGACGCTGTTTGTAGTCATCAAAGAAATACAGCCCCTCATCCCCGCCTTTTTTGGAGCGTCCTTTGATGGTGATAAAGGAAATATAAGTTGAAAGCATTGAACTTCCTATTCTGGAGTTGATTTCGCTGTATTTTACTTTGAAATCGTCTTTATCAAGACGGAATCTGTAATTAAAGTCGAGATAGGAGTTCGGTGCGGCAAAGATTCTGCCCACATAATCGCTGAAATGCGAAGTATCACCCAAGCTCTTGGAAAAACTCTCGTTTTCGTTGAAATAATAGCTTTGTCCGAAAAATGACGAGGTACGCCCGATGACATTGCCATAGGCACTCCAATTCAATCCGTAGGAAACACGGCTTCCGGTGTCATTGCGGTCATATCCGGCATAACGGTCAATATCCAAAATATTGGTATCGTCAAGCTGGGCATTTAAGCTGTCTTCATTGGGAATTTTGTCAATTTTGTTGCCGCCGTTCGGAGCCGCAACCGCAACAATCGTCGGTTCCAGAATCTGTCTGGTGCTTTCGGTGGCCTTAACAAACGGCAACCGCCATTCAAGACCGGCCTGCGGGAAAACCCTGCCCACCGCACCGCTGTAATTGCGGTTGGCGTTGTTATAATAGTCATCAACGTAATATAAATCTGATTTCAATGATGCCATAAGGCGGTATTTTTCTCCGAAAGAGCTGGTGTAGGGCAGGTTCCACGAATTTATCATCGTGGCGCGCTGGGTTTGTGTTTCGTTATGTTCACGATAGACCGAAGCCGCGCTTAACGTATTTTTGAAATAGGCTCCGATGGAATTGGATTCCGAAATATTTTCATAAGTTGCCAACGGTAAAATATAAGGTTTGCTATATTCACGCTGTTTGTAAGCATCAATATCGGAAGTACGCAGAGAATAGCTCACGAGTTTATAAGCATATCCATCGACGGCGGCATAATTTTTTCCATCAAACCGCTCGGCGGAAATTGAAGAATTGAGCCACGTTTCGGTACGTCCCGTCAATGATAAATCTTTCAAATAAGCACCGTCTGAAGCGTAGTTAATATCCATTTTTCCGACCCAAAGATCGTTTATTTCATAACGCCCTTTGGCAACAGCGTTACCGCGCGTCTGATGAGTTTTTTGGTCTTTCATCAATGTTCCCGAAAGTTCGGTTTCGCCGTTATAAAACATTTTGCGGTAACGTCCTCCCAAAATACCGTCTTGAGAACTGCTGATAATCGGTGTTAAAAGCAAATCTTCATGCTCGCTGATGTCAATAAAATAACGCAGTTCAAGTGCCGTACCGAGATAATTGTTGCTTGCCAAAGACGGCGGCATAAAGCCGCTGCGGCGTTTGACGGTGGGATCGGGGTGCGACAAAAACGGCGTGTATAAAACCGGAACATCTTTAACGGTTAAAAAAGCACTGCGATAATAAACATCATGTCGGGAAACATCATGGGTTATTTTGCGCGCTTTGATTGCCCATAAAGGCTGGGGATTTTCTTTGCAGACATCGCAGGGCGAATACACCGCATAAAAGAAATGTTTGTCTTTTTCCGCGGTTTGTTTGATACGCTGCGCCGCCAAACGGCTCTCATCGGATAAAATTGCTTTTACATCGTTGATGGTTGCCTTGTTCATATTATCCGACAAGCGGGCATTGTCGGCAAAAACGGTTGTTCCGTCCTGTTGCATTACGCTGACATTACCTGCTGCCTGCAAGACATCATTTTTGCGGTCGTATGTCAAAGTATCGGCTTTTAATGTCATATCTTTGCGGGTGATATTAACATCTCCCTTGGCGGTTATTACGTTGTTTTTCTCATCTTCTTCAACTTCATCGGCACTGAAAAAAATCGGCTCGGAGGCATTTTTATCTGCTTCAAGAGCTTGCGCCGCCCATGCCGCGCCGAACAGTGATGCAACCGCAATTAAAGGGTATTTTATTTTCATGCCTTGAACTCTCCGTTTTTACGAAACCGCGCCGTCCATGCCGGATTGTAAAAAGATAAAAGATAAAAACAAATTATTATCGGCAAAATCAAATTGGCATAATACAAAAGCAAAAAATAAAGATTTTTCGCGCTTAAATTGCCGATAATTAAATCGTTGGCCTCAACAGCAACCATCGCCGCAATCGCAATAGAGATGATTTTTCCCTGCCCGCGGCGGTTGAAATTGCCGACCAAAAGTCCGGTGCAGGCCAAAAGTGCCAAAGCCAGATTATAAAAAGGATTAGCGAGGCGGCGGTGTCCTTCAACGATATAGCGTCTTGCCTCCGAAGGAGTAAGATTGGGATTTGATGCCGCCCCCAAAAGCTCTTTTAAGGTTTTGGAGCGCGCCGAATTACGTCTTTTTTTGCTTTGCGAAGCTCCGAAATCAACCGAATAGCGATCAAAGGATAGTGATGTGAATTGCAAGGTTTGATTGTTTATTTCTTGGCGTATGCCGTTGATAAGCACAATCCGCGGTCCCTTGTCGGTATAGGCAATGATTCCTTTCTGTGCCGCCATGGTCATTTTAGATTTGGGATTGCGCTCATCGTTAATCATAACCCCTTCAATGGAGCCGTCTTTGTTGTGAGCGGTAATAAAAATGGTTAAGTTGTTTTCAAGGGTGGTAAATTCTCCCTCCCGAAACATTAAATGGGAAACATCGTTTTTTACCTGCCATTCCAAATCCTGAAATTTCTTTTCGGCAGCGGGAATTGCCGAGTTATTAACGTAAACCGCAAAAATACTTACCATTATTCCCATAACCAATACGGCTCTTGCGCTTTGCCACGGACTTATGCCGGCTGCTTTAATCACCACCAGCTCACGGTCGGAAAGCATCCTGTTATACACAAACAAAACCGCCACAAACAATGAAATCGGCGACAGTATGGCAAAAAGCCGCGGCATCAAGCACGAAGTCATTTTTATAAACATAGCAAGCGGTAAGCCTTTATTGGTAATCATTTCAATAAAGCGCAAAGACTGTGTGAGCCACAAAATCGCCATCAGCGAGAATGTAACCAACAAAAAACCGACGGCAATCTGCCCGGTGATGTATAGATTCAATTTCTTCATTACAAGCGATACTATAGGATAAAATTATAATATGCAAGAAAATCCTCGAAATTGGTAACAATTTCGAGGATTTTTTTTGGTTATTTTTCTTATTATTCGTTAATCCGCATTCTGTAGAAAGAACGCCATACGAAAATCAACGCGACCAAAAGCAGACTTATGCCGGCTCCGAGAGCAACGCAACGCGGTGCGGAAACCGCCATCTCCACCGCCAAAAGTCCGAATAAAGTCGTAAACTTGATAATCGGATTTAGGGCAACCGAAGAGGTGTCTTTATAAGGATCGCCTACCGTATCGCCTACAACTGCGGCATCGTGAAGGGGCGTTCCTTTTTCTTTTAAGTCAACTTCAACCACCTTTTTGGCGTTATCCCAAGCTCCTCCCGCATTAGCCATATAAAGGGCTTGGAACAATCCGAATACGGCAATGGAAATCAAATAGCTGGCAAATAAATCCGGATCAAAGCAGGCAAAAGAAATGGTTAAGCAAAAGATAACCATAAAGATGTTAAACATCCCCTTTTGTGCATAAATCGTGCAGATTCTGACCACTGATTTCGAATCTTCAATGGAAGCCGCTTGAGTGGTATCAAGTTTGATGTGTTTTTTGATGTACTCAACCGCGCGGTAAGCTCCGGTTGAAACCGCCTGCATGGACGCTCCCGAGAACCAGTAAATAACGGCTCCGCCCAAAAGCATTCCGAATAAAACAAGCGGATTCATCAAGTTCAATTCCAAATTGAGCAACAAAATGATGGAGAATATCATGGTTGTTGCTCCGATAACCGCAGTCCCGATTAAAACCGGCTTTGCTGTGGCCTTGAAAGTGTTACCGGCGGAGTCGTTTCTTTCCAAAAGCTCTTTTCCGGTCTTGAAATCAGGTTCAAAGCCGTAATTTTCGGCGATTTCGGTTCTGACCCCGATTCGCTGTTCAATCTGTGATAATTCAAACACCGATTGGGCATTATCGGTTACCGGTCCGTAACTGTCAACCGCGATGGTAACAGGTCCCATGCCGAGCATTCCGAATGCCACCAAACCGAATGCAAACACACTCGGATAAACCATATAATCATCCAATCCGGTTAAAGATGTAAAGTAGGCAATACTCATCAATCCGACGATAACCAAGCCTTTCCAGAAAGCCGAGAAATTGCCGGCAACCATACCGGAAATGATGTTAAGCGAAGCCCCCGCCTGACGGCTGGCATTTACGATTTCTTGGACGTGTTTGGATTTTGAAGAGGTAAATATTTTGGTAAACTCCGGAATAATCGCCGAGGCAAAAGTACCGCAGCTGATAATTATTGAGAGTTTCCACCATAACTCTTCACCCATAGGACCGACCATTATATAAGATACAATAAAGGTAACGGCGATTGAAAGAATTGAAGTAATCCAGACCAAGCTTGTCAAAGGTGTTTCAAAGTCAAAATCCTGTTTGTTGCCGAAGAGGGCTTTGGTGATTTTGGCATTGATTAAATACGAGGCGATGGAGGTTACAACCATCATTAAACGCATGGTAAAAATCCAAACGATAAGACGAGCCTGAATATCGATTCCACCGTTTACCAAGGCAAGTTCACCATTGCCGGAATAGGTCATACCCGCTGCCAAAACGATAAAGCTTATCAAGGCAACGCCGGTAACTCCGTATGTTTCGAAACCGTCGGCGGTAGGTCCTACCGAATCTCCGGCATTATCTCCGGTGCAGTCGGCAATAACTCCGGGGTTGCGGGCATCGTCCTCGTCGATTTTGAAAATGATTTTCATCAAATCGGCTCCGATGTCGGCGATTTTGGTAAAAATACCTCCGCAAATACGGAGCGCGGAAGCTCCCAAAGACTCACCGATGGCAAAACCCACAAAGCAGGCACCGGCGTTTTCTCTCGGGATGAACAGCAAAATCATAATCATCATAAACAGTTCAACGCAAATCAGCAATACGCCGATTGACATTCCCGATTGCAAAGGCAGAGCCATAACCGGATAAGCCTTGCCCTTGAGTGAGGCAAAAGCCGTGCGGGCGTTGGCGTATGTGTTAATACGCATTCCGAACCACGCTACCACAAACGAGCCTAAAATACCCAATACCGACCATAACAGAATATTTAATACCATCGGCAACGGTGTTCCGTTTAATCCGAAGAAGTAATAGAATATGCAAACGGCGATAAATGCTTCCAATATCACCAGCAAGACGGCCTGTTGTTTCATATAGGTTTTGCAGGTCTCGTAAATGAGCGCGGCCATATCGGCCATGGCTTTGTGAACGGGCATACGTTTAATGCTGAAAAACTCGTACAATCCGAAGATTGCCCCGATTAAACAAATGCTCAAGCCGTAAAGCAAAATCTGCGAACCGCTTATAACAAAGCCGAAAAACTCGTAATCAACGTCAAGCGACGGGATTTTTAAGTCAATTTCCGAGGCTGTCGCTGCCGCGATGCTTGTAAACAAAAACAAGACCGCAGCTGCCGCAACGGAACATATTTTTTTTAGTTTTGGCATAATTTCTCCCCTAATTAAAGACTTTAATGCCAACTAAAGTACAACTTTAGAAATATTATTTCAAGGGTTAAAAGAAAAATATGGCAACTTTTGCAAAAAATCACTTTTCAGAGATAAGAAAATAATCTTTTTTTATGGTTGAGAAAGCAGAATTTTTTTTGCAAAATCAATATCAAAACTCTCATCTTCACGGCTTTGCGGCGGGCATGGCGTATCGGTTTTGTCTTTGTTACTAATTATGCAGTAATCGGGGATAAGCCCGACTTTTTCAATTTTGGCACCCGAAGGAGTGAAAAATTCACCGGTTGTCAACACCAACCGCGAGGAGTTGTCAAAAACATAAACATCTTGAATACTGCCTTTACCGAAACTTTGCGTACCGATGAGTTTGGCTGAAACCTGCTCTTTTAACGCCGCCGCCAAAGCCTCGGCGGAAGATGCGGTGTCTTTATCTATAAGCACGGCAATATCCTTATTGAAAGTGTTGGGATTATTGGCAACATAATATTTGGTGGATTCGTCTTTTTTTCCTTTGGCGGCAACGATTATGCCTTCATCAATAAAAATTTTGGCAACCTCAATCGCTTCTGCGAACATCCCCCCCGGATTGCCGCGCAAATCAATGATAAGGGCTTTAATATCAGAGTTTTTTTGCAGGGTTTGTTTCAGCTGTTCGGCGGTTGAAGATGAAAAACCTTTGATTTTGATATAGGCGGTTTCATCTTCCGTGCGGGCGGTAAATAAATTTTCTCCCCTGTTTATCAAAGCTTCATTGCCGAAATAATAATGCGAATGATCGTTGAGCTTATCAACGGCATAATAAAGCGTTTTTTCAGGCAAAATATTGCCTTTATCACCGACTAAAGAGGGCGTTTTGGCGGCTTTGGCAATAATTTCGCTTCCGATTTCCGCCCATTTTTTTATGTCGTTTTCATCCTGCGGTTTATGCCATAAACCGATTTGCTTTCCCTTATAGTAAAGGTAAACCATATCCTTGCCGTCGCCAAGCACCAGATTTTTATCTGCTTCATTAAGGCTTTCTTTTAAACCCTCAACCAAAAAAGTTTTAATATCAATCGGGGTTATATGATGACTTGCAACCGTGTCCAAAACGGTGTAAAGAAAAGACGATTCCTGCGCCTGCGCCGCAACCGGAAATAAAAGCCATATAGCAAAGATCAGTCTTTTCAGCACTTTGGTTTTCCTTATAAAAGATTGATTTCAAGCGGGGTATGATCGGAGGGTTTGTCTTCTCCCCGCGGCGTTTTGTTGACCTCACAGGATTTAAGTGCGTCGGCAGCCGGAGCCGATAAGAACATATAATCAATTCTCATGCCGCGGTCTGCGGAAAAAGCTCCGCCGATATAATCCCAGAAAGTATATCCCGGCACATCGGGATGAAGTTCACGGAAAGCATCATAAAAACCAACAAAAGAGAGCTGTTTTAATTTTTCCTGCACTTCGCGCCGAAAAAGGGCGTTGTTTATAAAAGGTTTGACATCATAAACATCCGATTCGCTCATAATCACGTTAAAATCGCCGCCGATAATAACTTTTTCATCTCCTGTTGCGAGCTTTTTGACATGATTTAAGAAAGCATCCATCCACTGCAGTTTATAGATAAATTTCGATTCGTCTTTGGCGTTGTTATAGGGCGGATTGCCGTTAGGCACATAGACCGAAGCCACACGGATGGTTTGGTTATCAATGGTTGTCAAGGCTTCCAGATAGCGAGCTTGATTATCAATAAAATCGGGCAGGTTTTCTTGCGTAACGGTTATTTTTTTCTTGCTTAAAATTGCCGTGCCGTTATAGCTTTTCTGTCCCAAAACGGCGCAGTTATAGCCTAGGGATTGCAATTCAAACAACGGAAAATTGTTAAATTCGCATTTTATTTCCTGCAAAAGCACGACATCAGGCATTGAAGACTTGAGCCATCTCTCGAGATTTTCCATACGGGCGTTGACGGAATTGACATTATAAGTTGCTATTTTCATAAATTTGCGCCTTTTACCATTTTTTTATTTTTTGCAGTGTATATTAAAAATAAGCAGATGAAAAGAAAAAATTTAGGAGAATGTATATGCTTGATAATTTTCCGGACAGTTTCCGCCGTGATGACGATGAAGAAGTTTTAAACGAATTTCGCCAAAAGCAGGTTAATTTTGATTTGGAAGAACGCAAAAATGAAATTGATAATTCCCGCAGCCTCTTCGTCGGAGCTTTGGCAGGGCTGATAATGGCCGGAGTTGTGGGGTGGTTTGTTCTTGCTCCCCGCTATCAAAGTGATGAACCGCAGGAAGTCCCGATTATCACTCGCCCGCAAACTGTTGTAAAAATGCAGCCCTCCGAACCCGGAGATGTTGAACTGGCATCTCAAGAACGTACCGTTTATGATATTATCGAAAAGAAAAATACCAAAACCGAAGAAAGTATGATTGTAAATTCTTCCGAAGAACCCGATGCCAAGGCAATTGAGAAATTGGCCGAAGATGCCTCGCTTGAGATTAAATCCGAGGAAAGCGTCGAATCTTTGACCCAAAACGGAACCCTTCGGGAAGAAGAAAAAATGCCTGAAGTTAAAGAAGTTGCTAAAAAGGAAGTTGCCGAAATCAAAAAAGAAGAAGTAAAAGTGCAAGAAGTAAAACAAACGGCAAAAGCCGATATTTTGGCAAAAACTTCATCCGTATCACCCAAAACTCCTGCACAAAGCGGAAATTGGCAGATTCAGCTGATGAGTTCCCCCAACAAAGCCGCTGTGGATAAATCTTGGGCGACCATGTCCGGCAAATATCCCATGTTAAAAGATTTACCGCATGAGATTGAGAGTGCCGATCTGGGTGCCAAAGGCGTGTTTTATCGCTTGAAAGCCGGAGCCTTTGCCTCTAAAGATGAAGCAACATCTTTCTGCACCAAGCTCAAAAACGCCGGCGGAAACTGCTTTACGGTCAAAAAATAGATGCGTGATGTTGTAATCTTTGCCGCCGTAATACTCTCAATTATGCTGCATGAGATTGCGCACGGCTATGCTGCTTATCGGTGCGGCGATGATACGGCTCTAAAATGCGGTCGTCTCTCGCTCAATCCGATAAGGCATATTGACTGGTTCGGCTCGGTTTTTCTGCCCTGTACATTGTTGTTTATCGGCTCACCTTTTGTGTTTGGTTGGGCAAAGCCGGTTCCGGTTGATTTTTTGAAATTGCGAAAAGACAAAATTGCCTCTTTTATGGTCGCAAGTGCGGGAATTTTTGCCAATATGATCTTGGCTTTTTCGGCAATGCTGATTTTGCAGACATTTAATATACAAGAGGGTTATATTGAAACTTTTCTTATCTCAATGGTAATCACCAACACGATTTTAATTGCTTTTAATATCCTGCCCATACCGCCGTTGGACGGATCAAAAATTTTCTTCGGCTGGATAGATAAAACGTGGGCAAAAAAATATGTTATGGCAGAAAAACAGGGACTGGCCGCACTGATAGTTATTGTAGCCCTGCTTCCGGTTTTAAATCGGATGATTGGCGTAAATGCGTTTGATCCTTTCGGCTGGTATATTGAAAAAATTATGAGTATTCTTTGAAAGTGATGATATGAAAGCACCGGTTTTTGCCTCAATATCTTCCACCGGACTTACCGATGAGGAAAAAAGAGTCCTCAAAGCACTAAACCCTGTCGGCATAACCTTTTTTAAACGTAATATCGCTTGCAAAACACAGCTGAAAGCTTTAAGCAATGATTTGAAAAACCTCTTGGGGGAAGAGATTTTGCTTGCCGTTGATCAAGAAGGAGGCAGAGTGCGCCGCCTTGCCGAACCGGATTGGCAAAGTTATGCTTCGCAATACGTTTTAAGCAGGCTTCCCAAGGATGTTACAAAAGCTCATTGTGCGTTGATTGCCGGAGATTTAAAAGAATCGGGACTCAATTTTAATTATGCTCCGGTTTTGGACACGCTTTTTCCTGATACACATCCGGTGCTGAAATCGCGTTGCTTTGCAACAAATTGTGCCGAATTGGGCAAAATTGCCGTCAAAACTTATTGCGAAAACGGAGTCTGCCCCTGTATAAAACATATTCCCGGACACGGCAGAGCCAAGAGCGATCCCCATTTGGGATTGCCCGTAATCACCGCTCCGCTTGGCAAACTCCGCAAGGATTTTGCTCCGTTTAAGGTCAATAACGATGCTCCGGCGGCGATGACCGCCCATATTTTGCTTCAAGACATTGATGATTTGCCGGTAACCATGAGCAAAAAGGCGATTAGTGAGCTGATACGGGGTGAAATCGGCTTTAACGGACTTTTGATAAGCGATGCCGTTGATATGAAGGCCTTAAAAGGAAGTTTGGAAGAAAAAACGCTCAATTCCCTTGCGGCGGGGTGCGATGCAGTGTGCTATTGCTCCGGAAAAATTGATGATTTGTACAAATTAAAAGAATTGCATTTGAGCTTAAATGATTCCGCAGAACAAAAGCTTGACAGAATATATAAAATTGTCGGGCAAGAGAGCTTAACTAAAGCCGATTATGAGCTTTATGCCGCCAAAATCGGCAGTATAGAAGCATACAGCGAAAATTATGATGCCACCGAAGTTTTGAATTTAATGCAAAAAAATGCTTGATTTAAGCAAAAACTTGTTTTAATATAACCGTTAGAGCGAAGGATTTTCGCTTTGAGGTGTCTCAACCTCTCTTATATCGTTTGAACCGGAACGTTATACGGTTTATATCCGGCTTATGGTCGGAAGCTTGCGGAATAAGTGGTTTCACAAATACGCAAGACTATTATATAAGATAGTTGAGAACTTCCGACCACCTCGCGGGTGAAAAACCCAATAGGTGGTTTCTTTTGTTAAAGTTATAAAAAAGGAAGTTTTTAATATGAAAAAATATATTTTATTGATTGGCGTTGCCGGTGTTGCTTTAGGCTCTTACGCCGCATACGCGGGCAACTCCGCCACAATGACCGTAACAGCCACAATAGCCCACGATGTAAGTTTAACCATAACCGGCGATATAAATTTAGGTACCATCACCATCAATCCGGCTTATACCGGAAATGATGTGGCAAGATGGACTTATAGCTATTATGGCGACGTGACTATTAGCGAGCAAGGTGCTCTTGTGTCGGTTCCCGATATAAATGTCGGCACATTTACCGCTAATATGCCCGATCCAACAGCCTGCAACGGTTCAAACAGTGTGTGCGGATTGGATTTTTACTCTAATGAAAGTTTTTTTGGCAACACTATGGATAATAATTGCGATATAAGCGTAAAATATGTCGGTTCTAACAACTTTAAGGTTTATCCGACTAATTGTTTTATAACTGACTTATCGGTAGTTCCGTTTGGTCTTCAAAGCCAAACGCTGTATATTACTTATGCTCCAAGCTGAAAACAACCATGTTCGGGAGGGGGAAACTCCTCCCGATTTATCAAAAATGATTTGCCAAAAAGTTCTCAAAGAGTTTGACAGCTAAAGATTTTGTGCTATGATAAATAAAGTCCGCGTTTATCAACTAAAAGGGTTTGGCAATGGAAAAAAATATTTTTATTATTACGCAAGCCGGTGTCAAACCGGAATATATGCAAGCAATGCGCGATGGTGTACGCGAATTTATGGATATGTTTCCGGAATATAAAGACGACTACCCGATTCGTCTTCTCGGGCGATGGGAAAGTTCAAGAAGCACCATCGGCGGCGGTGAGTATCTGCGAATACCGCCCCAAAAGCGTAAATTGTGTGTTCCGATGAGCGACGGACGTTATATGCTTCCCTTTGAAAGTTCCGATTGGGCGTTTGCCATGGCTAAATATTCCGCCCTTGCCAACGGCAGACCGGAGCAAATTAACGCTTCAATGCTGCTTGATTTGATGGATGCCGATCCGACGGTAAGGGATATTCCCCAGATTGATTTGCACTTGGCAAAAGATGATGCTTTTGCCATGACTCCTCACGGTCCGACCAATTTTGTTTACGGTTTGGGTTCGCAAGACCGCGGGATGGTTTTGTCGGTTTGCCGCTACGAAAAGATGTATAAAAACAATCCCGCCTATTTGCGAGAGGTAATAAAAACCATAACCATCCACGAATTGGGACATATTTTTGCCGCCACACAGAAAGGACGGCACAATGTCGCCAACCGCGACGGATACGGCTATCATTGCGATTGTCCTGGTTGTGTAATGCGTACCGATACCAAAGCCAAAAGCAATGAATTAACCAATGACCGTCTTGCCCGCAGACAAAGGGGCGAGCCTCCGCTGTGTCCGGAGTGTATTGCCATGGCAAGAGTGCATTTCTCGCAAGTTCGCGGCAATAGGGAGGATATGCAAAAGGCCGCCGATGTATTTAATCGGATTCGCCGTCAAGCACGGGATTATTTTTAAAAAAATTCAAGACATAAACGCGTATTGCCGAAGAGAGGTTGTTCTGACTTCCTTTCTGTTCGTCGATTCGGGTTATAAGAGTGTTGATACTGCAATTTTTTTTCATAGCAATTCGGACTAATTCGGCGTAAAATTCCGGCTCTATGGATATGGAAGTAGAATGCCTTCCGGCGATGATTACGGATTTTTTAAGCATTTTTCTTTCTGAAACTGTCAATGGAAATAATTTCGGCACTTGCGGCGGGTTTTTCCGGTTTTTTGGCAATCTCGCGCTCGCCTCCGAAGGAAAGCCCGAATCTCACACTCGGATCGCCGAAATAGGTCAAAGCCTCAAACGGCACAACCAAGGTTTGCGGCTCGTGATTAAAGCGCAGCACCACCGAAAAACAATCATCAAAAACCTGCAGTTTTTCAAATTGGTTTTGCAAAACTATTGTTATTTCCTTCGGGTATTGTTTTTTTAATGCCTCACCCATTTTTACTTCCGGATGGTCGGTGCGAAAAGCTATATAAAAATGATGATCTCCCGGCAGACCTTGATTTTCAACAATCTCAAGAGCTTGTCTGACAACGCCTTTTAAGGCTTTGGCAATCAATTCTTCGTAGTCAATCTTATCATACATTTTCTAATACTCCGCTTGAAAAAAATGAGCCTTTCTGTTGCTGGGCGGCTCCTTCCCCACTTAAAGCCAACCAAGGCTTTAAGAATTTAAGTTCGTTGCGACCGCAATTAAGCAGCCAAAGCAACAGGTGCTAATTCATTATCGTTAGCATTTATTTTAATTTGAACCGATAACGGTGGTATCTCGCCGAATACAGCACCTGCCTTTATTAAACCCCGTCAAACCTGTTTCGTCCCCGTTGGTGGAGACGCCGGGTACCGCCCCCGGGTCCGAAATTTCTATTTCGCAGTGCCTCTGGTATCACAGTTGATTGCTCAACACCTGAAAATATACCTTATTTTATTATTATTTTCAAGCGATTTTTTTTAAAACTTAAAAAATTTTTCTTTACATTGTTAATTTTTTATGCTAGGGTAAAATTGAAGTGAGTGAAAAGTCACTTTGAGGTGTAGCAACCTCTGATGTAATGTCCTGTCAAGACATAAAATTGCTTCTAATCGCTTATGGTTGGAAGGTAGGGGAATATAAAGAATACCCTACACTGTTTTACATCACAGTTGCTAACTTCCGACCACCTCGCGGGGAAATAACCCAAAAGGTGGTTTCTTTTGATATTAACAAAAAAGGAAGTAAGACTTATGAAAAAATATATTTTATTGATTGGTGCAGCCGCGGTTTCCATAGGCAGCTACGCCGCCTATGCGGACAATTCGGCAACAATGACCGTTACCGCAAAAATTGAACACGATGTGAGCTTAACCAAAACAAAGGATTTAAATCTTGGCACAATTACGATTGATCCGAGCCAACATGCAGGACAGGCAGATATTTTTTATGATGGCACGAGTGTAAGCGGAGGTGTGCTTTCGGTATCAGGTACCCAATTCGGCGAGTTTACGGCAAATATACCGGATCCATCGACTGATTGTTATGATGGAGCATGCAATATTATATGGATTGAAAGTATTGCTGTTGACAATATCTATATAAATACGTTCATAAATTATGCTAACGCTAATAGATTTATCGTTGATGCAAGGATTCAATACAGCGGACAGGTTGAAGAGAAAACCTATAGCGAAACAGTCGAAATCACCTATAATTGGTAATAATTTTACAAACTTGTCAGCTTTAATTAAAAAAGACTTGAAAATAAACGCAATTTGTTTAATATAAAACGCAAACAACAATAATGAGGTTTGGCGTTACCGTGAAATATTATATTAAAACTTTCGGCTGTCAGATGAATGTTTATGATTCCAAACGTATTGCCGATATGCTGCAAAATATGGGCTATCAGAGCGTTGATGCTCCCGCAGATGCCGATTTGATTTTATTTAATACCTGTCATATCCGCGAAAAAGCTGCCGAAAAACTGTTTTCGGATTTGGGGCGTATGGAGATTATTAAAAACGAACGCAAAGAAAGAGGGCTTGAAACCATTATCGGCGTTGCCGGCTGTGTGGTTCAAGCCGAAAATGAACAGATAGCCACCCGTGCGCCGTATGTCAATTTTGCCACCGGTCCGTTGACCTATCACCGCATACCGGAGATTTTGGCGCGCATTGCCCGACAAAAAGATATTTGTGTTATTGATACCGATTTTCCGGCGGAAAGCAAGTTTGATTTCCTGCCGGAAAATAAGAGTGTCGGCGGATGTTCCTATCTTGCCATTCAGGAGGGATGCAATAATTTTTGCACCTATTGCATTGTCCCTTATACCCGCGGTGTTGAAACCTCGCGTCCCGTTGATGATATTCTGCAAGAGGCAAAAAATTTGGTTGCGACCAATACCTTGGAAATAAATCTTTTGGGGCAGAATGTTAATTCTTATCACGGCGAAGGCTCGGACGGTAAAGAAAAAAATTTGGCGTATTTGTTGAATAAACTCTCGGAAATAGAGGGTTTGAAACGGATTCGTTATACTACATCCTATCCCGCCGATATGAGCGATGAGTTGATTGCTTGCCACAAGAATTTAAAAAAACTGATGCCCTATTTGCACCTTCCTTTGCAATCCGGCTCGGATAAAATACTTAAAGCGATGAATCGCCGCCACACTTCCGGGCAATATTTGGAAATAGTGGAAAAACTAAAAGATGCCAACCCCGAAATCGGGCTTTCTTCGGATTTTATTGTCGGATTCCCCGGAGAAACGGATGAGGATTTTAATGCAACGATGGAGATGGTTAAAAAAGTAAACTATATTCAGGCTTTTTCTTTCAAATACAGCCGCCGTGCCGGAACTCCGGCCGCCGTCTATGAGCATCAGGTGGAAGAAAAAATAAAACAGCAACGCTTAAAAATCCTGCAGGATGATTTATTTTCAAGACAATTAAACTTTAATAAAGAATGTGTAGGTAAAATAATGCCGGTACTGTTTGAAAGCAAAGGCAAAAAAACAGGCGAGATTTTCGGACGCACGCCCTATATGCAGACTTTGGTTGCTAAAGGCGGAGCCGATGATATAAACAAAATTAAAAACGTTATAATAACCTTCGGCGGTATGAACGCTCTTGCAGGTACAATCAAAGAAGAGGCATAAAGTTATGGCAGAAACGGAATTTGAACTTTTTAACAATCAGCTCTTGCAACAAGTAGTGGGAGCCGGTAATGCGCATATTTCAATCATTGAAGAAGCCTTGAATGTTGAAATTGAAACCATCGGCAACCACATCCGCATTAAAGGCGAAGAGGAGAGCTGCCGAGATGCCAAAGAGGCGATTGAGGCAATATATTCCAAGGTCAGCCGAGGGATTAGTGTCGGCGAGCAGGAAGTCCGCGCTGCCGTGCGGATGAACAAAGGCGATATATCAAAAGATAAAAAAGCCGATATGAATAACATTGTCTTAAAAACCAAAAAACGCCATATTTACCCGCGTTCGCAAACTCAAGCCCAATACATTATGGAAATGATGAATAATGAACTTGTTTTCGGACTCGGTCCTGCCGGAACCGGAAAAACTTATTTGGCGGTGGCTTTGGCGGTTTCCATGATGTTGGAAGGATTAATTGATAAGATTATTCTTTCCCGTCCCGCGGTTGAAGCCGGAGAGAATTTGGGCTTTCTGCCCGGTGATCTGAAAGAAAAGGTTGACCCGTATCTTCGCCCGCTCTACGATGCCTTGTATGAAATGCTGCCGACCGAGCAGGTTGACAAAAAGCTTGCCATCGGCGAAATTGAAATTGCCCCCTTGGCTTTTATGCGCGGACGCACACTCTCGAACGCTTTCATAATTCTTGATGAGGCGCAAAATACAACCCCGATGCAGATGAAAATGTTTTTAACCCGCTTGGGCGAAAATTCCCGTATGGTTGTAAACGGCGATTTGAGCCAGATTGACCTGCCGCGCGGCAATGTGTCGGGATTAAAAGATGCCTTGTCCACGCTTCATAATATCAAGGGCATAAGTGCGGTTACATTTAACGCCGATGATGTGGTAAGACACGGACTGGTTGCCAAAATCGTTCGGGCATACGAGCAGAAAAATAAGGAAGAGCATGATAGAAACCAAGATTAACATTGATATTGCGGAAATAGCTTGGAATGAGGAGTTGGCTGAGGTTCAAGAACTCTCAAAGCAGGTTTTTAAGACTGTCATTGCAGAAATGTCGCCGCAGTGGCTTGAAGGCAAAAAAAGCGTTGTCATCAATCTTAATTTAAGCGATGATGAAGAGATAAGAACACTCAATGCGGAGTTCCGCCATATTGACAAAGCAACCAATGTATTGTCTTTTGCCAATATTGATGATGAAGAATTTGAAGCTTATCTGAAACGAAACTCTGAAATCGAGCTGGGTGATATTATCATTGCCCTGCCGGTTATGCTTGTCCAAAGTAAAGAACAGGGGGTGAGTTTGCGCGAGCATTACTGCCATATTCTCGTGCATGGGATTTTGCACCTTTTGGGTTATGATCATATTGATGAAGAAGAGGCGCGCGAAATGGAGGGCGAGGAAATCCGTTTGTTAAAAATTTTGGGTATCGCCAACCCCTATGAGGAGAATAAATAAAATATGAGTGATGAAACGCCTAACCGCGGTTTTTGCAGCTATTTTAAAAATATTTTCGGTTCCAAAAACAACGAAGATGTCCGCGAAACCATTGAAGATTTAATTGAAGAAGCGGTTGATGACACCGGACACGATGAGTTCAGCGAACATGAACAGCAGCTTTTGAGCAATCTTTTGGGCATAAAAGATAAAAAAGCCTGTCGGGTTATGATTCCGCGTTCCGATATTATCGCTTTTCAAAAAAAAGGCACGGTTGAGGAATTGGCTCAAATAATGGTAGAAAAAGGACATTCAAGGATTCCCGTTTATGATGAATCTTTAGATGATATTACCGGATTTTTGCATATTATCGACTTGGCAACCTGCCTGCTCAAAGGACAGGACAAAATGCCCGTATCCGAAATAAAAATCAATCCCATAAAAGTAGCCTCCGACGATATATCGGTTCTTGATTTATTAAAAGATATGCAGCAAAACAAAACCCACATGGCGGTAATTGTCGATGATTACGGCGGGGTCAGCGGATTGGTTACGATTGAAGACCTTTTGGAAGAGATAGTCGGCGATATTGAAGATGAATACGATTTGGAAGAAAATCATATTATCACCCTACAGGAAAAAGGATATTTTATTGCCGATGCCAAGGCTTACCTTGATGAGGTTAAAGAAGTTACGGGAATTGATTTCAGCCGCACCAACGAGGATGACGACGAAATTGATACCATCGGCGGCTATGTTTTTGAATTGGCGCAAAGAATCCCCAACAAAGGCGAGATTATCAAAGGCCGCGGCGGTATAAGCTTTAAGATTTTGGATGTTGATCCGAGCCGGATTAAAAAGATTATGATTATGCTGGGAAGCGATAATGACAATACTAAATAAAATCCTTGAAAATCCCCGTAAAAGCGCGTTTTTTTCAGGTCTTTTGTTAGTATTTGCCTTGCCGCCCTGTTATCAGGTTTGGCTGACGGTGATAGCTTTCGGGTGCCTGATTATACTATTACAAAACGCATCTGATTATAAAAAAGCTTTTTTCGTCGGCTATTGGTTCGGATTCGGCTTTTTTTCTTTCGGATTGTCGTGGATTGCCAATGCGTTGGTGCTTGATTTAATTCATTTCGGGTGGCTTATCCCGATTGCCGTTCTTGCTTCCGGAGCATTCTTCGGAGTGTTTGTGGGAATTCCCGCAATGTTAACGCATTTTTTTAAAAATGATACGGCAAAAATTTTGGCTTTCAGTGCTTTTTGGGGGATTTTTGAGTGGTTGCGCTCGTTTTTCTTAACCGGATTCCCGTGGAATCTGTTGGGATCAATCTGGACTTTTGACCATCGTTTTTTGCAACTTGCCGCTTGCTTCGGAACTTACGGTCTGTCATCGCTGACGGTGTTTATGGCAATACTGCCGTTTAATCGGCAGAAAAAGCTTTTTTCGCTTTTGATTTCCGTATTATTGCTTGTTTGTATGGCGGGATTTGGCTTCTGGCGATGCTATAAAATTGATAATGTCGGCGAAAGCGATTTGCGGATTCGCGTTGTTCAGCCGAGTATTCCGCAGAACTTAAAATGGAATTACGGTGATTTAGAAAATAATTTTGCCGATTATGTCGAGATGTCGCAGGATAAAGATTTTGAAAACTTTAATGCGGTAATATGGGGTGAAACGGCAAGCACATTTGCGCTTAAATGGGATAAAACCCACTTTATGCAGATTATGCCTGCCATTCCCGATGACGGTTATTTAATCACCGGAAGTATTGATTATCTTGAAGATGAAGAAGACCGCTTTTTGCCGGTTAATGCCGGACTTGTCTTAAATCACGCGCAAGGCGTTATCTCCGATTATGCCAAAACACACTTGGTGCCGTTCGGGGAATATTTGCCGTTGCGCCGCTTTTTACCGGCAGGATTACGCCCGATAACCAATGTTATTGCCGATTTCAAATCGGGTGAGGGCAATAAAACCGTTAAAACCGAGAGTTTACCGCCGTTTGGAATTTTGATTTGCTATGAAATTATTTTCCCCCATGAGATAATCAACTCAAACGATCGCCCGCAGTGGTTGATAAATTTAACCAATGACGGTTGGTACGGCAGAAGTTTCGGTCCTTACCAGCATTTGGCGGCGGCGCAGCTACGTGCGGCGGAAGAGGGGATTACAATTGTTCGGGCGGCAAATTCCGGTGTTTCCGCACTTATTTCCCGAAGCGGCAAAATTTTGGCTTCAATCGGCTTGCAAGTCCGCGGCAACCTTGATTTTTATCTTCCCGAAAACAGGGATATAATAACGCCTTATGCCCGATACGGCAACCTCTGCTTTTTTGTTTTGGCAGCCCTTTTGCTTGCGACGGCTTTAATTGCAGACTATAAGCCGCGTATGAAAAAAATCAACCGAATTTAGAAATTTTCACTGTCTTTGGTTTTCATATCAAGCAGTATCGTAACTGTATGTTTGAGCAGACCTGATGCCCATTTTAAGATAAGAATCCCCCCGATTGCACCGATAAGGGCATCAAATCTGACTATGCCGGTGTATTTGCCGATACACAGCGCGGCAATTGCCAAAACGGAGGTGAGGGCATCGGCTAAAATATGATAATACGCGGCGAGGAAGTTATAATCTTGACTGTGACGGGCGTTTTTGCCCTTTGCTTCCATAATATAAATGCACAACGCATTGATGATAAATCCGATTACGGCAACTAAAATTGCCTCATCGAAATGTATGGCAAGCGGAGATAAAAGGCGAGTGAACGCTTCAAATAAAATCCAAATTCCGGTTAATCCCAAAAAGAGCGCGCTGGTGTATGCGCTTAAAACTCCGATTTTTTCTACTCCGCAGGGAAACCTGTCAGAATTTTTACAACGGCGCATCACTACATAAGCTCCATAGGTCAACCCCAACGCCAATACATGGGTTCCCATGTGATAACCGTCGGCAAGCAAAGCCATGGAGTTTGTCAGCACCCCGAAAATAATCTCCGCAAGCATTGTAACCGCACTTAAAACGATTACTGCCAGAGTTTTTTGCTCGTTTTCCGGTGTTATGCCATGGTGGTGATGATTTATTGATTTTTTTTGCACGAGCAATCCTTATCGCATTTATTATCATTATTGCATTGACAATTTTCGCCGCAGCTGCAGGTTTGCGTGCATTGGCAATTTTCTCCGCATTGGCAGTTTTCGCATTTACAGTTGGGATTGTTGCATTTTGACATTTTTTCCTCCTGAAATTGCCTTTTAATATACATATACCCCGTTATAGTATATTGTCAAGTCATAAAAATAAAAAATTTTTATTTCAATTATATAAAAAAAGTTCCCAAAAATGAAAGTTTTTGAGATTTTTCTTAAAAACTTCTTGAAATGCGAAAGTTTTAAACTCAAAATTTTTTTTTTGCTTTACAATCGCAATTTTTTATGCTAGGGTAAAAATCGAAGTGAATGAAAAGTCACTTTGAGGTGTTCAGACCTCTTGTCTAGCGTTTTATAAAAACGTAAAATTTATTCCTGCCGTTATGGTTGGAAGGTTGGGAAATAAGGTTTAACCAAATACTCAACACTGTTCTAGACAACAGTCTGAAACTTCCAACCACCTCGCGGAGCATACAGCTCCAACGGGTGGTTTCTTTTATTAAAGTTATAAAGAAACTAAAGAAGGAAGTTTGAATATGAAAAACTATATTTTACTAATAGGCATTGCCGGTGTTGCTCTTGGCAGTTACGCTGCATACGCCAGCAACTCGGCAACTATGACCGTTACCGCAACAATCGCCCACGATGTCAGCTTGAATGTTACCCAAGATTTGGATTTTGGCACAATTACCATCAATCCGGCTTATACGGGAAGTGATACACAGTGGAACTATCTTTCTAGTGGTCCAATCAGCTATGAAATACAAGGAGCTATTACTTCGGCAGATAATATTACCTTTGGGACTTTTATAGCTAATATTCCTAATCCGTCCGTTTGCACCGGCAATGCTCCTATATGCGGAGGATTGAGTATCACCGGAAATAACGGTAATGAAATTAGAAATATCTTTGGAGGGAGTAATACTAATTACTGTGATTTCAATATTAAATATAGCGGAAGTGAAAGAAGTTTTATTGTTGATGTAAATGAATGCTTGATAAGAGATGTCTCTCAAGTTACCACCGGCACTCATACAGGAACATTGACCATCTCTTACAATGCCGAATAAGAAAAAGCCTCCTTATGTGAGAAGCAAAGGAGGCTTTTTTTAGTCTTTATTTGTTGGAGTGTCCGCAGCCGCAACCGGATCCGGTATTGGTTTGGGATGATGTGGTGCTGCTTTCTTCTTCAACGCTCTTTTTTGTGGTTTTACTTGTTTTCATCATAAAACTCCTGAAAATTAAAAAGGAAGTCATTTAAAATGTAGTTTTTCCGGTTTGCTTTCCAAGGTTTTATAGACTATCTTACTATTCTTCGCCGAATTTATCCTCAATAAGTTTAGAAATTGCCTGTAACGCTTCATCAGCCTCATTTCCTTCGGCGCAAACGGTGATTTTTGAGCCTTGAGAGGCAGCCAACATCATCAACCCCATGATTGAACACCCGCTGACAATAACTCCCGCACGTCCTACGGTGATTTCGGCATCGTAAGCTTCAACGATTTTAACAAAAGCCGCGGCCGCTCGTGCGTGCAATCCTTTGCGGTTTTTTATTTCCAGTTCTTTCTGCACACTCATTCAGGCACCCAGAAGCTGTGAAGCGATATTGATATATTTTTTGCCTGCTTCTTGTGCGCAGACCGCAGTTTCTTTCAACCCTTTTTCTTTGCGCAGAGTGGCAATTTTTATCAACATCGGCAAGTTAACCCCTGCCAAGACCTCAACTTTTGCCTTATCCATAATGGAAATCGCTAAATTGCAAGGAGTCCCGCCGAATAAATCGGTTAAGACAATAACTCCGGCACCGCTGTTGACCTTTTCCACCTTATGCAAAATCTCATCGCGCCGTGTTTCCATATTATCATCAGGACCTATGCAAACGGTTTCCACCTGTTCTTGAATACCTACAACGTGCTGCATAGCTGCCACAAATTCATCGGCAAGCCTGCCATGCGTAACCAAAACCAATCCCAACATAGATTATCACCGCTTTTATTTTTGTTCGCAGCTGCCGCCGGTCCAGCAATGGACGGCACCGAAGCTCTTGATAACATCTTCTTTGCTTTTAGCCAATACCAGTTCATCGGCTCGGGTTTGACGTCCTTTGAAAACAATTTCTTCGACATTGTCCACCGGAACGGCATAAACCCGTTCAACCATTTTGCCCTGCAATTCAACAATCATAACAAATTCCGCTTCGGCTAAAGGACCTTTGGTTTCATCGTCGATATTGTCCAAGCGAACAGCCAATCTTCCGCCGCGTTTCAAAAGGGCGGTTTTCTTGCCGTCAAATTCCAAAACCGGATTTTCGGGGGCACCGACTCGGGCATCAATAAAAATTGCCAATTCGCCGTATTTGTTTTCAATTATTTCAAAAAAATCCTGTTTTTCAACAACTGTGTAATATTGTGTTTCCATTTTTTATTCCTTTGGATTAAACTCATATTTATAACTATGATAATATAAATACATCAAACTGTCAATTTAGAGTTTAAACTATGGAAAAAACTGCGCCTCGTTTTATATGGAAGTATGTTAAAACTTTTAAGTGGAGCGTGGCAATACTTGGCTTGTGCGTAGCCGTAAGACAAGGTGCAAACGCTGTTGAACCTTATTTTATGGCTAAAATTTATGATATTGTTTCGGGACAAATCGGAAGTCAAACCTACTGGAGCGATATTATTTTTTATGCCTCAATGCTGGCGGTTGTCCTGCTTATTTCCATGCTAATTTCGGAAAGCTCGCTTTTTATAACGGCGCGTTTCGTTCCCAAGATTCGCACCATGGTTATAAACGATGTGTTTGAGGATGTGAACAGGCAATCCATTTCCTACTTTTCCAATGAGATGACCGGTAATATTTCACACAAAGTCAATATCTTGGCCAATAATACCACCGATTTTATCAATTTTTGCCACGAAGTTTTGCATATGCTTTTAAGATTGCTTGCCACAACCGCAGTTTTGAGCTTTGTGAGTCTTTATTATACTTTGTTTATTGCCCTGTGGATTATACTTGTAACATTGATTTCATTAAAACTCGGAAAAATCCGCCATTATTGGGGCAAAGAAAGCGGGCGTTTGAGCAGTGTCGCCAATGCCATGGTCGTCGATTCGATTTCCAATTACAGTGAGATTAAAAGCTTTGCCAATTTCGGTTTTGAAAAAATCAATCTGCTTCAAGCACTGCGCCAACTCCGCAAAGCGGAAACCACCGAGAAAAAAGTTATGGGATATATTCGCATAACCCAACAGATTGTGAGTATTCTCTCAATCGTGGGATTTATTTTCTTTTCCATTTTTATGCTGAAATCACACCTTATTGACACTACCCAGTTTATTTTTGTTAACACCCTGTTTTTGAACGTTTCTTATACGGTGTTTAATATGTCGTGGGCATATAATAACATTTCGCGGATGATGGGGCATATTGTTTCGGCTCTTGAAACCTTGGCGGTTGATCCGGAAATAATTGATTGCCCGGATGCTGGTGAGCTGAAAGTAAAGAAAGCGGCGATAAGCTTTGAAAATGTTGCGTTTTCATACAGCGGGCGTGAAAAATTGTTTGAAAATCTCAATGTTAAAATCAATGCCGGTGAAAAAGTCGGTTTAATCGGCTTGTCGGGATCGGGAAAATCAACATTTATCAAACTTATAAGCCGCTATTATGATGTTAATTCCGGTTGTATAAAAATTAACAATCAAGATATACGAACCCTGACCCAAGACTCACTTCATCGCAACATTGCCGTAATCCCGCAGGATGTTAATTTATTCAACCGCACATTGGAGGATAATATCCGTTACGGCGACGTAAAGGCTGATTTTTTTGCGGTGAAACGAGCCGCCAAATTGGCTTACGCCGATATTTTTATTGAAAAATTCGCCGACGGATACCAAACCAAAGTCGGTGACCGCGGTGTTGTTTTATCGGGCGGCGAGCGGCAGAGAATAGCCATTGCCCGCGCAATTCTTAAAAATGCACCGATATTGATTTTTGATGAAGCGACTTCGGCACTTGACAGCAAAAGCGAAATTCATATTCAAAAATCGCTGCACAACCTGATGAAAGGAAAAACCGTAATAGCCATTGCTCACCGCCTATCTACTTTGCGTGAGATGGATCGCATTTTGGTTTTTGATAACGGTAAAATTGTTGAAAGCGGCACGCATGAAGATTTACTTCATAAAGGAGGGGTTTATGCTAGATTTTATAATATGCAGATTTCCGGTTTTATGGGAATTGATATAAAATAAAGACCTTGATAAAATCAAGGTCTTTGAAAGAGTTAATAAACCACGAAACGACGGGAAAATTGCGAGGATGTGTAGATGACAATGTCTTTTAGATTGTCAACACAGATCATCGCACCGCTGTCGTAAATTCCGTCCGCATAGGCAAACGTGGGGCCTTTCCACTCAATGAAGTAATGACTTTGACGTCCGACATAAGCATTTTTGCGGCTGTCATAGACATAATCGCGCTCAAGCTCGACGTGTGTCATGGCTTCAATCTCGGAATTGGGATAACGTACAACGACAAAGTTGCCGCAATCGCGGATTACCTGAACATCTCGGAGGTCGCAAAAGAGAGGAGTTTGTGTTTTCATCTTGTAAGCGATGTCTTCAAGGATCTCTTGGCGATATTTCCTTTCCATAAAATAATTGATTAAATAGTTTATAATTGTGCCTATTATAGTATTTTTAGCGTAAATGTCAAAAGTTTTTTTAAAAATCTTCTTCTTGACAATCGCGATTTTTTATGATAGGGTGGGTTTGAAGTGAATGAAAAGTCACTTTGAGGTCTAGAAGCCTCTCTGTTAGCGTTTTTAAGAAAACGTAAAAATTCTTCCTGCTATTATGGTTGGAAGGCAAAGAAATAAGGTGGAAGCCAAATACTTTGCACTGAACTAACAGTCAGTTTCTAGCTTCCAACCACCTCGCGGGTTTTGTACCCAAAAGGTGGTTTTTCTTTATAACTTTAATAAAAGAAGGAAGTTTTTAAGATGAACAAATATATTTTATTGCTCGGCGTTGCCGGTGTCGCACTTGGCTCTTACTGCGCTTATGCCGACAACTCCGCTACAATGACCGTTACCGCAACGATTGAACACGATGTAAGCCTAAGCAATAACGGCAACCTTGATTTATCCGTTACGATTGATCCATCTAAAGACAGCGGATGGGTAGATGCTTGTACTTTAGAGATTGATGGCGAAGGTGTCATAAGAGAAGCGACAGATACGGGCGGTTTTACGGCAAATGTAGGGGATAACTCACGTTTATCCATATCTCCGTCAAGTTTAAGCAGCGGAAATATTACGGTTGATAGTTTTACTATAGTGCCGTATGAGCCTCCGTATTATGATGTTTGCGGCAAATTATCATATACCGGCGGAGCCCCTGCCGCAAGAAAGTATAACTTCGGCAATATTACCATTAACTATAATCCGGGATAAACATCTGATTACGGAGGGGAGAAAAAAATCCCCTCCGTAAAAAATATTTTTGAGCGAAAATAAAAATTTTACTTGCTCTTAAAGATAAAATCGTTCAAAATAAGCAACATTGATTTGATGTTGATGAATGATACAAAAATGCAAAAGTTTAATCGGTGGAGGAAAGAGGAAGAAGTAACGCGCACCTATGCGGCTATCGATTTAGGCACCAATTCCTGCCGTTTGGTTATAGCAACCCCCAGTCCCACCTCATTTCGGGTAATTGAGACATTTTCGCGGATAACTCGCTTGGGGGAGGGGATTATCAACGACAACCTTTTGAGCCGCGATGCCGTCAAAAGAACAATACGCGCGCTGAAAATATGCTCCGGTATCATCAACGAATATGCGCCGATTTATCGTTCGCGCTTTGTGGCAACCGCCGCTTGCAGGCGTGCCGTTAACTGCGCCGATTTTTTGAGTGAAGTTAAACGCCAAACCGGACTTAATATTGAAATTATTTCCTCACAGGAAGAAGCAAGGCTTGCGGTTGTTGGATGCGTGCCGCTACTAAACCGCAATTTGAAACGGGCTTTGGTCTTTGATATCGGCGGCGGCTCTACCGAGATTTCACTTGCAAGAGTAACCAATTCAGGCAAAACCTTTATTGAAGGATATATTTCGCTTCCCTATGGCGTGGTTACGGTTTCGGAAGCCTTTCCCAATAAAGATATGACCGATTTGGCGTATAACACTATTATCGAGCGCACGCACAAACTCTTGGAATCATTTGAGGCCAAACACCATATTTTTGAAGCAATTAAAAATCAAGAGATTCAAGTTATCGGCACTTCAGGAACAGTAACGGTTCTGGGAGCGGTGCAGCTCAATCTTCCGCACTACAACCGTTCAGCAGTAGATGGCATATCCATCAACAGACAGGATTTGCTTCACTCCATCACCAAAATCCGCAGGATGGGAGTTGAGGGAAGAAAAAAACATCCCTGCATCGGACCGTTGAAAGCGGATTTGACGATTGCCGGATGTGCCATTATTGAGGGAATTTGCTCTTTTTGGCCGATATCGGAAATTACGGTCGCTGACCGAGGCATACGGGAGGGCATTTTGTTGGATATGATGCACAATCACGCCAAAAAAAGCAAACGCCGCAATATTTACAACCGACGCTATAAGAGGAATAACGATCATGACAAAAACAAACACGGCAGCTATTGATTTAGGGACTAATTCCTGTCGTCTGCTGATTACCGATGAAAAAGGAAATATTGTATGCCGCAATGCCGTTTCTACGCGTATGGGCGAAAAAATGAGTGAAAACAAGCGGTTTACCGACGAGGCAATCAAAAGGGGGATTGAGTGTTTTTGCAATTTCAAGCAGTTAATGGATCAAAATGATGTAAAACAATACCGAGCTGTGGCAACTGCCGCCTGCCGTGTCGCCGAAAACGGTGCCGAATTTGTTGAAAAAATCAAGCAGCATGCCAATATTGATTTGGAGATAATCAGCGGAGCCGAAGAAGCACGGCTTAATCTTTTGGGGGCAATCAAAAATATGACCGACCCCAAAAAAGAATATGTCGTGCTGTACGATTTGGGAGGCGGCTCTACCGAAATAACTTTGGCAAACCGTAACGCCGAGATTATATATACAATTTCGATTCCTTGGGGAGCGCGCAACAGTGCGGAAATTTTTTCCATCAACGATTATGATGAAGAAAAAGCCGATTGTCTGCGAAGAGAAATCACTTCATATTGCCGCGAATTTCGCAAGGCGGTTCATTTGTCCCAATATAAGGGAAAAGTCTGTTTTATGGCAACCTCAAGCACGCCTTTGCGCCTTGCGCATATTGTTAAAGGCTGGGAAAAATATGAGCGCGAACGTGCCGATGGCATAAAAATTGCCGTTTCCGACTTCAATCGTGTCATCGGGGATATTTTTTCTTCTACCGAGGATAAACGTCGCCAAAATCCTTACATCGGAGAAACCAGAGCCGACATTTTTGTTGCGGCCTGTGTTATATTTTCGCAGATATACACGATTTTGGGAGCAAAAGAGTTGATCGTTTCCTTAAAAGGGGCGGTCGAAGGTATTACGGAGGAGTTGCAAAATGGCACATACCAAAACAGCTAACGCCATTATGGCAAAGCGAGGATTGGCGGTTAAGGTTAAGACCTCAAAATACCGCAAAAAATCATCCAACCAATGGTTGCTGCGCCAATTAAACGACCCCTATGTTGCCGAAGCCAAGAGCCAAGGATACCGTTCTAGAGCGGCTTTCAAGCTTATTCAGCTGGATGAAAAATTTAAATTTTTGGGCAAAGGGAAAACTATTGTTGACTTGGGCTGTGCGCCTGGCGGCTGGACACAGATTGCCGTACAGCGCAATAAAGGAAGCGGGCAGGTGGTCGGTTTGGATATTCTTCCGACCGAACCGATTGAAGGGGCAACTTTGATACAGCAGGATTTTAGTTTAGATGATGCCGCCGATAAATTAAAAGCCCTATTGCAGGGCAAAGCCGATATTGTAATGAGCGACATGGCAGCCAACACCACCGGACACCAACAGACCGATCATTTGCGCACGATTGCCTTGGTAGAGTTGGCATATAATTTTGCCAAAGATGTCTTAAATGAGGGCGGAATTTTTATTGCCAAGGTTTTTAAAGGGGGTGCCGAGGGCGAGTTTTTGAAAGAGGTAAAGAAAAACTTTGTCAAAGTTGCCCACTTTAAACCCGATGCCAGCCGCAAAAGCTCACCGGAAGAATATCTGGTCGCACTCGGATTCAGAGGATAAAATGCAGACATCAGCTCGTTATCAGGCAGTTTTGGAGTTAATCGGCGAAATTTTTAAGGATAAACAGCCTGCGGATAATATTTTAAACGCTTATTTCCGAAGCCGGCGTTTTATCGGTTCCAAAGACCGCAGATTTATTACCGCGGAGGTATGGAACATTATCCGCCGCCGTCTGCGGCTTGAGTTTGAGGCTCAAAGCAATGAGGCAAGAAAAATTTTACTGGTATATTTGAAAAATTCCGATATTAACGAGATTTTTTTTAAAACCGAATACGGGCTTTCCCCCTTGACTGATGAAGAGCGCGAGATGATTTCAAATCTGCCGCAGCTTTCATATCCCGCAAATGTGGAAGCGGAATGTCCGCAATGGCTGTATGACAAAATACGGGATATGAGCTTGTTGAAAAGCTTAAACGAATCGGCAACCGCGGATTTTAGAATAAACACTGCCGATAGGAATGGACTTGTAAGAAAAATGCTTTCCGAGGGCTTTGATGTAACTCCCGCGCCGTTTTCTCCCATCGGTGTCAGAGCGGTACAAAGGATAAATCTTGCCAACTGTATGTGCTATCAGGATGGACTTATTGAGCCGCAGGACGAAGCCTCGCAGTTGGCAGCGATTTTATGCGATGTCAAGCCTTACCATAAAATTATTGATTACTGCTGCGGAGCCGGCGGAAAAAGTTTGGCTTTGGCATATTTACTGCAGAACAAGGGGAAAATTTATGCTCATGATGTGGATTTTTCGCGGATGGATGCGCTTGAGGCAAGAATGAAACGTCTGCAAATCTCGAATATAGAAAAAATTAAAACTTCGCAAGCGGGATATGATTACGATCGTTTTATCATTGATGCCCCGTGTTCGGGGAGCGGAACATGGAGAAGAAGTCCCGATGCCAAGTTTCGCTTAACCCCGCGGAGATTAAGAGAACTTGTTGAAATTCAAGCAAAAATTTTAGATAATGCCGCCGAGCGCGTTAAATCGGGCGGAAGGATTATTTATATCACCTGTTCAATTTTGGAAGAAGAAAATCGCTTGCAAATTGCAAGATTTTGCAAATCTCATCTTGATTTTGATTTGGTTGACATTAAAAATATATGGGATAAGCTTATAAAAACCGAATTTCCTTTTGCCGATAAAAATTGTTTGGCATTTAACCCTTTGACAACGGGAACCGACGGATTTTTTACGGCAATTTTGCAAAAAAAGTGAGGGTAAATATGAAAAAAGCTTTTTTTATTCTGTGTTTGGCGGGATTATTGTCGGGATGTGCCACGCAAGCCAAATATGCCATGCTCCTAAACAATACTTTGGGATTATCCGAAGAAGACCTTATCAACCGTTTCGGTCCTCCCGACAGCGTTTATGAGCTTAATTCCACTACAAAATATTTGACTTACAAACGTTCTTCAGTGTTTTATAATCCGCCGAGTGCAACCACGCAGTTTTACGGCAACACGGCATACACTCAATATTACGGCGGGTATCAGCAAAATGTTTGGTGCAATACAACTTTTACGATTAAAAGCCAAACCGTCAGCGATTACCGTTTTGAAGGCAACGATTGCGTGGCAATGTAAAATAAAAACTGTGGAAAAGTTTTGTTTGTCCTCTTGTCATTCGGTTGGTTTTTGCTAGTATCAGCCAAGTGTTAAGTTTTTTTATTAAAAGAGTTCTTAAATGGCAGAGCAGTTTCTCAATACTTTCCGGATGTATCAAAACGCCTTGTTGCGTTTAGGATTGGATGATGAGGAACGCAGCGAAAAAATTTCCAAGTCCGATGCCAAAAGCGATATTAAAGATGTCATCGCAATGGTATCAACAGCGGAAAAAAGCCTTTCTGCCGTTGTGAGCGTAAGTAATTCGTATAATATGATATTAAAAATGATTGCATAATGAAAAAAAAGCTTGATTATTTTTTTGAAAAGGAGTAATAAATCTCCAGTCTTGATGATGAAATTGTGCGGCTGTGGCGAAATTGGTAAACGCGTAACGTTGAGGTCGTTATGAGCTAAGCTCTTGGAAGTTCAAGTCTTCTCAGCCGCACCAAAATTTTAATTTATGAGGTTTAGCCACAAAAATATATCTTTTCTTTAAGGGGAGGGAGTTTATGAAAAAAAAGTCAATTAAGCATACCCCCTTATCAAAAAGAAAATTAGCTAAACATTTTTCCAAGAAAAACAAGAAAGAAGAAGTACAGTCCTATTTGGGGTTGGGACCGAAGTTCGTTAATTCGATTATTATCGGATTGAACGAAAATGATGATATTCATGTCAAAAAAATCATTGCCGATTTAGATGAATATGATTTGGCTAAATTGATTGAGGTGCTTGACATCGGCCATCGCCGCAAACTGGTGAATTTAATCGGCGATAAAATCGATCCGGCGGTAATTCCCGAATTAAACGAAGTGGTTCAGGAACAGGTTTTGGAAAGTTTGGATGAAAACCAAATTGTCAAAATCGTAAACGAACTCGATTCAGATGATGCTGTTGAAGTGCTGGAAAATTTGGATGACGATGAACAGGAACAAATCATTCAACACTTGGATCCCGAATTAAAATATCAGGTTCAATCCTCTCTTAATTATCCGGAAGAATCGGCGGGACGTATTATGTCGCGCGATTTTGTGAGTATGCCGGATAATTGGAGCGTAAAGGAAGCAAAACAATACCTTCTGACCAACGATGAATTACCGGATGAGTTTTATACGGTGTTTCTGGTTGACGAAAAAACTTTACGACCGACCGGAGAAATTACGCTTGATAAATTGTTGCGCGCCAAAGCCAATGAAAAATTAAGCACAATTATGGACGGGGAAATTGTCCCGCTTGATGTGCATACCGATCAGGAAGAAGTAGCGCATATGTTCCGCGAGTACGGTTGGATGTCGGCAATGGTGGTTGATGCCAAGGGCAGGCTTATCGGTGTTATCAATATTGACGATGTAATTGAGATTATCCACGAAGAGGCCAACGAAGATATTATGGGAATTGCCGGTGCCGAAAGCGGCGATGTCTATCGTTCGGTTTTTGACATTTTCAAATCACGTTCTGTTTGGCTAGTTACCAATTTGTTTGCAACGATTGTGGCAGCTTCTGTTGTCGGCGGTTTTCAGGATATTATCGCGGAACTCTCAATTTTAGCGGTTTTAATGCCGATTGTGGCTTCCATGGGCGGAACAACCGGACAACAGACTTTGGCGGTGGTAGTGCGTTCCTTGGCGACCAAAGAATTAAACTCGCGCAACGCTTTGCGGATGATCGGAAAAGAGTTTATGGTGGGACTTTGCAACGGCATCTTGTTTGCAATTATGATAGGAATTGCCGTTTATATATGGGTGCCAGAGCAAATTATGATTAGCTATATCATCGCTTTGGCAATGCTTTGCAATCTGACCGTGGCAAGCCTTGCCGGTATTTTGATTCCGTTGACCTTAAACAAATTAAAAGTTGATCCGGCAATAAGCTCCGGCGTTTTCTTGATTGCCTGCACCGACTCGGGCGGATATTTTATCTTTTTGGGATTGGCAAAACTTCTGTTGTTTTAGTAGCGGATAACCTCCGATCGAAAATTCAAATTTTTCTTTGACAATAAAATTTTTTTGTGCTAGAGTGAAAATTGAAGCAGGGAAAATTCTGCTTTGAGGTGTAGCTACCTCTTAAGTGGTGTCTGATAAGATATAAAATTTCTTCTAACCGTATTATGGTTGGAAGGTGGGGAAATATAAAGAATACCCTGCACTGTTCCACTTAACAGTAGCTAACTTCCAACCACCTCGCGGGTTTAATACCCAAAAGGTGGTTTTTCTTTATAATTTTGATAAAAAAGGAAGTAAGACTTATGAATAAATATATTTTATTACTTGGTGTTGCCGGAGTTGCTTTGGGTTCATACTGCGCATACGCCAGCAACTCGGCAACTATGACTGTTACCGCAACAATAGTCCACGATGTGAGTTTGACTTTGGGCGAATCGTTAAGTTTCGGCAATCTAACCATAAACCCTAGTGAAACAAGTGGAGGTATTGCATTTAGGAATCCGACAGAAGTAGATTATGGCGGTGGAGTAATGGCGGTAAGGGATTATCATATCGGTACTTTTACGGCTAATGTACCTAATCCATCGCAAAGAACCGGATTATCTGTAACTGATAATAATGACATGGCTGGTTTTGTGGTAGGAAACCTCGGCATTGAACATAAATCCGGCAATCAATTTGAAGTGGGTGGAAGTATTGATTATAGCTCTGTTCCTTCTGAGGGAGAGCATTCCGGGACTATTACCATTTCATATTCTGCGCAATAGTTGTATGCTCATCAAAACGGAGGGGAACAAAAATCCTCTCCGTTTTGGTTTTATTAAAAACTTTTTATAAAAAAGTATCTTTAAAAATTGACAATTTGCCGAATATCCGATATAATAAATGCTGCTTTTTGATTATCAATTTAATTATTATTATGCTATGAACGAAAAAGTAAAAGTTATTATTGTCTTTTTTGTATGCGCAGAAGCAATTGTCGCCGTGGGGTCTTTCTTTACGTTTGGCTTGAAGTCGGCGGCATTGATTGCTGTTATCTGTGCTGTGTTATTCGGAATAGTCGGATTTCGTATCGAGCAGATTGCCGCACAACGAAATATGTGGAAAGCTCATCCTATTCCGGCGGAAATTGATCTCTTCGATGCTTTTTTCTGGCAGCAAATCATCTCGCAGCAGGAGTGGTATTTGAAAAACATTTACTCCAAGGACGAGATTAAGTCACTTATCAGGCAGTATGAAAGCCGCATTCAGGAGGTGTGGGACGACGAGAATTTAGACATCGATGCCAAGATTAACAAAGCCAATATCTATTCCGAGAGATTGAAGTCTTTGCAGTATCATCTTGATTATACCAGAGATTACCCTTACTGTTAAAACAAAGGCAAACCATAATCGGTTTGCCTTTGCTTTTATTTTCATCTTTCTTTTTTAATTTCCGTAAGGTTGCGTTGAAAAAGAGGAGATAATCTCATATCTTCCAAATTTATCGGCAGTTTTCGCCGCCAATTCGGGTGCCTGTCCCTATCGGTTCCGGGAAGATTTTGCATTTTATCGACTTGAAAAATATCTTCCGGCTGTATCAGTACAACTTTTGCTTTACTTTTAGCCATAAAGCGATGTGCGGCCTCTTCCAATCCTTCGGGATAGTTTTCTCCGAAAAGATAATCGCCGCCGCGGTGTTTATCATCCGGCCAAACTCCCGCCTCATCAAGAGATTTTAAGAGTTTATAACGATCGGCTTCGCGTTTGTGATAGGCGTTATACATTTCCTCATCAGTCTTGATAATTTCCAAATCGCGCGACAATCTTATATCATAGGCAAACCACCACATTTTGAGCGGTGCCATATCATGCGTTCCGATGGAGGCAAAAACTTTTTCCGGATAGCTCTCTGGAGGCATAAAATCACCCCATCCGGCATTATATCGCTGCGCCCATAAAACCGACATAGCATAAACATTGCGTTCGGTGATGGCTTCAATAAAGCCTTCCGGCACATTGCCGATACTCTCGCCTACAATCATACAGCGATTAAGACAGCTCTCAAGGGCAACAATATTCAGCATATCCTCAAAATTGTAATAAATATACGTTCCCTCGCCATCTTTATTTTCGGGGATAACAAACAGCCGCATTAAACTCATAACATGATCCATCCGCAATGCGCCTGCCGATTGCATTGCCGCTCGCAGAATTTTGATAAAAGGCACATACGCCCGCTCTTTTAATTCCACCGGATGAAACGCCCCCAAATTCCATTTTTGTCCGGCGGGAAAAAACGCATCCGGCGGGGCTCCGGCTCCGCAGTCTTTAAGATATGCCCCTTCATCGCTCCAAAGTTCCGCACTGTCACGTCCTACACCGACCGCCAAATCACGGTATATGCCTATTTTAAGCCCTTGTGATTTAACTTCTTTGCCCACAATCCCAAACTGTCGCCATGCTTCAAACTGCAGAAAGCAGAAAAATTCCATTCTCTCGCGGTTTTGTTCCTTATATTTGCGTATTGCCGCAGAATGCGGATTTTGAAAACCTTTTTCCCAACTTCGCCAGCCGCCCCAGTGGTTCTGCCATTTATCCTCATATAAGCATTGAAAAGCAGACAGATTTTCCAATTCTTCGCCTTTGTCAGCGCAAAATTGCCTAAATTCGCGCAAGCGTTTTTCATCTTTTTTCATCCGTGCAAAAAGTTTTTGCAACACGCTGATTTTAAGATTATATACCTTGCCGTATAAAATGGTTTCGCTTGCATTTAAGGCTTTAATCTCATCTTGTTTGTCGGCAATATCATCTTCTTTGAACTCCGGCACGGCAGAAACATCAATATATATGGGATTTAGAAACAAACGGCTCATTGACAAATAAGGACTTGCCTCTTCGGGAAAACAGTGATTGAAAACGTTAATCGGATTCAATCCTATAACATCTCCACCCGAGGAAGCGCAAATATTGACAAACTCTTTTAAGTCGCTGAAATCCCCCACGCCCCAATTTTTACGGCTGCGTAAAGAATAAAGCTGCAAAGCATATCCGAAAAGCTTTTTATCGTTTAGTACGGGGGATTCAAAGCATTGTGCCGGAGCAACGGCCAAAACGGATTTATATTCATTTTCGCCGCAGGAAAAAGAAAGCTCATAATAGCCAATCGGTAAGTTATTTGTAATTTCAACCTGCAGCTTGGTATATTGTCCGTGCTTTTCATCACTGACATTAACCACAAATGAAACCTCCTGTTTTTCTTTTTTTTCGTATGGCTTCAGTGTCAGGGCAAAATCATTTTGGCAATCTTTGGTTTTAATAACTGCATCAAATTTAAGCATAGATTGCCTGCAAACATAAATGTTTTCAAGCACTTTTTGAAAACGGCGGCGTTCCAATTTCTGTAAAGATTGGGTTATTTCTTCATCGTTGTCGGCTTTATAGCCTAAAACACGAATAAAAAAGCGCAGCGTATTTTCGTTTATTTCGTGATAAGAAGCGCGTAATCCGGAATCTTTGTAAGCTGCGGCGATACCCAATTTCTGCGCCAAAAGTTGCAAGCTCTCGTTCATAGTTTTTATCCTTATTTTTTAATTTCAAAAACCAATACGCTCAATCCCGGAACTTCTATTTCTCCTCCGGACTTTATTTTTTCATAATCGGAACTTTCCGAGGTGTCAAGAAGCAAACTCCAATTATGATATTCCAAGTTCGGCAATACCCATTTTAATTTTTTTTCATCGGCGTTTAAAATCCCCAAAATAAAACGGTTTTTGCGGCTTATACAGTAAGCAAGCGATTTTCTTTCGCCGTCATACCAATCCTCATCGCGGAACTCGACACCTGATTGTGTGTACCACGTTAAATCCTTTTTATTTTCATATTCCGCTTTTCCGGTGAAAAAGTGTTGTTTGTTATGGATACGCAAACGCTTACGAAGAGAAATCAATTTTTTGACATAGCGGGTAAAATTGCGCTCTTTGATGCCGATTGCCTCCCAGACCAGCCATGTCAAAACATTGTCTTGGCAGTAGGGATTGTTGTTTCCCATTTGGGCGTGCAAAAACTCATCTCCGGCTTTTATCATCGGCACACCGTAAGAAAGCATTAAGGTTGCCATCATGGCTTTAGCGCGCATTAACCGCGTTTTTTTTACCGCTTGAGAGACATCTTCGCCATCCATACCGCCGTTGCTGCTCCAGTTGGAATTAGTGCCGTCGCGATTATCCTCGCCGTTGGCGCAGTTGTGTTTGTGATTATAACTGACCAAATCCCGCAGGCAAAATCCGTCGTGTGCGGTTATAAAGTTGAGACTGCTCCAAATATTGCGGTTGTTGTAATTGAAAATATCGCTGGAACCGGAAATCCGGCTTGCCAATTCAGCGGTTTGGTATTGATCGCCTTTCCAAAAACGCCGTACAACATCGCGGTAACGGTCGTTCCACTCGCTCCATCCAGCAGGAAAAGCTCCGAGCTGATAGCCTCCAGGACCCACATCCCAAGGTTCGGCAATAAGTTTTACGTTTTGCAACACGGGGTCTTGCATTACGGCATATAAAAAACCGCTTTGCCGGCTGAAATTATAATGACTGCGGCACAAAGACGGGGTTAAATCAAAGCGAAATCCGTCAACGTGCATCTTTTCAACCCAATAACGAAGCGAATCCAACACCAAACGCGTAACATAAGGATTCTCTACATTGAAAGATGCTCCGCAGCCGGTGCTGTCATAATAAAAACGGGGATTTTCGGGGTTGAGGGTATAGTAGCTTCGGTTATCAATGCCGCGATAGCACAATGTCGGTCCCATTTGATTGCCTTCCGCCGTGTGGTTGTAAACCACATCTAAAATTACTTCCAATCCCTCATTATGATAACTTTTAACCATTGACTTAAATTCGTTTACATCATCATTGGTTAAATACATCGGCTCAACACAAAAAAAACTGCAGGTCTCATATCCCCAGTAATTGCGGGTGGTGCCTTTGGGAATATGGCGATCCGCCAAAAAAGCCTGCACTGGCAGAAGTTCAACCGCACTTATTCCCAGCCATTTCAAGTAGTTGATGACACTTTTATCCGCCAGTCCGGAAAATCTCCCGCGGCAAGCATCTTTAATATGCGGATGAAGCATAGTATGTCCGCGGACATGAGTTTCATAAATAATCGACTCAGATAGCGGGCGGCGAGGGGAAACATCATCTCCCCAATCAAAATTATTTTCATCAATAACCACGGATTTCGGTACATAGGGCGCACTGTCTAGCTCACAAAACGATAAATCCTTTAAGGGGTTGTCGGTATCATAACCGAAAATTGCCTTATGCCAGATTAACCTGCCGGTTAATTTCTTGGCGTAGGGATCAATTAAGAGTTTATTGGGATTAAAACGCAGTCCCTGTTCGGGGTTATATGTTCCATATACTCTGTATCCGTAAACCTGTCCCGGTTTTGCACCCTCAATGTAAATACAAAAAATATTGTTATCGTTATCCTCAATCAAAAACCGCTTTTGTTCCTTGGTGCCGGAGTGGTCAAAAAAACACAGCTCCACTTTCAGGGCATCTCTCGAATACAGGGCAAAATTAACCCCGTTTCCGTCATAATGCGCCCCGAGCGGGTAGGGGGTTCCTTTCTGCGGTTTGAAATCACCCATCATATTCTCCTCTTATCGTATGGGTTTGATAACAATGGTTGATAAAGGTGGCAAAGTCAGTTCAATAGAATACGGGCGTTCATTCCAGCCTTGGGGTTGGGCTTTTTTAAGACCTTCGTTTTTAACTCCGCTTCCCCAGTAATTTTTGTCATCGCTGTTAAAAATTTCCTGATAAGCGCAGTTTTCAGGTACGCCGATACGATAATTTTCTCTTACAACCGGAGTGAAATTGCAAATCACAATCAAATAATTGCCGACATCTTTGCCTTTTCTGATGTATGAAATAACACTGTCGGCGGCGTTGGCGTGTTCAATCCACTCAAAGCCGTGATAATCAAAATCAACTTCATAAAGCGAAGAATTACCCTTATACATCAAATTCAAATCCCGCAGGCAATTCTGCATTCCCTTATACATCGGGTATTCCAGCAAATGCCAACGCAGGCTTTCTGCGGAGTTCCACTCCCAATCCTGTCCGAACTCACATCCCATAAATAAGAGTTTTTTGCCGGGGTGGGTGTACATAAAGCCGTAATAAGCTCTTAAATTGGCAAACTTCTGCCATTCGTCGCCGGGCATTTTGGAAAGCATGGAGCCTTTACCGTGAACGACTTCATCATGTGAAATCGGCAGAATAAAGTTTTCGTTGAAAGCATATAAAAGTCCGAAAGTCAACATTCCGTGATGATACTTGCGATATACAGGGTCTTTGGAAATATAACGCAGGGTGTCGTTCATCCACCCCATATTCCATTTATAACCGAAACCAAGCCCTCCCATTGAGGTTGGTCTTGAAACCATCGGCCATGCCGTTGATTCTTCCGCACAAGTGCAAATGTCGTTGTTGGCAGAATAAACCAACTCATTCATTTTGCGCATAAAAGCAATAGCCTCCAAATTTTCGTTGCCGCCGTAAATATTGGGTATCCATTCTCCGGGTTTTCGCGAATAATCAAGATAAAGCATTGAGGCAACCGCATCAACCCTTAATCCGTCAATGTGAAATTCTTTAATCCAATATAAGGCATTGGCACAAAGATAATTCATAACCTCGGTGCGTCCGTAATTATAAATTTTTGTTCCCCAATCTTTATGTTCGCCTTTGCGCGGGTCGGCGTGTTCATACAGATGAGTGCCGTCAAACTCGGTTAAGCCGTGTCCGTCCTTGGGAAAATGAGCCGGAACCCAATCCATAATCACGGCAATTCCCGCTTGATGGAATTTATCAATCAAATAGCGCAAATCATCAGGTGTGCCATAGCGGCTGGTCGGAGCAAACATTCCCAACACCTGATATCCCCAAGAAGCATCCAGAGGATGTTCCGCAAGCGGCAAAAATTCAACGTGCGTATATCCCATATTTACGACATAAGGAACAAGGGTATCCGCCAATTCACGGTAGGTCAAAAATTCGCTGCCGTCCTTTCCCTTGCGCCGCCATGAACCGGCATGAACTTCATAAATTGACACGGCAGAATCAAGACGGTTGTGAGAGTGATTTTTTTCCATCCACTCTTTATCATTCCACGAATAGTGTTCAAGGTCATAAACAATTGAGGCCGTTTTGGGTCTTACCTCGGCAAAAAAGCCTACCGGATCGGATTTGGTTAAAATATAATTCTGCTCGGTTTTAATCTCGTATTTGTAAACTTCTCCCTCTTTTAAGCCCGGAATGAAAATATCCCACACGCCGCAGGAGTTATATTTGCGCATAACATGACAACGTCCGTCCCAGTTGTTGAAGTTGCCTACAACCGAAACTCTTTTGGCGTTCGGAGCCCATACGGCAAAGCTCACTCCTTTAACGCCCGCCATTTCAATCGGATGCGCTCCCAGCTTTTTATACATTTCAAAGTGATTGCCCTCACTTAAAAGGTAAATGTCAATATCGCCCAAAGTCGGCAGAAAACTGTAAACATCTTCGGCTTCATAGACACAACCGACATCATTGGTGATTTTGAATTTATAGGTAAAATTGCCGCAATTTCCGAGATTGATTTGAAAGAATCCTCTATCGTCAAGTTTTTGCATATCTCCTAAAGATGAATTATCGCCTTTTTTTATGACTTCTACCTTCTCGGCATGAGGAAGAAAAGAGCGGATAAAAACGTTCTTGCTTCCTTTATCGCGGTGAATACCCAAAACCGCAAATACATTGCCGTGATTGCCGCTGATTACAGCTTCCATCTCGGTTTTTGACAATAAATTTTCCATTAAATCCTCCGCAACTTTATGTGGTCTGCTCTTTATCTATAAAAGCTTATGACTATAATTGCAAGTTTTTTATTAAAATTTTTGTGAATGATATTGACGGATAAAAATTTATATGTATATTACATAGTTGATAAAACAAAATTTTTTATTTGGAGTCATATTATGGTAAAAATTTCCGAAAATGCAATCCGCGAGGCTGCATATTATAATTGGCAGAACGCCGGATGTCCGCAGGGGCAGGATGAATATTTTTGGGCGATGGCTGTTGAACAGTTAAACGGTGCTTCGGCCGTAAAAAAAACTTCTTCCAAAACCACTGCCAAGACAGCATCCGTAACCGCCAAAACTGCCGCTGCCAAAACTACAGCTGCGAAAAAGAAAACTACAGCTAAAAAGTAATTTTTCTACTGTTTTGATAAACCCGCCGAAAACTGCAATCGGCGGGTTTTCTTTTATGCAGAACGCAAATGCTCTTTTGAAACAACAAGTTTCTTGAGGTTCCTATTCCGAATTATAGGAAATGGTAATCGTGCTGGTGTGCATTCCGGGAGTAACGGAAGAAATTTTGCCTTCATCTATCGAGCAACCACCTACATACATATTAAAAATATTTTCTGTTCCGCTGTATGAGAAAGACGCACCGCATGAATTGCTATTATCATTTCCGCCGAAGATATTATACATCTCTGGTGTAACACTCAATCCGTTGCATTCTTGTAACAATGTATCTTCACAAGCAGAAGGATTTGGGATATTAGCAGTAAAAATACCAATAGTTGCATCGTCTGCCGAAACAATACCATCGCCAGAGAGTAAAGAATATTTGCCTTCTGTGTATTCCCAATCTGTATATTTTGTAGCCGCCGGGTTTATGGTGATTGTGCCAAGGTTTATATCTTGAGTAACGCTCAAGCTCACATCATGAGCTATTGTGGCGGTGACGGTCATTGTGGCAGAGTTGCTTGCATAGGCACAGTAAGAGCCTAAAGCGACACCGGCAACGCCGAGCAGTAAAATATAATTTTTCATCATAAAAACTTCCTTTTTTTATTAAAGCTATAACAAAGAAAGCCACCTGTTGGGCGTTCAAACCCGCGAGGTGGCTGGAAGTTAACGACTGTTGTCTGGAACAGTGTGAAGTATTTGGATCATACCTTATTCCTTCACCTTCCAGCCATAATATACGACTGAAAGCAATTTTATGTCTTGATATGACACCAGACAAGAGGTCGTTACACCCCAAAACAAGATTTCCTTGTTTCATTTTCCAAGCTATCATAAAAAAATTTTAATGTCAAAGAAAAAAATAAAATTATAAAAAAAATCCCCTGCGGCATAAAGCGGCAAGGGATTAAAAAGAGTGTTAAGCGTTAAATCTTCCCATATAGCGAAGCTTAGCCGGTGTGTTGCCGCCGTAGTAGTCGCTGGAAAGAGTCTTGAATTTGTTATCATCAAAGCCTACAATCCATCCGCAACCGTGCATATAGGAACTTTCTGCCAAATATGCGCCCTCCAAAAGAGGTTTATTCAAGGCTTTAAGACAAACATTGAGTCGGTCTTTGATGGCATAGACGCGGTCGCAAAATTCTCTGTCAAGCAGCCTTTTTTCATCCACATCCTTGTCGGTATGCTTTTTGTTATCTGTTTCATCAAGCTCGATATATTCCGGCTCGTCTTGAAACGGAAATACCGCAAGCAATACCCCCTCCCTTTGGGAAAAAGGTACACGCTTTTTTTGAGAGTTGATAAGACACAGCAAATCAAATTCATCCGAGGAGGAAACTGTGGATGTTGAGGCGGATTTTGCGGTCAAACGTTCTTGGCAATAGCGTTTAACACCATCCGTACTCAAGTTGTGTGCGCGCATAATTTTATAAATCCGCGCCAAAATTTTTTGTCTTTTCATAATCAAAAGTTTTTAATAATACAACATATACTTATAATCTCTGCCGCATAAGCTATACCAAAAACATTTTGTGTCAAGAAAAAAATGCCCGAAAAAAATATGCAGGTAAAATTTATTTTGTACTTGATTTTAACGGCTCTCGGCGTTTATACTTGTCAAACAATAATTTATGCAAGGAACTTTTTATGCCGGAAAATAAAAAAACGCGTGCCGATGAGCGGTTTGCCCGTGAAGCCAAAATGCTGCAGCGCAATTTGGAAAAACGCAAAAAACAGCAACAGGAACTCGATAGCCAAAAAAAACAAAAGGAAGCAAAAGACCATGGACAGACTAAAGATTAACGGCGGAAACCAACTTAACGGCAAAATTTATATCAGCGGAGCCAAAAATGCTGCCCTGCCGCTAATATGCGCAACCCTGCTTACCGATGAACCGGTTACCTTAACCAATATGCCCGTACTTTCCGATATTCGTTCCATGAACGCTTTGTTGACGCAGTTAGGCACATCCATTAACAGCCGTGATGACTTAATCAACGGCAATCCCGCCAAAAGCTGCACTTATTATACGCCAAAGCTTGAAAGTCTTGTCGCTCCTTATGACTATGTCCGCAAGATGCGTGCTTCTTACTATGTTTTGGGAGCCTTATTGGCGCGTGAGGGGTATGTGGAACTTTCGCTTCCCGGCGGATGTGCCATCGGAGTGCGTCCGATGGATATTCACCTTTCCTCACTGGAACAGATGGGGGCGCAGATTGAAATTAAAAACGGCTATGTCATAGCCAAGGCACCGCAGGGCTTAAAAGGCGCGCATTTGGTTTTCGGAATTGCCTCGGTCGGTGCAACCTGTAATGTTTTGATGGCGGCAACTCTTGCCAAAGGGCATACGATTATTGAAAACGCCGCCCGCGAGCCGGAAATCGGCGATTTGGCAGAAATGCTTAATGCCATGGGAGCAAAAATCAGCGGTATCGGCAGTTCTAAATTGGAAATTGACGGGGTGGACAAATTGCACTCCGCGACCCATAAAATTATTGCCGATCGCATTGAGGCGGGTTCTTATGCCGTTGCCGGTGCCATCACCCGAGGGAGAGTGGAGTTGATAAACGCTGATGCCTCAACCTTGCAGACTCCTCTTAACATCTTGCGCCAAACCGGAGTTAAAATTGAAAACACCGCCGATTCGCTTATTGTTGATGCCAAGGGTTGCGATCTTATCGGGCAGGATATTATGACCGATTATTATCCCGGATTCCCAACCGATTTACAAGCCCAGTTTTTAACTTTAATGCTTACTGCAGAGGGGGCTTCAATGGTTACGGAAACTATTTGGGAAAATCGTTTTATGCACGTTCCGGAATTGATGCGCATGGGTGCAAACATCAATGTTCACGGACATGCCTCGGCAATAGTCCGCGGAGTGAAAAAACTTTACGGTGCGCAAGTTATGGCCACTGATTTAAGAGCCTCGTTTGCGCTTGTTTTGGCGGGACTTGTCGCCGAAGGTCAAACGATTGTAAACCGCATTTATCACCTTGACCGCGGGTATGAAAAGTTGGAAGAAAAACTGCACGCGGTCGGTGCCGATATTGAAAGAATAAAAGACGAAGAGGAAGATTAAATGGAGCCTTTAATAAGCAAACTTAAAAACGGTCTTTCGGTTGCAAGCTGTTATTGCCCGCAGTTGGAAACCGTGTCATTGGGAATTTGGGTAAATACCGGTTCGGCTTATGAAACTGCCGATATGAACGGTATTTCTCACTTTTTGGAACATACCGTTTTCAAAGGTACCAAAAGCCGTTCGGCAATTAAAATATCCGAAGATATTGAAAATGTCGGCGGTTCTACGAATGCTTATACTTCGCGCGAGTTTACCGCGTTTTATGCCAAAATGTTGAAAAACGATGCGGCTTTGGCCTTGGATGTCTTATCCGAAATGATGACTTGCCCCTCTTTTAGCGAAGAGGAACTGATAAAAGAACGCGAAGTGGTTATTCAGGAGATTAAACAGACTTTTGACGATCCGAGCGATATTGTTTTTGACTATCTCCAAGAACAGGCTTTTCAAAATCAAGCCTTGGGCCGTCCGATTTTGGGAACGGAAAAATTGGTTAGAAGCTTTGGCGCGAACGAGTTAAGAAAATATATGAAAAGCAATTATTCTGCCGCCAATATGGTAGTATGCGCCGCCGGCAATATCAAGCACGATGATTTTGTCAAAATGGTGGAAGAAAAAATGAGCGGTATTCAGCCCCAAACTTCATTTGTTGCCGATGAGCAACATTATTGCGGCGGTTATTTTGCGCAAAAACGCGATAACGAGCAAGCGCAGATTGTTTTGGGCTTTGAGGGTGTGAAATATGATGATCCGCGCTATTATGCCAATATTTTGATGACGGCGATTTTAGGCGGAGGAATGTCCTCGCGTTTGTTTAAGGAAATAAGGGAAAAAAGAGGACTGGTATATTCGGTTTATTGTTTCCCAAACAGCTATACCAACGCGGGATTAACCGGCATTGGAGCCGCTACCGATTGCGAGCAGATTAACAAAATGATGCCGGTAATGATTGATGAAATCAAAAAAATGTGCGATTCCAAGGTTGATGATGAAGAAATAAAACGCGCCAAAACACAAGTGAAAGCAGGGATTTTGATGGCTTTGGAAAAATCTTCGGCAATTGCCGAAAAGCTTGCTCGTCAGCTCTTATTGCATAAACGTTTTATTCCGCTTGAAGAAACTATTGAAAAAATAGATTGTGTGACCAAAGAGGATATTCTTGCCATCTCGCAAAGCGTTTTTTCATCCGTTCCCACTTATGCGCTGGTCGGCAATATTGATGGGCATACAGCCTACGATGAGGTTTGCCGTAAATTAAAATAAGGAGAAGAGAATGTCGCGTGCGGAAGATATTTTTCAAAAACTGATTTACTTCGGCGAAGAGGCGATTGACGAGTTTATTGTCAATTTGCAAAGCGAGGAACTTTTTTTGGACTTTAAGCGGACGGATTCTTCCAAAAAAAATGCCAATTCGCTCCATAAAGACGATCGCCGCAATTTGGCAAAATGTATATCGGGATTTGCCAATTCCGAAGGCGGAGTCGTAGTTTGGGGAGTGGAGTGCGCCCGTAATGTTGAAATCGGCGATGTCGCCCGCGCCAAGGTTAAGGTTGAAAACGTTCACCGCTTTTTAAGCTGGCTTGAAAATGCCATCTCGGGATGCACTATCCCCAGCCATAATAAGGTAAGAAACCATATCATTGCCGCAGATGAAAACGGAAACGGATTTGTGGCAACTTATATTCCCAAAAGCGAATTGGCTCCGTTGATGACGACCATCGGCAATACTTTTTACATCCGTTCCGGCTCCAATAATGTTCCGGCTCCGTATTCGGTTTTGGCAGGAATGTTCGGCCGCCGTCCGCAGGCAGATATTGAACTTTTGATTACCGACAAAAAACTGGAGATTTCGGAAAACAGCGATGCCGACATTTTGTATCCCTCGAGCATTGATTCGCCTCCCGAAAAATATATGAAAATAGGATTTACCATCCGCGCTCACAATCAAAGCAACGTTATTGCCCGCGAGCTATATATGTCTTGCACGACTTCTTCGGACGGAGGAGTTTATAACAAGGTGCGATTCTTGAATTATAATCAGATGGATACCATCACAGGCATTGAGGGACAGCTCAATATTATCACCCGCCCGGAATTAAGAGTTCCGCCGCGCAGCACGATTAAATTTGCCGATGTGGAGATGATTTTCAGTCCCTATATTGACAATGATTTTTTAATGGACGGGGTTATCGGAGCCGACGGCACGGCTCCGCGTAATTTCCGCATTTATATTGCCAAAAACAAACTGCGTTCTTTTGTGGCGCAGGCTATGCGCGAAGATGGGGAGAATAAACACCTCTTAAATGAATTTTTTCACGACTTTATATCCGGAGACTTTTAGATGCAGAGAGTAGAAATATACACGGACGGTGCCTGCTCCGGTAATCCCGGCAAAGGCGGGTGGGGCGTTGTTTTACGTTGCAAGGATAAAGAAAAAGAGCTTTCCGGCTATGAGGATTTGACCACCAACAACCGTATGGAATTAACTGCTGTTATAAAGGCTTTGCAAGCTCTGAAATGCCCGTGCAATATTACGATTTATTCCGACAGTAAATATGTTATGGACGGCATAACCTCGTGGATTGCCAAATGGAAACAAAACGGCTGGAAAACCGCCAATAAAAAATCAGCGGTTAAAAATGTGGATTTATGGCAGGAAATAGATCGCCTTGCACAAGCTCACGAAATCCGCTGGGTTTGGGTTAAAGGTCATGACGGCAATATTGACAACGAACGCGCCGATGAGCTGGCGCGCCGTGCTATCAAAAATGAACTTGACGCAATGAAAAATTGCTGATGAGATCTAACAGTTCATCATGATTTAATATTTCCGGCAGAACAATCCCGTCGGGAGCAAGCGGACTGAACAGGACATAAAACGGCAATCCGCTGCGGTGGTACTTTTCCATAAAACTTAAAACATCGCGGTCATATTCCGTCCAGTCGATTTTAATTATTTTTATATCATCACTTTCCGCAATATCCTGCATTGAAGGCAGATTCCAAACCGCAAAATCATTGTATTTGCAGGTAAGGCACCAATCAGCCCCGACCGCAACAATTACGGTTTTGCCCATAGCAATATACTCGTTTATTTGTTTTGTATCAATTTGTGAGGAGGTTATTTCTTCGGTTTTAAGCGCGTGCCGGCGATAGGAAAAACCGCCGTCAATCAGACTCAAGGCGAATAAAACCATAACTCCGGAAATAATAATATGTTTTATTTTTTTGCGTACTCTGCTTCGCGCGGCAATATCAAGAAAATCATAGCTTTTATCGCGGTTCAGAGCATTTAATCCCAATAACAGCGCACAGATAAAAAGATATAAACTTAAACGCAGAATAAACCAACCGTTCGTTTGTGCATATAAAACGCTCATAAGCCAAATAAGCGTTATGAATAAGGCCAAACACATAACAGTATTCAGTTTATTCATCCACTCTCCCGGACGAGGCATAAAGATAATAAGCTGCGGGAAAATATACATTATTATATAGGGGAGGGCAATTCCCAAGGCAACTGCCGTTAAAATACCGTAAATATCAATGATGCTGCCCGATAAGGCAAAACCGACGGCGGTTCCGAGATAAGGAGCAGTGCAGGGGGTTGCCATCATAACAATCAAGCATCCGGTCAAAAAATGCGGCAGATTAAAACTTGCCGGTTGATAAATTTTTTTCTGCAAGACCTCGGGGAGAGCAATTATAATGATGTTTTGAATGATAAGCATAAAAATCAAAACAGCAAAAATCATCGTGATAATAAAATAGGGATTTTGAAACTGCATCCCCCAGCCGATACTTTTGCCGCAATATTTCAGGAGAGCCAAAATCGAGGCGAGAAAGAACATAGAGGCAAAAATTCCCGAAACAGTGTAATAAAAGTTGCGGCGGACGGCTGAACTGTTACGCGCTCCGAATTTAGTCAAAGATAACAGCTTTACGGAAAGCACCGGAAAAACACAGGGCATAAAATTAAGAATAAACCCGCCGATAAAAGCAAGCACAATCAAATTCCACGAAATTTTAGCGGAAACCGGCACGGAAGACATATCGTTTTCAGGCATTGCTGCAGTGTTTAAAAAAAGTTCGTCATTGACAAGCATACTCAACTCAAACTTGAATTTGCTTAAATCAACATCAGCCTCAAGAGGCAAGAAACGGATAACGGCTTTTTGATTGTCAATGCTGATACGCGGTGCCTCAAAGGCAATTTTGTCGGGGCTGTCTATAAAGGCGTTAAGCGATTTTATCTTTGAAGTTGCCGCTATTTCAGCTTCAAGAAAATTGCCGACATAAGGCAGATTTTTTACTCTAAAACCAATAATTGAAAGCTCCTGTGAGGAATGAGCGAATTTCTCATGGATTTGAGCGATGAAAGTTGCAACCGAACTTTTGCGGCTGTACTCATATCGAAGCTCTAATTCGGGGTTGAATATCTCATTTTGGCAAAGCTTGGACAAATCACAAACCACGGCATTTATTTCGGCACGCAGAGTAACAGGCTTGCTGTTATCCTCAATTTCCATTGTTATAGGAATTACCATTTCTTTGCGATAAACGCTCCAATCCTGCCTGTCGGGAGAGATTAGCCGTCCTTTTAAGGTTGGTAAAATTTCAATATTTTTAATATTTTCGGATTTTTCAAAATTTATCTGCGGTTTGGCATATTGTCCGTCGTTGGCAATAATAAATTTATCCTTCGGAATTAAAAAATTGATGGCGGCACGGATTTTATTTTCTTCTCTGACTCCGGTTTGTTCACTGATAATTCGGGCTTTTATTTCGTTTCTTTTATCCCATTTACCGATACCCTTGCGTCCGGTTAAGGGACTGGGATAAATAACATCGTAGAGCGGAATTTTTTTCAAATCCATCCGCGAGGTAATATAAAGAAGGTCGTCGAAATCGCCTTTTTTGTTGTTTTTTTCGCTGTCGCGGGCAATCTTGGCATGGTATGATTTAAGATCGCGCATATTTTGACTGTAAGGTACAACGGTTTTAATGTCTGTAATCACAACAGCATTATCACCGGCTTCAATATATTCCGGTGCTTTATCGGCATACTGATTATCATCAACAATTAAAGGAGGCTCTTCGGGAGTAAGCATTTTTTCCACATAATCGTTGTATATATCTTTAAAATAACGATATGCCCCCAATCCCTCGCGGATATATAACTGAAAGTCATAAATCTGATGTTCCTCAATACCCGGAAACATTTTCTTTATATCCTCGCTCATATCCTCTCCGATTTTTTCGCGCGGATAATTTTCATCAAAATATTTTGCCGCTTCCAGTAATTGCTTCAGCGAGCTTTCAATATCAATATCTTCGCCCGCAAAATACGGCTTATCGGAAACTTGAGCGGATTGTTCGCATTGTCCGCCTAGAGGAAAGAGCATCCATAACAAAAATACAAGCCAAAATTTTTTCATCATCTTCTTTAATTAGGATTTAAAATTGTTATTTTTTATGTTATCATACAATTTAGTTTTTAACAATAGCATAATGAAAATAAAATGATTGATGATTCGCTAAAAGGAAAATGTTTGATTGCATCCTCGGCTGTGCGCGATTCGGTGTTTGATAAAAGCGTTGTTTATATCTGCACCCATAATGCGTACGGAGCAATGGGGTTTGTGATAAATAAACAAATTCATAAGTTTTATTTTCCCGATTTAATGAATCATTTTAAAATCAATATTCCCATGCCTCCGGCTTCGTTTATTCTCCATAACGGAGGACCGCTTGAAAAAATACGCGGTTTTGTACTGCACAGCAGCGACTATACGGAAAGAACAACCGTAAAAATAGATGATAACTACGCTGTTTCCTCTTCTATCTCGGTTTTAAGCGATATTGCTTTCGGTAATGGTCCGGCATATAATCTTATAGCCTTGGGATATAGCAGTTGGATGCCCAAACAGCTTGAACGCGAACTTTTTGAAAATAATTGGTTTATAACAGAGGCGACTCCGGAGTTGCTGTTTAAGGTTCCCGATGAAGAAAAATGGCAGTATGCGGTAGAAAGCCTGCGTTTTAATATTTATGATGTCTGCCCCCGTACCGGCAATGCTTGAAAAAATTGCATTTTCTTCTTAAAAAGTGCTTGACTGCGAAAAAGAACTAAAGTAGAACATTGTCAATATAAAAATATTTTTCGGAGGAATAAATGCTTACCCCCAAACAGTATAAACTGCTGATGTATATTGATAATACCATTAAGGAAACCGGCTGTTGCCCTTCGTATGAAGAGATGAAAACGGCAGTGAATATCAAGTCAAAATCGGGGATATATACCTTGATTGAAGAATTGATTGACCGTGAGTTTATCCGCAAAATGCCGCATCGGGCAAGAGCTTTGGAGGTTTTGCGTATTCCGAAGTTCAAGCCCCGAGAGATTTTGGAAGAAGAGAAAAAAATCAAAACAGCCTTAAAAACAGCATCGGCACAAATTCCGCTGTACGGCAAAATTGCCGCAGGTACGCCGATTGAGGCCATTGCCTATGAAAACGAAACGATTAACGTGCCGTTTGATTTAGTGGAAAGAGGGCAGTTTTACGCTCTTCGTATTGAGGGCGAATCGATGATTGAAGCCGGAATTATGGATGGTGATATTGCGGTTATCAAACGTTGCGAAGTTGCGGAAAATGGACAAATCGTAGTTGCACTTGTGGATGAAAATGAGGCAACCCTTAAAGTTTGGCAGCGGCAGAAAGATGAAATATGGTTAAAACCCTGCAATAAAAACTATGAAATCCGTAAACTTCACCCCTCTCAAGTGCGGGTGCAGGGAGTATTACGGGGAATTATCCGGCAATATAATTGATTTTTTGTCAAAAAGTTGTCAAAAAGTGCTTGCTTTTTTGTACAAATATGCTATAATGCCTTCAAATTGATAAAGAAAGGATTTTCAAAATGGCAAACGGCAGACCTTATTTTTTGTTAAAAGCTCGTGAAAGCGTTGATTTTACGCCGGAAGAGGCTAGAAATAATCTTGAAACCGAACTCAAGAAAATTCAAGGTTTGCTTGAGCTTGCGGGAGATGATGAGAAGCGCGCGAATATTGAAAATCGCAGCCACGCAATCAAAAAAGCACAAGTTGAACGTCGGCTTGCGGCTCTTGAAAATAATCCCGAACGCTATATTGCCTTGTATTCCTTAAAAGAAAATATCAATTCCGAGATTCTCCGCGAGGATGAAAATAATCCTGACAGTCTGGAGGTGCAGACGGCGGAAGCCTCTATAAAAATCGCTGAAAACGGTGATTTGAACTTAAAAGTTTCAATGCTTAAACCGTTCGGCGTTAACTTTGAGGTTGTAGGTGAACAGGTACAGTTTTCACCAGAGGGTATGGATGTTGATAAAATGCGTGCCATGGTTGATTTTATGCAACGTCACGGCTTGGTGGTTGATACCTCTAATCTTAAACTTGAAAATGCTGATGAAAACACCACGGAACTGTTTTCGCAAGTTATGGCATTAAAGCAAAATGAAGAGGAAAATCTCCCCGATTCGCCTGAGGTTATGTATGCCGTAGCCGGCAATGAAGAAACGCCGGAGACTAAAACCGCGGACGACGATTATGAGGAAATTGCTGCGGAAGTAAATAATGATATTGTCAATAATGTTGACCGTGCCGATGATGTTACGCCCGCTTTAACAAGCGGAGAAGAAGCCCCGGAGGAGGGTGAGGCTTTAGCAGAAACTCCTGCTGAAGAAGAAAACGCCGAAGAGGAAGCCTTATCGCCGACAGTTGCCCCACAGCCTAAAGATAAGAAGAAAAAGAAGAAGGAAAAGAGCAAGGCCGAAAATCAGTTTGATGCCTTCAATAACAGCGTATCAACATGGATGGATAAGAATAAGCGCAAGAATTACAGTTGGTTTGAAGGAGTATCATGGAGCGGCGGCTGGAAAACCTTTACCGCTTACAGTTCGGAGAGTTCGGAATTGTTGCGCAAACCGATGACGGTTGATCCGAAGAGCAATACCATTAAATGTAACTATGAGTTTAAGATTTATACCCGCGTAAGAAACGGTAAGCTGGAAGTTGCTTATTCTCTGCCTCCGGGAAAGAGCTTGACCGATGATCAGGCATATATTATCACCAGTGCCTTAAAGGATGCCGGAATTAAAAAAGTTGAGTTTGCCGGAATGAGTGATACCAATGATGCGATTATGCGTATTGCCTGCGCCAAGCGTTTGATTGTTCCGACCAAGCATAAAATCAATGCCGAGCGTTATGATAAAATGATTGATGCCGCGGGTAAAAAAGTGGATGCCAACTCTCCCGAGCTATACCGCTATAAACGCGATTTGGCAATGCAGATGGATAGTTTGCTTAAAGCCAAGGGAATTGATTACAAAGAGCAAAAAAATCGCAATAATCCTGATTGCCGTCGTATTCGTTGGGCAATAGGAGCCTACGAGTTGCATCCGTTCCGCGATTTGTGGGAGGACTTCGGATTGCGTGGAGCCTATGAAACCAAAGTTGCTGAAGGTACCCCCTCGCACCCGAGATGTAAGAATCCCGAAAACGGTGCGGCGCAGGTTGTCGGAGCAAAAATGGCAGTGGTTACTCTCTATCAAATGTATAGTGAAAATGCTTCGCAGAGTGTTGAATATCTGCTTGATTCTCGTTGTAAGTCGCTTAATGCCAAAGAAAAAGCAGCTTTGCAAAGTTATGTTACGGCTAGCGGCTTGCCGCTTGATACTGCCGTACGCGATATGCCGCCGAAAGCATTGATTGCGGTTTACCACGAAATGGTAAAAACACAAGAAGCAATCGCCAAAGTTGATATTGAAAAAGAGTATATGCGGATTTTGAATAATAACTTCAAATTAGGAACGCAGGATAACCCTGAAACCGGAGCCATCAAAGAGTGTTCAAACCGTGCTGATATGCAGATTACCAATATGAACGAAGAATTGAAAGATTGCCAGCTTCCGCCGATTTTCTTAACCAAGATGAACCCGCCGAAACATGATTTTTCGGTAGTTCGTGAAGAAGCGCGCCGCCAAGGTCTTATCCGTGAGGGCGGCAGAAGAGGGGGGGCGGGTTTCCGTAGCACACGCGGTGGTTACAGTGCTTAAATAAAAACTCCTTTTGTCTTCGAATATCGGAACCCAATCAAAGATAGGTGCCTTTTGCAAGACACCTATCTTTTTAGTAAATGCCTTACATCCCTCCTGATTTATCAAAGCTGAATGCAAATTGATTATAAGATGTATTCAATTTCAATATCTTCATCAAATGTTCCGGATTGTGGTATTGTGTCCCATGCAATAAGATCAAATTGAAATTTAAATTTATTACCGGAATCATAGACAATAGATGGTTCGCGTATTTCAGTATTTCCCAAAGTAATGTCAGTCGGAGTAGCTCGGAAGCAAGGATGAGCATAACTTCCTGCAGCTGCACTTGCAACTCCATCAACCTTGCACGAATTGGGGACATTAGCGGTAAAAGTTCCTGCCGAAAATCCGCTGTATGAGATTATATTATCTGATTTGTCATAAACTGTTCCGTCAGGGTTAATGGTTAGGTGTCCTCCATTCTCAAAATCTGAAGGATCAACTGTAATAGTTCCCATATTTAATTCATGAGTAACGCTCAAACTCACATCATGGGCGATTGTTGCGGTAACGGTCATTGTGGCGGAATTGCCGGCATAGGCGGCGTAAGAGCCTAAAGCGACACCAGCAACGCCAAATAATAAAATATAGTTTTTCATATTCAAACTTCCTTTTTTTATCAAAGTTATAAAAAAGAAGCCGCCCCAAGGATAAATCTAGAGGCGGCCGGAAGTT
>JAFUYI010000049.1 GCA_017470585.1 Alphaproteobacteria bacterium | reverse complement strand
TGTCCGACTTTTTATGGTTGGAAGGTAAGGAAATATAAAGAATACCTTACACTATTGCAATAAATAGTAGTGAACTTCCAACCACCTCGTCCGTTCGTCGGGGTGGTTTCTTTTTTATGACGTTAATAAAAAAAGGAAGTTTAGATGATGAAAAATTATATTTTAATGCTCGGCATTGCCGCAGTTGCCCTTGGCAGTTACGCCGCATACGCCGGCAACTCGGCAACGATGACCGTTACCGCAACAATCGCCCACGATGTCAGCCTAATCGCCGGAAATGATTTGGATTTTGGTACCATTACCATAAATCCGACAGATGCTGCTGCTTGGGATGTTGTTTATCGTGAAGACGGGACATCCAACGGATTAAATAGCGACAATGTTATCTCGGCGGATGATGCAACTTTGGGAACTTTTACCGCCAATATTCCTAACCCTTCCGCCTGTAACAATTACTCGTATTCTTGCGGAGGGTTGAGTTTGTCGGTACCTGAGCTTACTTTAGATGGAACCAACGGATGTAGTTTTGGTATCAAATACAGCGGAAGCGGAAATACATTTAATTTAGTCCCCGATGAGTGTTATTTTGAATCCCCTGTTTCAGGAACATTTGAACAGGAAGTAACAATCACCTATCACCCATAGCTTACACACGAGAGGAGGGGAAAATCCGATTTCCCCCTTCTTTTAAGTGTTTTTTATTCTTCCCATAAACAAGCACTGGGGACTGCTGCCATATTTTCACCGAAATACAAGGTGTTTTCCCCCGAATAAAGAACTATGCCGAGAAACTTTTTATTTTTTGCCATAGTATTGCCAAACCACGATAAGTGTTTGAAATCATCCTTACCGACTCGCGAGCCGCCTTTGACTTCAATTCCCAAAATATCTCCGTCAGCATTTTCAATTATAAAATCAATTTCGCGGTTTTCCCTATCGCGGTAATGATACAGGGAATAATCGTAAGCAAGGTCGGTTTGGGTCTTTAATTCATTGAAAATAAATGTCTCAATCAATTTGCCATATCTGTCGGCATCCAGAGCTATGTCGCTGTAATGCCAATTTAGAATACTGCTCATCAATCCCGTATCAGTAATATAAATTTTACTGCGTTTGGCAATGCGGTCATAATCACTTCTTATCCAAGCCGGAACTCGTTCGCATAAATACAAATCTTCAATCAAAGCAATATATTCTTTCATCGTTGGTTTTGAAAGCTGACAGGCAGAGCAAATGCCGTCAATATCCATATATTTGCCCGACCATGCCGATAAATTGCGTAATAACTCTTTCAGTGCGTTTTCGCGGCGAATGTTGGCTATATTTCTTAAATCACGGGTAAGTAAAGTATGAATATAATCTTTATGCCAATCATTTTGTTCTTCTTTAGATAAATTTATAACTTCCGGATATCCTCCGCGAAAAGCAATATCTAAAATTAAGTCTTTAGAACAATCAACTTGGTCAGGAAAATCAAAATTAAAGGCTCTTTGCAGAAATATCGGGGTATTGCCGCGGATTTCGCCTTCGGTTAAAGCGCGCAGACGAATGTTTTTAACGCGTCCCGCAAGGCTCTCATTAACTTCGGGGCGGCTCCTGATGTCTGCGGAACCCGTAAGAACAAATTGCCCCTTATCATTATTATTATCGACAATTTTCTTTATTTCCGGCAACAACAAAGGAGCCTTTTGAATCTCATCAATAATTAAGGTGTGTGCGGAATGTTTTAAAAATCCGCTCGGATCATCCAATGCCGTTGCCAACAAATTTGTATCATCAAGAGTTCGAAAAGTAGCATTTTGGGTAACGGATTGCTGGGTCAATGTCGTTTTGCCGACTTGTCTGGCTCCGGAGATAATGATAATACGGCGTGTTTTTATGCTTTTTTCAACGATTTTTTTTGCCCACCTGATATATTCTTTCATTGCTGAAACTCCCTCTTTAGATAATTATAATCATTATAAAAAGAATGTAAAGTAAAAAATCCGCGTTTTGTAAAATAGATTGTCCGCGTTTTGTAAAATAGATTGCCTGCGTTTTGTAAAATAAGGATTGATAATGCGGGGATCACATAACCATTTCCTCTCGTCACCCCTCGCGCGGAACGTTGCTTCGTGCGTCATGTGGTCTCATGACATCAAGTCCCCGCTTGTCTTGCTGAACTTGTTTCAGCATCTTTTTTTTGAGATCCTGAAACGAGTTCAGGATGACAAAAATGGTATTTATGCTTACTCTCCCAGCGTCATCAATAACGAACTCGTTTCGGAATCTTTTTTTGAGATTCCCCTCCTTGTCACCCCTCCGAGCGAGGAAGGAGCGAGGTCATGGGGTCTCCCGATCACAATGGGCATTGTGCATAAATTTCAGGGGATGCCTTGACGAAAGCAACCGTATGGTTGCTTTCGAGGCATGACGGAGGGAGAGAGGCAAAAAGGAAAAGCAAAAACTTTTAAATTTTTTGCTTTACATAAAAGATTTTTTATGTTAGGGTAAAAATCGAAGTGAGCGAAAAGCCGCTTTGAGGTGTGGTAACCTCTGATATAACGTCAAAGTAAGACGCAAAAATTGCTTTCAGTTCGTTTATGGCTGGAAGGTTTGGAAATAAGGCTTGCCAAATACCAAACACTGTTTTATATCACAGTTACCAACTTCCAGCCACCTCTAGGGGTTACCCCCGAAAGGTGGTTTTCTTTTAAGAAACCATAAGAGATCGTGCTATGACAATAAACAAAACTTTTTTAATTTTTCTATTAGCAGGCGTAAGTTACACTGCCTATAACGCCGCAGCCGTTTCCGAAAGATTTGAAATTTCCACCACTATCGACCACGAAATCGTTTTGGGCAATTTCAAAGCTTCTGCCATTGATTCCCACCTTTCTGTAAACAGAAATATAAGTTTAGGCACAATTTACATCAATTCAACGTGGAGCGGAGGAAGTTTCAGCATAAGCTACTATAATTCAGGGACCTATTTAAGCGGTTCGCCATCAACCAGTTATGTTACCGTATCCGGAGGAAGTATTGGTACTTTTTTGACAAGTGAAAGCATATTATCTTGCTCAAGCGCAAGCACTTCTTGCAATGGATTCAGTCTTAATGGTGGTAGAATTTATAATATCTTCGGAGGAAGTAATAACAGTAATTACTGTGATTTTGTTATGTCTTTCGGCGGATATGCCTACACATATCCTGCTAATAATGCGATGAAAGTTTATCCTCGCAACTGCATTATTAACGATTTTTCTAAAATAACCACCGGAGATCACAGCGGAACATTGACCATATCTTATACTTCATAAAAGCAAAAAATATAACTTTATAACCAAGGATTATAAAAAACTAGGCTCCTTTTACGGAGCCTAGTTTTTTTAGCGTTCATTTTCAAGTTCTTCCAAGACTATCTTTTTTAAGGTTACATTATCCATCTTGCCGGTGGCAAATACCGGAAGTTTATCCATTTTAAGAATAATCCGCGGCAAATAAAGCTCGGACATCCCGTTTTGGCGTATATAACTATGCAACCCCTCTTGGGTAACATTAGGATTGTTGGTAGCCAGAACAATTTGCTCGCCCTTGCTTTCGTGAGGGGTGGCAACAATTCCGTATTGATAGCCGTCATCTTCGGCATAGGCATTGCAGACCATTTCATTAACCGCGTTCAAAGATACCATTTCCCCGCCGATTTTGGCAAAGCGTTTAATGCGGTCTTTGATATAAACAAAGCCGATTTCATCTATCTCAACCACATCGCCGGTATGATACCATCCGTCTTTTAACGGTACCAGAACTCCCGGATTATCCGGCATAATGTAACCCAACATAATATTGGGACCTCTCACGACCAGTTCTCCGCCTTTATCAATTCCCGGAACCGGCTCGATTTTATACTCAATCGCCGGCAAAATCTTGCCGATGGAACCGAAACGGTTGAATATGCAGTTATTGGCACTGATAACCGGTGAACATTCGGTTGTACCATACGCCTCCATAACTTTCACGCCCAAGCGTTCCATCCACATATTGCGGGTATCGGGTTTAACTGCCTCGGCTCCGCCGTACATAAAGCGGACATTGTGGAAGTCAAACGGATGGGCAATTCGTCCGTAGCCGCGGAAAAATGTATCGGTTGAAAACATAATGGTTGCCCCGATTTCATAAACCAGCTCGGCAATAACACGGTAATGCAGAGGGGACGGGTACAAGAAGAGTTTTGCCCCCTCAAAAATCGGAAACAGTGTTCCCACCACCAAACCGAAACTATGAAAAATCGGCAAAGCGTTAAAGACAATATCGCGTTTATTGGCTGTTTCCAAAGCGGAAATTTGCTTAATATTGGAGATAATATTGGCATGGCTCAAAACAACCGCTTTCGGCGCGCCCTCGGAACCGGAAGTAAACAAAATCGCCGCTTTTCTTGAACCGCCGCGTTTATGGGGAACACGTTTGATTTTATAACGCAGATAGGCGTTGATTTTCTCCCATAAGCCGATTTCTTTCGCCATTTTTTCAAGATATACCACCTTCACGCCCGATTTTTCCATTAACTCGGTAACTTCTTCCATCTTGGCGGTTTTGATAAACATTAAAGAGGTGATGACAATTTTAACTTCGGCGGTTTGGCACATGGAAAGCATATTTTTGGCTCCCACCGAAAAATTGAGCATAACCGGAATGCGGCTGTATGCCGTCAGTCCGAAAAAGGCACACACTGCCGCTACCGAATTGGGAAGCAGCAACCCGACGTGTTCCTCGGGAACGGTGCGGCGTTTGAAATACTTGCCGATAACAAAAGATTTAATGATAATGTCACGATAAGAATTAGGCTTGCGCTGAATATCTTCAACAAACTTCGGACGGCGGAACAAGCCTTTTTTAGCGTGAATTTTGGCGGCCTTCATCAACATTGCAAACAGTGAAATATCGGGGTTATAGTTAATTCCGAACCCCATATCGCGCAAAATCATATAAACTTCGTTGCTGATGTGATCTCTTTGACGGCGCAAATCGTCTTTTAACTTAAACGGGCGCGGCTTGCCGACCACAACCCGCACTTTAGGAAGCGGGCGATGGGGTAATTTTCCGGCTGTTTTGGAAAAATAGCCGTACTGCGGACCATCAATCCACACCGGAATAATCGGGGCTTTAGACTTATCGGCAACCAATCCCGGAGCCTCGTAAATCTTCATCAAACCGCCGGTTTCGGTAATGCGTCCTTCGGCAAAAATCATACAAAGTCTGCCGCTGTCAACCTTTGCAATCAGCTCTTTAATATCGCCTGGTTCAATCGGATTGAACGGCATAACATCGGCGGTACGCATAAGAAAGCGGATGAGCTTACTGCGATATAAATGCCCGTTTAAGGCAAAGACCGGATTGCCGGGCAGGAAAGCAAATAAAATAATCGGATCCAAATAAGAAACATGGTTTGAAACATAAACACCCTTCTTCGGGGTTTGATTTTCGTCAAACTCAATCGAACATCTGACCTTAAAAATATGGAAGATGGTTCGCAAACAAAATCTTACAAAATTTTGCAAAATGTAGTCTCCGTTGTTATTTCTATTGTCAAACAGTGTACTATTGCAGAGGCTTTTTTGTAAAGAAAAATTTGTTTTTTGTCGGCAACGCAACATAAAAAGCGATATAACGGTTTGTTTTTAATAAGAAATTTAACTTTTTTGCTGGGGGATAAAAATTATACTTGATTTTAAAAAAATATTTGCTAAAAGGAGGAATGATATAACATTTTATTTCCAATTATTGCAAACGTGCTTTACAGCCTCAAATCATAAATAATAACAATCAAATTTTTGAGACTGCCGTATGCAAAAAATGTTATTTGTGCAACTAGAACTATAATTGAATCACAATGAAAAAACTTTTGACTTTAACTGCTTTAGGGCTGGTTTTGACTTGCTCTGAGGCTTATTCATCGGGATTTTACTTAAAAGAACAATCCGCCTCCGCCCAAGGCAACGCTTATGCCGGAGCCACCGCCGGAGCCGAGGATATTTCCTATTCTTATTTTAACCCTGCTGCGTTATCGCGCTTTAAGGGAAGTAATGTTTACGCCGGAGGAACATGGATCGCGCCGAAATCAACCGCGCACAACGCCTCCAACAGTTTCGGCGAGCATAACGATTATATGGGCGATATTGTCCATTCCGCAGCCTCGCCGCATGCCTATATATCTCAACAGATAAATGATGATTTGACCATCGGACTGTCGTTAAATGCTCCTTTCGGTATGATTACCAAATACGGCGACGATTGGGCGGGGCGCAATCACGGCACTTTATCAAAAATCATTTCGGCAACATTTACGCCGATGGCATCTTATAAAGTAAACGATCAATTATCATTAGGGGCGGGATTGCCGATTCAATACATCCGCGCCACACTCCGCAACGGTGTAATTGCCGGCGTTAATCCGCTAACCGGTGCGCTGATTGAAGATAAATCAACCGTTCACGGCGACACCATTGATGTAGGCTATCAGTTAGGCGCATTATATGAGCCGATTGAAGGCACGCGTTTCGGTGCCGGATACCGCAGCCAAGTCCGCCATAAAATCAAAGGCGATATTGAGTTTGACGGGCCTTTATCCATGCTTAATCAGGATTTGTCCTGCCGACTGACCACTCCTGCCACTTTGACTTTAGGTGCTTATCACGATATCAATGAGGATTGGGCGGTTATGGCGGAATACAGCCGAGTTTATTGGTCAAGTTTCAACCGCTTGATTATGCAGGGCGCACAAAGCGGGCAGTTGAGCTATACCGATGAAAAGTGGAAAGATACCGATTTTTATGCCTTGGGTGTAAGCAAACAGCTTGACAGCCAGTGGAAACTGCGCCTCGGTTTGGCTTATGAAAAAGGAGCCGTCGGCAACGAATACCGCACACCGCGAATCCCTGACAGCAACCGCCTTTGGTATTCGGCAGGTTTGCAATATCAGTATAATGAAAAGTTGACTTTCAATGTCGGATATACCCATATTGTCGCTGATTCAAGCAAGGTCAGCCTGCGGGGCGACCATACGGGAGATGCAAGACGCGGTGCTTTAGATGTAAGCTATCACAGCAAAATTAACATTATCGCCGCTTCAATCAGCTATAATTTTTAAGTTTGTTTTTAAGCTTAAAACCAAAAGCCCGCAGACTATTCTGCGGGCTTTTTCATTCTATTCCGGATTATAGGTTATAGTCACTTTGCCAAAATCATAACTGTTCACAGATGGAATATTTTCATCGTAAGAGATTGTTGCATCTAAAAAATAATTTCCGCCCCCTCCTCCTCCGGTTACAGCAAAACCATTTACGGTCAATTCATTCTTGGATAGACTGCTTGGTGATACACTGAAACAATCAACTTTAAATTCGACTGTTGCTGTGAAAATACCGACATTATAACTGGAAATAGGCATAGGTTTAACTCCTCCGGTTGCAATTTCGGTAGCAGAATTAAAACTTCCGTTACTTATGCTCGGATCAATTACCAAATTATAAGATAAATCTTGCTCAACTTTCAAACTCACATCGTGGGCAATCGTTGCCGTAACGGTCATTGTTGCCGAATTGCCCGCATAGGCACAGTAAGAGCCAAGAGCGACACCGGCAACGCCGAGCATTAAAATATATTTATTCATTTATAAACTTCCTTTTTTTATTAAAGTTATAATAAAGAAACCACCTTTTGGCTCTTTAGAGCCGCGAGGTGGTTGGAAGCTGAAAACTGTTTCACGGAACAGTGCCGAGTATTCTTTATATTCCCCGACCTTCCAACCATAATTCGGTTGAAAGCAATTTAATGTCTTATTTTTGACACCGTGAAAGAGGTTTTCAGACCTCAAAGCGATTTTCATCTGCTTCGATTCTCTCTATAGCATAAAAAATAAATAAAGTAAAGACTTATTGTAATTTTTTATTGCCTTTTTACATCCTTATGCCATCAATATTAAGCAGCGACATAAACCGAAGATGATTATCGGACTAAATCCGGTATAAAAAGGCAAAATCAATAGGAATAAAAGAATAGATATGCGGCAAAATAATGACAGCATAGGAAAAAAATACCAACGGACAGCAAAACTATTTTTTTATAACTTCCCAGTGTCCGCCCTTGTTTGACCCGACACGCTTTATTTGCCCGGATTTTTTTAGATTTTTTATATGCCATTCAATCCCTTTAGAGGTAACACCTAATTTTTCCGCAATATTAGCGGAAGTGACTTTAGGATTATTTAACATTAAATTTAAAATTTTTTCCCTAGTTTCTCCCTTACTTTTTTCCCTATTTTTTTTCCTAGTTTTTTTCCTAGTTTCTACCGAACTTTCTCCCTTACTTGGGGTAGAAAATGGAAATGCTACTGTAATATAATTTCGGGAAAACTCAAAAATATTTCTCGGATATTTTTCTAAAATACGATGCACACCGGATCCCATTTCTTCAACATAACCTAAATCCTTAAATATGCGCATTAGCTCTCTGTTTTTCGGATTAGATCGTCCTCTGAAAAACTCTTCTTCCGTGCCGAAATATCCCAAACCTCCGTTTGATGTGATTTCCAAACGGTCAGGATACATTTCAAAAACAGGGGGATTTCCATACGAATAATCATTATGAACAATTGCGTTAATTACCGCTTCGCGCAAGGCTCGTTCATCTATCATCGGTGTGTCAATACGCTGTCCGCCGGTTATTTGCGTAAAGTTTTTATTTTCTACATTCAGCTTTTCAAGAATAGATTCTGTTGCCTTAATAATGGAATTGTAGCCGTATTCCTTATTTTCTATCAGCTCGCATTTATTAAGTGAGGCATATTTTCCGAATTTAATGGAAACAGAATTTTCATCAGCACACAAAAATGCCACATAATTAAATTTACCGTCTTCCGTTAATAAATCCAGATTATAGGCAAATTGGTCGTTTATAGTATAACCTTTAGCACGATAATAGATTTCCAACTGTCCGAAAGATAACTTCTGCCGCGGCGAAACGATCCGAGCAAGAGATTTTCTAACTCTTGTTGCGTATAATTCATCAATCATTCTCTCGGGCATTGATTGAACTGCACTGCCAATACGCATAAAACACCCATTTTCGGACATTCCTTTACTTTTTATGTAGTAAGGCTTGTCCGAACCGGAGGCAACGATAATTTTAATAATCTGCTTATCATCAATAGAGAGGCATTTAATATCATAAAGCCCCAGTGCCGACGGTGCAATTTTGTCCTTTATCCGGTCTTTAATGTTGAGTTGTAGTGCATCGCAATTTTCAATTCCAACAATATCACCGTTATTATTCACACCAATATAAATTTCTCCGCCTTCCTTATTATTCAGAAAAGCTACAATTTCACGCTCTAAATTATCGGTTAAACACTCTTTATACTCGATTCTGTCACTTTCAGGTGGTAACATGGCGACTCCGTTGGCTGTTTTGAGGAAATATTATCTCAAAGTTTTTCTTCAATAATCCGGCAGGCTTTGGCAAATACTTCTTCTATTGACATATCCGAAGTATCAAACATAATCGCATCTTTTGCCGGTTTAGAGCCTTCACGGCTGAAATCCCGCTCATCACGCGCCTTGGTCTGCGCCAAAACTTCATTATAATCGGCGGCTTGTCCCTTGTCTTGATATTCCTTAAAACGGCGCATTGCCCTTATCTCGGGCGATGCAGTAATGAAAAACTTAACATCGGCGTGCGGGCAGATTACCGTTCCGGTGTCCCTGCCGTCATAAATCGCCCCTTTGGCCTTACTTCCGTCGGCAAAAACCGGCGAAAGGGAAAAATCCTGCTGCATTTTAAGAAGAGCTTTTCTTACTCCCTGCATTGCCGCCACCGATGAGGCCGCCCTTGATCCCTCAAGCGAGCGGAAAAGAGCTTGAGAGGATAATTTCATCATCAAAGGAAAGGTTAATTCTTCTGCCAATTTTTGAGCCTGTTTGTCATTATCAAGCGCAATATTTTGCATCAACATCTGCAAACCTACGGCACGATAGACCATTCCGGTATCAAAATATGCCAATCCAAACTTATCCGCCAAAGCGGCGGCTAAAGTACCTTTACCCGCGGCGGCGGGTCCGTCAATAGTTATAATCATATTTTTTGTACCTGTAACGAAAACTTAACTAACCATCTGTTATAATAATTTTCATCTTAACTCAAGATGATTGAGCGATTTATGCAGAATTTATTTCAGGGAGGGCAATTTGCCGAAAACTTCAAAAATCCGTTTATTTGTTGAAAACAAACTGGAAGAGGGCTTAAAAACAGAGTTTAACGATGAGCAAAGACGCTATTTGATAAATGTTATGCGCCTTGGCAATGAGGATAAAATTCTTCTTTTCAACGGATATGACGGCGAATATGAAGCAAAGCTTGAAATAAACGGCAAAAAACAAGTTTTTGCCGAGGTTATCAAAAAAAGCAGAGATTTTGCCCTCTGTCCCGATATATGGCTTTTATTTGCGCCGTTGAAAAAAGACCGCACCGACTTTGTCGTTGAAAAAGCAACCGAACTGGGGGTAAGAAAAATTATGCCCGTAATTATGCGCTACGGCATATCCGATCACATCAAAATCAATCGCTGGCGCGCCCAATCAATTGAAGCTGCCGAACAATCCCGCCGTTTGGATATTCCGCAGATAAGCCCCCCGCAGGAATTAGGGGCTGTTCTTGCTTCTTGGGATGAAAAACGCAAGCTTTATTATATGGATGAAACTTTGCAGGGTAACAATATTGCCGAAGCTTTTTCTTCTGCCCATGCTCCGGCGGCGATTCTGGTCGGTCCCGAGGGCGGATTCGCTGCAACAGAACTTGATTTATTGGCAAAATGTCCATTTGCCCGTTCAGTTACTTTGGGAAAAAGAATTTTGCGTGCCGAAACCGCTGTTGCGGCTTCTCTTGCCTGCTGGCAGGCATTAAGCGGTGATTGGAGGTAGTAATTATGAGCAAAAGAAAAATTGTCGCCCATCAGGCTCTAATCCCGCCTTATCAACGCGAATTTTACAGCTTTGTTTATGAAAACAAAGTTTTGAGCAAATTTTTGGACCGGCAGTGGGTGCAAAATATTTTGACTTTGGGAAACAGTGCCAAGCTTTCAAAAGCCTGCCTGCAAGAGATTGCTCCGCACCAAAAAGTTTTGCAGATTGGCTCTGTTTTCGGCGACGAACTGGGCTTGGTTGCCCAAAAAGTCGGTGTTTACGGTAAAATAGATGTGGTTGATGTCAGTATGACACAACTGCGAAACTTGCGCAGCAAATACCGCTTTTTATATCCGTATATGAATTTTATCAACCGCGATGCCGTTGAGCCGTTTTTGGAAAAATATGATGTCATAATCTGCTATATGTTGCTTCACGAACTGCCGCTTCCCGCCAAAAGCCGGGTTATAAATCAGGTGTTATCGGGACTTGCTCCCGGAGGAAAGGCGGTGTTCATTGATTACAATAACGCCGCATGGTGGAATCCTCTTCGCTGGCCGGTAAAAATGTTCAATCGCTTATATCAGCCGTTTGCCGAGCGGATGTGGCAAAGCGAAATTATGAGCTTTGCCGCTGATTTACGCACATTTGATTGGCATAAAACCACCTATTTCGGCAAGATGTACCAAAAAACCGTTGCTTCGCGCAAAACCGATCTTTATTAAAGTCTGCGGATAGCCTCGGCGGCTTCGATTGATGGTTCAAGCCGTGATTTGGGAGTAAAATCATCTCTTGTATCTCCTTGCGCGACAATAGCATAACCGCCGTCAATCAGAGATTGCACGAATCTTAAATGCTTTTTGGTCAACCAGTTTTTGCCCGTAAACACCATAACTTTGCTTCCGGTTCCGCACGCTTCGCAGGTCATAGATACCGAATCGCCGGTAACAATTATCTGATCGGCAAGTGCATAAAAACCCATAATCGGATTTTCTTTTTTCTCTCCCCAAAGGTAGGTATATGCCGGAACGGATTTTATTTTATCCATGATAATATCTTCCGCCGCTTTTCCGGTTCGGCGCGAAGAAGTAATTAAAATCGAACCGCCGCTTTTTTTAACTGCCGAGGCGATATAATCACCTAAAAGAGCGGCATTTTCATTACTGAAAGGGTGTCCTTTGATGGCACCGCCGACCAAAACAGCAGTAAGCGGGCGGGGAAGCGAAGAAAATTCTTTTTCCCATTTTTGGCGCGCCTCGCTTAAAGTTTTTTCGTTAATGCGGTGCGGACATCCGGTGATATAAAACAGATTTTTAGCATTTGATTTGCCGCGGTCGTGTTCGGAAACAATCACCAAATCCATATTTTTCAAGCCGTAATTACCGGGAAACATCAGCTGGACGATTTTGGTTTTATTTTGTGAGCGGCGTTTTATCCACAGGGCAATCGGTGCCGTACGGCGGCTGATGGAAAGAACAATGTCGGGAAACGGCTCTTTTGTAATGTCATCGGAGGCTTTTTTATCAACTCCGATTAAAAAATGCGAACCGCGCAGGCAATTCGGCAATCCCGAAAAGCGGTTATAGACAATTTTTTTCTCCGTAATATCATATTCTCCCTCAAGCTCTTGGAGAATACCCCGCGCCTGTCCGATACTTCCCATACGGTTATCAAACAAAGCCCAAATCGTTTTTTTCATGGTTATGCCCTCAAAAATTAAATAGCATTTTATTTTTTTTGCATTATAATAAGGTTAAAAATAAACACAATCATAAAATTCGGGAGTAAGGAAAAAATGAGAATATTACCGGTTATTATGGCAGTAACAATGCTTGCGGCGGGAGATGTCAACGCCCAGTATTCCGCCAGCAAAGAGGCGCAGTATTTAGCGGTTATCAAAGCTGTTTCCAACTATAAAATTAACGATGAAGAAAACTTACGGCAGGTGGAAAAACTGCGGGAAAACGAAAATTTTAACCGCAAACTGCAGAGAATGATGAATAAATTGAGCAATACCCGAACCAAAGACACTACAAACCGCAAGGTTTTGCAGATTTTGGAACGCGCCGGAAAAGAAATTTATGAATTATTGGATTAAAAAGGTTGCTTTTTTTGTCAAAAAGTGCTAAATTTTCGCCAAACTAATTTGAAAAAGGAAAAAAAGATGAAAAAATTTGGTTTGTTAGCTTTAGGTTTGAGTATGTTTTTGAGTGCTTGCAGCACCTGCGCAACTTGCCATGACGGCAAGTGTGACCGTTTTCTGGCTTTGGGCTGCAACGCAAAAGCTGCTCCCGCCGCCATTGTTGCTCCGGCTGTGGTTGCTCCGGCTGTAGCTGCCTCGCGTGAGGTAGTCACTCCTTCCGTGCAGACTTCCAATCAGGTTCGTTATTATGTCGTTGAGCAGGATACAAGCTGCATCAGTGAAAGTGCCGTAATCAAAGCACCGTTGGTTGACAAAAATGTTAAAGTCAATGAAAATGATTACCGCTCATTCGCTCGCCGTGTGGCAATAAAAGGACAAAGTGATAACTTTATCACTTATGAATACCGCGATATACGGGTTGATGAACTTATGCCTTTGGCGGCGCATTACTGCCGCGAGCATGGCGACCGCACTGCAGTACTTCGCAAAATCAATCTCCACCACGGATACTACCGTCGGGTAACATTTGATTGCGTTCGCTTGTAATCGCATAAAATAAACCCTATATCAGATACTGTAGAAGAATGTCTTAAAGAGTATCATAATGGGAAAAGATTTATATGCGATATTGGGAGTAACAAAAACTGCGGGCAAGTCCGAAATTAAATCGGCTTACCATAAACTTGCCCGCAAATACCACCCGGATGTAAACAAGGATAATCCGCAGGCTGCCGAAAAATTCAAGGAAATTTCGGCGGCTTATGATATTTTGGGCGATGATACCAAACGTGCCAAATATGATAATAACGAGATTGACTCTGACGGTAAACCTACCGGTTTCGGAGCAGGATTCGGGAGCGGATTCGGAGGCGGATTTAACAGTTCAGGCAATCCTTTCGGAGGGGCAAACGGATTTCGTTATACGTCCTCTGCCGGAGGAAAGGGAGCCGATTTTGATTTTTCATCACTTTTCGGGGAGGATATATTTTCTGCTTTCAGCGGTTCTTCTCGCCGTCCGCGGGCGCGCAAAGGCGAAGACATTGCCTATACCATGAAAATTGATTTCTTGACTGCGGCGCGCGGCGGAACACAACAGGTTACCTTAAATTCCAAAAACATCAATGTTAAAATCCCCGCCGGAACGATTGACGGGCAAACCATCAGGCTTAAAGGCTTGGGCAACCCCGGACACATGGGAGGCGAATCAGGCGATGTTTTAATCACGCTTAATGTTGCCAAACACCCTTATTTCAGCCTTGATGGGCAGAACGTTATTTTGGAATTGCCGATAAGTATGAAAGAGGCGGTTTTGGGAGCCAAAATTGTGGTCCCGACCATTGACGGATCAGTGGCTCTTAAAATTCCGCCGTATGCCGGAAGCGGCGATAAGCTCCGCTTAAAAGGCAAAGGCTTGAACAATTTTAAGGGCGTTGGCGACCAAATTGTGGTCTTAAAAGTTATGGCACCGCAAAATAAAAATCCCGACTTGGAAAAAGTCTTGGCAAAAATGCCCGATGAAAATGTCAGAAATTTTTAAGTCTATAAAATTGATATGGGGGGCGTAAAACGCCCCCGTTTTTATGATGCCGAATAAGAAATTTCAATGGTTCCGCTGTGTTCGCCCACAGTAGTTGCCGCAGGATTTTGCAACTCACATCCCCATGGCACAACGCTAAACGCATTCCCGCTGACGTGTTTTATGAAAAAGCCGCATTCATTACCTGTTCCCCCGAAATCTACAACACCGTCTGTAAAACTCAATCCGTTACAGGACTCACCATAATATATCAAAGAACAACCCGAAGGATTAGGAATATTGGCGGTAAAAGTACCTACTGTAGCATCATCCGCCGAAACAATCGCTCCTTGAGTATAGTAATCAACTATACCCGAATCACTGTAACTCCAATCTGTGTCCCTTCCGTTATAAGCCGGATTTATGGTGATAGTGCCAAGTTCCACATCTTGGGTAACATTTAGGCTGACATCGTGGGCAATCGTTGCTGTTACGGTCATGGTTGCCGAATTGCCGGCATAGGCGCAATATGAACCTATGGACACCGCGGCAACACCGAGCATTAAAATATATTTATTCATATCTAAACTTCCTTTTTTTATTAACGTTATAAAAGAAACCACCTGTTGGGTTATCACCCGCGAGGTGGTTGGAAGTTTCAGACTGTTACACGAAACAGTGTTTGGTATTTGGCAAGCCTTATTTCCAAACCTTCCAACCATAATAAATACGGTTGAAAGCAATTTTTTGTCTTGATAGGACATCGTGTAAGAGGTCTGAACACCTCAAAGTGACTTTTCATTCACTTCAAATCAACCCTAGCATAAAAAATCTTTAATGTAAAGCAAAATTTTGCACTTTTTTCTTTTCCCTTTTTTTGC
>JAFUYI010000020.1 GCA_017470585.1 Alphaproteobacteria bacterium | reverse complement strand
CCTTTACGTCATGCCTCCACCGGCTGTAAAGCCGGTGGTCAAGGCATCTCCCGAAATTTAGGCGCCGTTTATTGTGATCACGAGACCCCATGACGCACGAAGCGACGCTCCGTGCGAGGGGTGACGAGAGAGGATGATCAAAAAAAGATTCCGAAACAAGTTCGACACCCTTTCCTTTTTATGTCGGGCTTGACCCGGCAATCAAGGTCTATAAATAAGCAAATTGTTTTACCTGGACGCCGCATCAAGTGCGGCATGACTCACGCAAGAAACGCAAGCCACTATCTTTAGCCAGTGGAAAGTTGCATTTCCGCAAGGGCTCAAAATTCAAATTTATGTATATATTACAATACCGCATAGGGTGCTGTAATACGAACCGCGACCAAGTCATCTGCTGCAGATGCCGAACTTTCGGCATACCCTAAAACAACGCCGCCTTCTCCAGTGGCTGCAATAGTGCCGTCAACTGCTGCCGACACCTTCGAACCTTGCGTGATGGCTGCACTTGCTTTTAACCAAACAACCTCATCAGAAACCCAAGCTTTGATTTTGTCGCCGCCGTTGAACGAATTGCCTCTCAATGATGTCGCAGCTATACAATACGGAACATCACTTGTAGCCGTAATCGGAGTAACAACCGGCAAACCGTTAGAGACAACGCCTGCCAACTTCAAGGCGGTTGTCGGACCGAAAGCGGTTGTAACGGCACTATCAACCTTAAAAGTTCTTGCCGGTTGAGGAGCATAAACACCATCTCCGGCTTCGGGACTTATACCAAATTTATTCAATTCCATATTTATTTCTCCTTAAAATAACTTATTACCCAATTCAATGCGCTCTTTTTGGCTTACATAATCGCTTTTCGGATGCGCGCTTTCGCAAGAATTATGCAAGCGGTTAAGCTCTTCATACTCACCTTTAGAATTAGACTTGCGATTATCCTTTTTATCGGTATCATCGTCTTTATTGTCGTTTTCGTCCTCGTTGATTACGCGGGGCTTACTTTTTGTGTATTCGGCAAGCGTGTCGTTATTCTTGCATTTGTTTTCTTTTTTTCCCTCGTCTTCTTTATCCTCGGGCTTTTTGTCTTCTTCATCTTCGGAATTAGACTTTTGTACCTTGGATTCGGAATAAGCGAGTTCGTCAAGCATTCGGTTTGTTTCCTTATACCATTCTTCTTCAGATTGGCCGTCAATATCGCCTTTGCCCTTAACTGCCTTGTTGATGTGTTCCATCAATTTGTTTTTTAGTGCATTTTTATCCATTTCTTGCTCCTCATCAGAATTTTGGATTTTTTTACCGTTAAATAGTTTTAACAACATTTCGTTATCCCTATCTTTAGAGTTAAATTTAATTGTGGCATCTTCATAACGAGGATTGGGAACGATAGCCAAATGCAGAAAAACGCCATCAAGGAGTTCATCATCATAATGGATATTGTGCCACTCTCCGCTTTCCCCTGTTGAATCGGTCATTTCGTATGTGCAACTGACCGTCCAACCGTTTTCAATCTTTTTTATAGCTTCACTGTTCCAAATAATACCGTCACAATAAAACCAGCCGTCTTTTCCATCATACCAAACACCATTCACCACGCCAACGCGTTTATCATCCGCGTTGTCATCGGTGATGTTTTGGTGCTTAATAACAATCGGACAGCCGACAAAAGATTGAATAAACCTGTCTAAAACTTCTTTTGTAACTTTTAATACGCCGGCTTTGCCATAACTCACGGCTCCCGGCTCAATAAACCTCGATACAAAATGCCGCCCCTTGCCTTCGACTTTTGTATCATCAAAGGTAAAATTTATATCATTATGTAATTGCATAGGCTTTCCTTTATAAATTTTTCATAACAAAAAAACCGCCCATCGGGACAGCTAAAACTATTTTTCACTTTTTACTTGACTTTTTTCTAAAAATGTGTTACATATATGTACATAAGCTGCTTAATGGAGAGCCTTTACGCTCTTGTCGGCAGCTTTTTAATAATTGCACCAAACGCCTTTTCGACACCAATTTCTGCCATTTTTTGACATAAAACCAAAACCGAGGCAATCGACATCTTTTTTATTTTATCCAATGCGTCATTTTTATTAAGCAGTTTGGCAAAATCATAACCTTGTGCTGTTAATCGAATGACACAATCCGTTCTTGTAATATGGCGGTTTGTTGCGTAACTTATACCCATACGCTGACCGAGCGTCATTTCTTCAATAACGCTGTTATCTTTTAATAACCACAAATGACCGTAAAACTTATCAATATATTCTTCATCATCAAGCGTAGCGAATTGCGGGCGTAATTCCATAGCCAACGGCTCAATGTTAATATAATGACTGTCTTTAGCTATCATTGCATTAACCATTTGGCGCATGAATAAATAATCAATTTGCATTTATTCCTCCTCAATTATTATTCGTGCGCTACATTATATGACGCTTCAATCAAATCCGGAATATCTGTAACACCTTTATTGATTATATCTATCATTTTTTTCCGTTTTTCGTCGCCTTTAATTCGAGTAAATAAAGGATCAATTAAATATGTTTCATCGCCACAAACTTTTACTAATAAATCGTAATATTTACGACCTATTTCTGTTTTTATGTTTTTACGATCAATTATCGGCATTCTCTATACTCCATTTATCAACAATCTTATAATCATTGAAGTCGTTAATTATGACATCATATCCATAATTTCCGATATATCTTGTTGTTCTTTTCCATTTAAATTCTTTCTTAGTAAGATTGTTATTTAACTCATGAACAACATGATTATATTCCTCTTTTGATAAATTTACAACACTTTTATGTGCTGTTTTACTTTTAAACTTTCCGTCATCACCATGCAAACAACCATTAACATCCGTTTTATCGTTATTTAATAGTGTCCAATCAATAACCGCCTCAGCCCAACAGCGGCAATTAAACGCTTGTCCCGGCATTCCTTTTTCGCCGGTACGAGCATCTATTATCGGCAATTCATCAAACGCAAATATCTGCCCGTTTAACGCTTTGTGCTCCGGTCTCTCGCGTCCGTCTAACACGGTACGCCATCTAAACCGGCTTATTCCGGCTTGCTTCATCCGGTTCTTGGTGTATTCTGCCACCAACAGCCTGGTTTCCTGCCGTGCTAAAAACTTCGCCTTGCGCTCCGAAACACCTTTATGTCGGGAAATTATCTTTTCCAAACTATCAGTGCGGTAACCTGCCATAACAAGCGGCTGTATATCCTCGCGCAATTTCACAATCTCTTGGTCTGTCCACTTCCGAATGTAATACTCAAGATTGTTTGTGTAGTTTTTCGCAATCTCCGACTTCTGAAACTCCGTCATTTTCGGCGCAATCTCTAACACCGGCTTTGTTACTTCCTTAAATTGCCGGTCTAAATCAGCACCGATTTTAATAACCTCATCATCAAATTTAAGCCTATCAAGCGCAAACTGCTTTGTATCCTGCAGATTATCAAGGTAGGCTTGAATTTTTTTGACTTTGTCGGCGTTGTTGATTTTAACCTCAGCGATTGCCTGCTGCAACACCGGAGGTATTTTCTTAATGTCGATTTTATAGCCCTTTAGCGCGCGGCTGAACTTACCGCCCAAAGCCTCAATCTCTTTAGCGACATTGTTTGATATACGATGCTCAAATCTAAAAACACCGCTTTCAAACACCACATCGCCGCGCCGGATTAACTCACGCAAGCCAAGCGCATTTTCAAGCCGGTTGTTTTTTAAGACCGCTTCCATAAAATCAAACAGCAAGTCATCAAAGAATTGCTTAATCTTTCGGCTTATCAACTCCTCCTGACCTCGATTTTCTCTTATCGGTTTCAGAAACTTCATTTGCACCACCTGCCAATTCAACACGATTTAAGTAATCTTCATCGGTTTCACCCTTTAAGGCGCGCGTTTCCATCGTAATAATGTCCTTGCGCTTTAAGTATTCCATCGCCTCGCTTGGCAACATCAACTGACGGTCAACCATACCGAAAATATTGTTGAAAATCTTGTCTTCTTTTTCTTGTTCTTCCAAGCCGGTCAAAACGCGTAACGGCTGCCATTTGCTTGTCAAATCCGGCACTTTGCGCCCGAACAACTGATGGCAGCGCAAATCAACCACCCACTTAATCATTTTTAAGCATTGCGGGCGGATTTCGCTTTCAATCATGGCGTTATAGTTTTCTAAATCATCCTCGCCGCTCGAAAAGCCGCTTGAACCCGTACCCCAAATTTTAGATACCGGTTGACGCAAATACGCCGCTACCATAACGCGGATTTCTTTTGAGAGTTCAGCCATACCGGCAACGGATAATTGCTTTTGAACGTAGTCGTCCTCTTTATCCATTACCAACATAGATTTGTAGTTTTTGTTTTGCGCGGCAACATCAACGCGCTTTTTAATCTTTTGCGTACCGTCATTCTGCATCAGAATTGATGAAAGTTGATTGATTTTCAAAACATCAATCTTGTTTTCGTCCAAGAGTTCAAGCATAACATTTTGGCTTTTAAGGTACTGCACCAACGGCGGCAATGTCTGTTCAAAGAACGACAAGCCCCATCCTTGGAGCCTTAACCGCACATAATACGGGGCTTTTTTGCCTATTGCCAAGCAAACACGGCTTTTATCAATCGTTTTACCGTGAAACATAAAATTACTATACAACACGCCCGCTTCCGGATCGCTCATTATGCTTTCCCAGCGGTCAGAAGGTATAAAATCGAGCTTTTCACCATAAAGTGCTTTTTTATTAAGCGGCTTGTTTGTTTCCTGCGAAGTGTTGGCAATTAACAAACCACCGCCGAACAAACGTGCCCAACGTTGTGCCTCTTTAATGTTCTCCCAGTCGTTATGATCTTCCATTGTCTGCTTTAGCAGTTCCAACTCATCGGCTTCAAGCGTTTCGCTTTCCAACTCCACACCACCGCGGAAAGCATCTTCAATCGGCTGGTCTATCGCTGTTTGCAAAAATCCGTATTGCTTATAAGCATAAGATAACGGGTACGGATACAGTGTCAGCAAATTATATGAGATGTTATAGCCTAAATTCGCCGGATTAACCAAAGCACTATTCGCCGCCGGATTATAGGCATATTGTTCAAGCCCTAGTGCCTCGGTAAGCGAATTTTCCAAAATTCTTTTTTGTTTTTTACTCATAAAAACCTCAATTTCAACTTATGGTAGGTATAAAAGCGTAAATTTTGGCATTTTGCCTGCCGTTTTTTAATTTTTACAACTTATAGTACGTCCAAAATAGACACATCGGTTTGAATATACGAGTTTAATGCGTAACGCAAAGCATCCATATAGTGATTGTCTTTATCCAACACTATAGGCAGTATATCACCGGAAACGCGGTCTTGCTTATAGGAATAGAACTTAAACTCGTTATATGTATTCTTGCAACGCGGATGAACGTATATGCGCTCAAAGCTCCTTATATAGGCAATGCCGTCTTCAACGCTTCCTTTCCATTTCGGACAAGCTTCAATGTCAAATCCTTGTCGCCGGACATAACTTATTGTTTCAGGTCTTGCGCAATCAGCGCGGATTTTCCACTTACGCACTTCCGGCACCGTTTCAAACAAGGGCGGTATTTCTTCAAACTCAACACCAACGCCACCGGCTTCGTAATCAATATACAAACACCGGTCTTTAATAAAACACCGTATTAATGCGGTAGGGTCGTTGGCAAATCCCCAGTCGGCACCATAATAAAGCGTGACATTTTCAGGTGTTATAAACTCTTTTACTTCAAACTTGTCATGATATACCTGCGCTTCGGTATTGATAACGGTCTTACCAAGCCAAATATGCTCGTACATACCATAATCAACGCGCTTACAATATTCCATTTCTCGGCGTAACACATCCGGGAAGAACGGATTATCGTTATAATTCATCAGAACCGTTATACAATCATCCGGCGCGTTTAATACGAACCTTTGATAGGTTGCATCTTCTTCGCGGTCAGGGTTGAACGTAACCCAAATTTCCGAACCCTCTTTACGGATGGTCGGGATTAGAACTTCCCAACTATCACGGCTTACCGATTGCGCTTCTTCAACCCAACAAATATCTATGCCCTCCATAGATTTAATTTCGTTGACGTTGTTTTGTATGCCCTTGAATATGAACTCGGAGCCGTTTTTACACCGAATCGCCTGCTGCGTTATGTCAAACCAAGCATCTAATCCGTGAGCGGTTATACGGTCGCACAATAACTTATGAACCGAGTCTTTGATTGATGTCTGAAGCTGTCGCGCACATAATACGCGGATTTTGTTTTGCAGTGCTTTTAATAAACAAGCATCCGCAAAGCCGTATGATTTGCCGCTTCCGCGTCCGCCGTAAGCAACTTTATACCGACGGTTTGTGTTCAACAGAAATAGCAACGGTTTCGGCATTTGAATTGTCGTCATGTTTAACCTCTACCGGCAATATGTTGATAACAGGCGGTTGCATAATGTCATTACCCTCGGCATCGGTTTGAGCGGTTTTATCAACCGGCTTTTGCCCTGCCGTATCACGGATGAAAGTCGCCGCTGCTGTATCGCCGTTTTTGGCTTTTTTGCCTTGCGCTTTAATTATAGCTGCCAAATTTTGCTCGCCGGTTTCATCATCCGGCGCATCCAAATACGCCAAACACATTTCGCGAAAATCTTTTACTTTGCGCCATCCTTTTTTTTTGGCTTCCGGTGTCGGCTGATACTCACTAGAAAATTTGCGGCTTTTTCCTAAATTCTTGAGACTTTCCACGTTTTTTCCACGTTTTTCCTTCACCATGACTTTCCCCTCAAACAAAAACCGCCCAATCGGAACGGCTACAAACTATTTTATAGTTGACAACTTTCAATAAATGCTATATTATAATCATAAGCTGAATTGACAGCCTTGAAACTCCCTGCCGCCGTATTCACTAGCGGGAGGGAGTTTTGTTTTTCATCATCTTTTCTTGCATCAAAAGTATAATATTTTTTCTTATCAGTCTTTTCAAGCACAACTACTTCAACCATTCTTGGTTCTTCATCGGCTTTTTCATAATATTCTTCACTAATTTCAAACAAAAGGTCTCTTAGCCGCTTGTCTTTATCAGTTTTTATTAAATCGTTTAAATCAATTTTAACCATATATAGATTTCATTTTATTTTGCCAATATATTTTTGCTGTTTGATTAGATGTTATATTTATAAGTTCTAACCAATCTTCTTTTGAAAAATTATCATCACGGAATTTATTTAATTCTTTACAAGCTTCTTCATATTCCTCATCTTCATCAGGATATTGTTCATCTATAGAATCACTCCATTCTATATATTTTTTTACATTTTCTCGCATATCAATCTCCTTGCATAGGATTTTTTGTCTTGTCGTAATCTTTATTTTTTCTAACTTTCATATTTTTAACATCAAAATAAGAATGTTGGTTAAATTCTTTTGAAATCTCAACAGCTAAACTCTTATCTCTTGTCCAAAAACTTACTTCGGGTTCATTATCAAAGACTCCCACATTAACCTCTAAATCATATTTATTTGCTAAATCATTAGTCAATTTATCATATTCTTCAGAAGTATAACGACCGTAATGACTTTTATAATTTCCATTTTCATCAGGTTCATTTTGATGAAAGCTTATGCAATATCCATCAGTATAATTCTTTCCTTTACCAGTAGATAAATCATAAGTTCCTTCTGGTTTTCCTCGATAACTTTCAACCATTTCCATCACATTATAATATTTATTTTTTGATATATCAATATATTTTTCATCCTTATCTTCCTTTTTCGGCTCTTTTTTATCATCTTTCTTTTTGGATTCATATTCCGATTTTCTAAAAAGTTCTTTTTGCCCCTTGCCATACACGCGCTCAACCGCTTCTTTCGGGCTTTCACCGTCTTCTAGCTTTAGCCGGCGGTAGTCGTCTGATTCTTCTCCGTGCGGTTTAATCGTAATCCACTTATCATTTTCAAGCGTCTGCGCCGTGTCCGCTGGTGTAACAATATCGCGCCAATCCTCATTATCGTTGCGGACTTCTTCCGGTGTGTATGTCAACTGGCGATACAATAAGCCGTTATGACGCTGCAATATATGCGCCACACTGCCCAGCAAATCTTCTTCGCCTTTTGTGCCTTTATAGTTTTCAATACCGATAAGTGCGCTTACAATCATTTCTCGCAGTTTTTTGAAGTTATCTTGCGTGTTTTCGCTTAACGTCGGTGTAAGTTCGGCAACCTTGCGGGCAATATCCGCACTTTCCGGCGCGTCTTCACTCTCACCCAAATAAAGTGTTTCGATAAAATCGTCTTTTACATCTACATCGGCCAGTCTTTCACTGAATAAATGGTCGGCATAAAAATTCTTGCCTTTGGCGGTATAGTGAATATCGTAGGCATAATTACTTATTGCCTCAAGCAAGCATAAAAGCTCAAACTTATCCATTGTTAAATCCTAATTAGATGTTTTTATTTATTTATCTTGACTTTTTCTATAAAAAATGATATATTTTTAATGTGAAAGCACCCATTGTTTGACGACTGAAACGTAGGCTTTCAATGCGTAGGTGCGGTTTTGCATTAAACTTGCCGCATTCATCTTTCTAAAAAGCCCTCTTTAGGGCTTTTTCTTTTCTTCCAAGAAAGCAGACGCCAACCAGTTTCTTTCTTCATTATTCCAATCTAGACGGATAATTGATTTATATTGTCCGGAAATAATATATAAACGCCCGAATTTACGATGCCTGTCATCAATATTTCCGGTGCGAATAATATTAGGAACAAGTGCTAATACGTCTTTTCCGTGCTTATTTGCAATATGAGCCAATCCATACCCTGTATCAATATCAGGGTCACCATAAACGAAATCAATATCGCCTATTTCTTCTCTATAAATAGCTGCAGGAACAAATCCTTGTTTTTCTTCCATTAACTTTTTTATTGCTTCTTCCGGTCTATGACTATATTTTGAATAAGCCCTACCAAAAACATCATCAACATAATATCTCATCTGATTATTTTTCCCTGTTGTCCATCGTCCTCTATCATCGCGTGGCTGTTGCGGATTGTAATTGCTGTTGATTTTTATTTCATACCAACAACCATCCATAGCGTTGTAAAACACTTGATTACATAATCCGCTCATTTTTTCCTATTGCGGTAGCTCTTCCGCGGTAAAAATGTTTTTGTAAAAGTCGCTTTCAAAGCCAAATTCTTTTTGTGCCTCAAACCAGTCCGAAACATCAAGCAGTTCTATAAGCCGCACATTGCCGGTTTCATCTTCCGCTACCTCGTTTTGTTCATCCCGTTCGGCAAGCATCAACTCATAAAACGGATTTTTCATCAACTCAATAATAAACTTTTGATAGGTCTTATCGATTGCCTTAATATCGGCAACGAACATCCGCAACCCGTAATTTACCCGTAAATAGTGCTTTATCTTCTTAAAATCTTCCCAGCCGTTAAACGCGTAACTTTCTACCTTTTGCTTATATCCGAGTTTTACGGCTTCCATTTTTTCATTAACTATCGTAAAATTTTCGGTAACTTTCTTTACAACTTGCGAATAATATTTGTTACCGCGTTTATAAATGCACAAATACATTGCCTAACCTTCCAAAAGGGCAGGGGAATTGGCCGGCTTTCCCCTTACGCCCGAGAAGAGATAATAAAACAAGATGATTTCAGACAGGAGTTGTTTTGATCGGGCAGGATTAGAAACCCTGCCCGAAAACATAAAGAAAAATCACCTGTAGGAAGAAATTAAAATGCGATATTATCCCCATAAGAGCCTAATATCGCATTATGACAAAATCTATACTACATTTTCCGCAAAATTTTGCCCTTTTTTTAATCAATGTGCTTTTTTTATCTCGCCGGATGATAATCAAGCAACATCTCCGCAGCCTTGGATAAAAACGCCGAACGGTTATCGGTTACCTCATCAATTCGCGCCATTAACGATTTATCCATATAAATCGAATATTTAGCCGGCTTGGCAGCAGGAATATAAGGCACCGGCACAATCAAGAAATTGCCGTCCTTTTCCCATTCCGCCCAATCTTCCCACTCTTTTTGAATTTGCTCCAAGGTGCGCGGCGAAGGTATTTCCTGACCTTCAATTTCCATATCCGAAAGCTTTATATCCAAGACCTCAACCGCCCTTTTATAAGCCTCGTCAAAATTTCTGCCTGTCGTCCAGCCAAACGGAATATCCGGAAATAAAACGCTAAACCCCTCTTCTCCCGGAACAAACTCAAATAAAGCTAAATATTTCATTTTAATATCCTTTCTTTTGGGAGCGGAACTTATTCAGTCCCGCCAGTTTCAAAATATTATTCGCCGTCCCCGGCTTTATAATTTCATTTCCGTGCATTGGAATCGGAATACTCCCTTTTTTCGCGCTATGCTGAAAAATATAATGACTTCCTTTTGTCCTAACCAGATACCATCCGTCATTTTTCAATATCTCCATTCACTCTTTTGCTGTGTATCTGATAGGCATTTTGTTTCCCGTTTGTTATTATATTTATTTTATACTACAATATTGTCGCATTGTCAACACATATTTTCAAAAATAGCGGAGCTTTTCGCTCCGCCCTTTGTGATTCTTTTCTGCAAAACATTATGTTCCTTTCGCATAAACGGACGGGAGGGAATATCTTGTGTCCCAAACTCGTTATACATTGCAACCTTATCCTCGGTTAAGTTGTTATCATCGCGTTTATCACCGCTAAAAAATCGGCAATCGCCGATTTTGCGAGACCTAGTCGGAATTGAACGAACCCGCAAGCTTCGAATCCCAAGCCCCGATATACAAAAAAACCGTCCTTAAAAGGACGGTTTCTCTGTCTGGTAGGCGCGCAGGGATTCGAACCCTGGACCCACTGATTAAGAGTCAGTTGCTCTAGCCAACTGAGCTACGCACCCATAAACAATCTGTTGTGGAATATAAACCGTTAGTTTCTTTTTGGCAAGACATTTTTTTATTTTTTTTTATTTTTCGATAAAATCTTACTCCTGCAGTTATTGTGGTGTCTAAAAAATGTCCTTTGCGGTGCAGAACGACGCTAAAAAAACTCCTGCGGTCATAAAAACCGCAGGAGTCTGGTTTGTATCTCTATATTAGAACAATACTTTCAGCTGTGCGCCGATGGTATAGTCATATTTTGTGGCTGCGCCCCAAAGGTCAGAGCCGCCCAAATAGTAATCGCCGTGAACACCCAAAGCGACATTGTCTTTCAAGAAATAGTCAGCTTCTGCCTGCCAATAAACTTGGTTGGTGTTGGCACCCTCATCGGTATTGAACTCATAGCGCAATCCTGTATCAATCGCAACTTTGTCGCAAGTTTTGTGAACACCGGCAAAAGCGGCATAATTCATTACGCGGTCTTTGGCATCAACAACGGATGTAGCTTCAAAAGTAGCATACGGAACAAAGCCGTTACCCATATCATAACCGATTTGAGCTTCAGCATTGATAACTTTTACCCATTCATTGTTATCCCAGTAACGATGACCGTACCATGAGGCAGGTTTGAAAGTGTTGTAACCCAAACCGAATTGTGTCAAAACATTACCGAAGTTCTGATTGTATTTTGCGCCCAACTCATAAGCGAAGTTGTGGTCGTTATTATAATCGCGGCCGGTAACTTTAGGAAAGTCAAAATAGTTTGCAACACCGCCATATACCGAGAAATTGTCGGTTACACCGTAGGTTAATTCTTCGGAAGCCGAAAAATCTTCTTCAACAAATCCGCCCTTGGTTTTGGTGCGGTCAAAGTCGATACCGGTGTCGGACAAAACTTCACCCTGCGACGGCAAGAACAAAGAGCCGGTAAAATCTTTAGCGTCAGCGGAGCTTGCAAATACTGCAACAGCTGCTGTGGCCAAAAGCATAGTCTTAAAATTCATGAGATATCTCCTATATAGTCAACTCTTTCCTAGTTTTATCTAGGTAAACATCATAATAATTATATATTGTTAATAAACAATTAAAAAAGTGTTGTTTTCCCCAATAATCGGTTAGAATACGGTTGAAACAACATTTTTGAAATAAGTGAAGATGACCGAAAAACAATACGCCAAGATTATTATTGCCGCTGTAATCGCCTTTTTTCTATCTAAAAAGGAGATTTATCAAGCCGTATGGGGGCAAAAAAGCGGAATATATCCTGCCATCGGAGGTGAGAAGTTTACGGATTTGGGCGACCAGCCTTGGCAGGATGCTAAAATCGGCGGATACGACATAAAATACCGCCTCCGCAAAGAATACGAGGTAAGCGGTCGAGTTGTTTTTATTGATTGGAATGACGGAATATTTAACACTTGGTACCATTCTGCCTCAAACGAGGGGGTGAAATTGTATAACGCCGTGGCCAGTGTTGATGTTTCAATCATTCACGGGCAAACCGCCGCTGATGATAATTGGCGTAAAATAAAATTTTCTCATGAGGAACGCGCTCTCTTTTATAATTACCTCTATAAAGACAACCCGATTGTAAATGATGATGAAATCAACAACAATCATGTAATCCCTGCCACCACATCCGTAAGACGGGCGATAGCTCTTCTCAAGCCGGGGGATATTGCCTATTTTAAGGGGTATGTTATGGATTGGCGCGGAACGGGTAAATTCAATTGGTTTGAAATTGAAACCGCGGTTGAAAGCGGTGAAAAACACGCTAAAATCCTCTACGGAGGCCGACCGGGGGCCGGACTTTGCCGGCAGTTTTATGTAACCGAAATCAATTTTGGCGGATATACATTTAAATGAAAAAACGCTTGCGGATAAATAAAATTTTGTTTAATTTGTAACAGTGATAAAAGATAAGGGATGAAAAATGATAGCCAAATTACGCGGAATTATTGACAGCCTTACGGAAGATTGTGCCATCGTTGATGTCAACGGAGTAGGATACTTGGTTTTTGCCTCATCAAAGACTCTCTCAAAGCTTACCAAAGGCAAAGAAGCGACCTTGTTTATTGAAACCGTTGTGCGTGAAGATAATATAAGTCTTTTTGCTTTCAGCTCGGCTTTGGAAAAAGAATGGTTTTTAACTTTGACTAAAGTTCAAGGGGTAGGTTCAAAGGTTTGTTTAAGCATTTTGTCGGTTTTATCACCGTTACAACTCTCTCAAGCAGTCGCGGCACAAGATAAAGCTTCTTTTGCAAGAGCTTCGGGTGTTGGACCTAAATTGGCGGCTCGCATAGTTACCGAATTAAAGGGAAAAATTGTCGGTCTTCCGGTTGGTGCCGATACAACTGATTATGCCGCGGCGATAAATGATGAAACACCCCCGGATACGATTTCCGAGGATGTTATATCTGCCCGCATTGAAGATGCAATTTCGGCACTTATGAATTTGGGCTATCAACGAATTGAGTCCTATCAGGCAGTAACTGCCGCATTAAATAAAAGTCCCGAATCCGATGTGTCGGCACTTATCCGTCTTGCCTTAAAAGAATTTGCCGCAAAGGATTGATAAAAAATGGAAAATCGAATTGTAAGTCCTCATGAATTGCCCGAAGAAATCAACGCTCCGGTAAATCTGCGTCCGACATCGCTTGACGATTTTGTAGGGCAAAAACAGGTTTGCGAAAACTTAAAAATCTTTATCGAAGCGGCTAAAATGCGCCATGAAGCATTGGATCATGTTTTGCTTTTCGGTCCTCCCGGATTGGGAAAAACCACGCTTGCCTCCATTGTTGCCAAAGAGTTGGGAGTTAATTTCAAGGCAACATCGGCACCGATGATTTCTAAATCCGGTGATTTGGCGGCAATATTGACCAATTTGGAAGCCAACGATGTTTTGTTTATTGATGAAATCCACCGCCTTAATCCGGCGATTGAAGAAGTTTTGTATTCGGCAATGGAGGATTTCCAACTGGATTTAATCATTGGTGAGGGTCCCTCGGCGCGTTCGGTTAAAATTGATTTACAACCTTTTACCTTGGTGGGGGCGACGACTCGGTCCGGACTTTTGTCCAATCCTTTAAGGGATCGTTTCGGGATTCCGCTTCGTTTGGATTTTTATTCACCGGAGGACTTAAAGAAAATTGTTTTGCGCGGAGCAAGGCTGCTCAATGTTTCTATGAGTGAAGAGGGAGCTTATGAAATTGCTTGCCGTTCGAGAGGAACTCCGCGTGTTGCCGGAAGATTGCTGCGCAGAGTCCGTGACTTCGGCGAAGTTGCCACACAGGAGCAAATCGGTGCCGATATTGCCGATATGGCTTTAAGACGTTTGAATGTTGACAAACTGGGCTTGGATGCTTTTGATAAACGTTACCTCACCTGTATTGCCAAGAATTACGGCGGGGGTCCCGTGGGGGCGGATACTTTGGCGGCCGCCTTATCGGAAGAACGCGATACGATAGAAGAAGTTGTTGAACCGTTTTTGTTAAAACTCGGTTTTTTGCAACGTACACCGCGGGGAAGGGTGATTTCCGATTCGGGCTGCGAATATTTAGGTCTTCCCAGGCTTCGTAAAAATGCCGTAAATATGAGCGAACAAAACGATTTGTTTGAGTGAGGTAAAATGACAGACATAAAAGCACCAAACGGTATATGGCAAGATGATACTTTTTATTTTCCGGCACGGGTTTATTATGAAGATACGGATGCCGGAGGCATAGTCTATTATGCCAATTACTTAAAATTTGCCGAACGGGCGCGCACGGAATTACTGCGTTCTGTCGGCTTCACACAGCAGGATAAATTAAGTGCTTGCGAAAAAGCCGGCTTTGTGGTCAGACATTGCGAGATTGATTATAGAGCTTCGGCGGTTTTAGATGATGTTTTGAGTGTTTCCTGCCGCATACTTGAGTCGGGCGGAGCAAGCTGCACTATTTATCAGGAAATAAAACGCGGTGATGATATTTTGGCGGTTATCAAGGTTAAAGTTGTTTATGTAAGTATCAACACCAAACGCCCGATTCGTATTCCTGCAGAATTGAAAGAAAAAATGCAGGGAAAATGATTTTTTCATTGACACGGAGCGGATTTTCTGCTAGCGTATAAACGAAGCAAAGGATTTTTGCTTTGAGGTGTCCAAACCTCTCTGATATCGTTTATGCTAAAACGTAATTTAGCTTGTCCGGCTTTATGGCTGGAAGTCTGCAAAATATAAAGAATATGCAGAACTATTATATCAGATAGTTTGGAACTTCCAGCCACCTCGCGGCTCTCAAGAGCCAAAAGGTGGTTTTTCTTTATAATTTTAATAAAAGAAGGAAGTTTAGATGGTGAAAAATTATATTTTAATACTCGGCATTGCCGCAGTTTCCATAGGCTCATACTGCGCCTATGCGGGCAATTCTGCCACAATGACTGTTACTGCCACAATCGCCCACGATGTAAGCTTGACCACAACCGGCGATATAAACATCGGCACTATAACCATAAATCCGGCAAGTAATGATGAAGGTTATGTTTATTATAACGTGGATGGGACGGTTAAAAGTAAATCCGGTCCCATAACTGCGGCAACATCAGCGACTCCGGGAACTTTTACCGCCAATCTTGCCAATCCGCCCGCTTGCGATGGCACTTGGAATTGTAGAAGTTTGATGGTGACGACTGCGGTAGGTGGTATTTTTTCCGATGAGTATTTACCGGGTACCTACTGTGTTTTTGCAATAGCCAACGACAGCTCAAACAAATTTAAAGTTGTGCCGACACAGTGTTTTTTTCGCTCTCCCTCTGAAACCGTTGCCGGCACGCATACGAAAACAAAAGCAATCACTATCTCTTACACAGGAGGTTAAAGTCATAAACAGCAAAAAACAGCCGTAAAGCAATTTGCGGCTGTTTTGGTTTTTGCGGTATTAAAATTACGGGTTATAAGTAATCGTAATCGGAGCAAAAGTGTGTTCTCCGCGCAAAGGAACGGCACTGTATGTCAATGTTCCGTCCAGATAAAATTGGTTTCCCGATTTGTAAGAAATATCCAGCGAGCCGATGGTAACATTTGGATCTCTGGTACTGGCTACACTGGATGGAGAAAAAGATAATTTTTCTGTCAAACTCACTCCCGGAACATAAGCAGTAAACACGCCTCTGGTAACGCTTTTGTTTGCCTCTAAAATCCCGGCGGAAGAACTACCGTCGGAACTTTTGATTGTGCCGGAAGATATTGACGGGTCAATCGTAAAAACAAATTTCATATGAGTATTCACCGCAACATTGGCGTCATGCGCAATAGTTGCCGAAACACTCATAGTGTCGGAATTTTCAGCAAAACACACAGATGCCCCATATGATAAAATCACCGATCCTATCACAAGAACATATTTATTCATCACTCAAACATCCTTTTAACTAGTATTTAAGAAGCTTATTGCTCCACATCCGTCTTTCATTTTAGGTAAAAAAAATTTTAAAAGCAAGTTAAATTTTTTCTTTTTTTAATAAAAATTTTTGCCTGTTTTTTATAAAACAGTTTTTTTAAATCTATCTTTGAGTTAAAGGTAAAAAACTCTTCCCTTGCAAAGAAAAAACGGAGGAGAGCTTCTCCTCCGTTTGTAATGCAAGGCAAAATGCTGCCTAGTAAGTGCTTTGAGTACGGATACGCTGTTGATATTGGCTCGCGCGGGCATTTATTCTTTGCGCCGCAACTTCCGAATTTTCGGTTCCGTACCATTTAGCTCGCAAGTCATCGGCATTTTGGACAATCTGCAATCTGCCGTCAACATATCCCAAACCAATGGTTTTCATATCTTTTTCAAAACTTGTCATCCATTGTTGTTCAATATCGTTTATGGTTTTTCCGTTTGCCAAACGTTGCATAAGGTTACGGTAAACCACATCTCCGCCCTCAACATTGCGGCAAAATCTGTCAACCTGCGGTCCGGTCTGATTGTCATTGCCGTGGATAAATCCGCCCAAGTATTCGCGGTAAGAGCCGTCTTGATTCCACATCATTGTAGCGTTAATGTGTCCGCGGATGTCCAGACGCTCGGGAACATTATTTAAATAACGTACATCAAGCTCCGGCGGGCGATTCTCGTGATAAATCATGCTGTAATGACCTTTTACGCCGTTATACTGCCAAATGCGGCGTTGGGAAGCAACCTCTCCTTCGTGGTAGCCGGCTCCCGCTGCGTCTTCATAAGTCGCCGCGGCTTCGCCTTGATTGGCAGCGGCAACACCTTTCTTTGGTGTGTAATAAAGATCATCATCAGCGGTTCTTGCCGTCGGTTGCACTTTAGGTGCGGCTGGCGGTTCAGCCGCAGCAACGGCTGCGCCGTTAGGATTTTGCGATGCAGTCAAATCAGGTTTCGCACTCACCGTTGCGGCGGCTGCCAAATCGTTATTCGGAGTGTTATTCGGAGCGGCAACAGTAAGCTCTATATTATGATCTTTGGCATAGTCGGTCATAAAAGCCATATATGACGGTTTAACTTCGCCTGTTACCGAGTATTCTGTTTTTAACACCGAGAAGAACTCCGCTTCCGCTTGGGCTACCTGTTCTGCGGAATAAACCTGCGAATAGATCGGTGAGCCGTCCTCTTCCAAAGTAAATGATACACCGGAAAATGTTGTGATGGTGCCGCTTTTTTCATCAAACCTGAATCCCATGGCAGGTTTAGCATCAGGATCAAGAGCTGCAGCCGTTTGCTGTTGGTTGTCAGCACTTAAATCCGGCGTTACAACGTTGTTTTCGGGGGCAACTTCGGGGTGATTGGCGGCATATTCTTGCATAAATGCCTGCTGTCCTGCAGTCAAAGTTTCACCGCTTGCAAGTTTTGACTTCAAAGCATCGTTGACCTCACGCACAAGCTCTTTTGCTGTCATCTCATCGTTTGCGGTTTCAGGAACAACCGTAAATCCGCCCTTGTCGTTAAATTCAACAATCACTCCCGATTTTGTGGTAACTGCCGCTTGCTGTTGATTGTCTGCACTTAAATCCGGCGTTACAACGTTGTTTTCGGGGGCAACTTCGGGGTGATTGGCGGCATATTCTTGCATAAATGCCTGCTGTCCCGCAGTCAAAGTTTCACCGCTTGCAAGTTTTGACTTCAAGGCATCGTTGACCTCACGCACAAGCTCTTTT
>JAFUYI010000048.1 GCA_017470585.1 Alphaproteobacteria bacterium | reverse complement strand
GTGATATATTTAACGATAAGCGAATATAGGGCATTTAATCCAATTATGATATGGACATCGTTTTTGGGAAGTGTTTTATTTATTCTCCCGCTGTTTATAATCGCGCTTTTAACTAAATTTTTAGCAGATAAAACAGTGGCAAAACTGTTATTGGGAATTGTGATATTTTATATATTGCTTATCCTTGTTGCCATAAGTTACGGGAAATAAAATACTTTGATGAGCCGAAGTACAATCGGCTCATTTTTTATGGTTCGAGCGAACAGGATTTCCCCGTTCGCTTTTTGGGGATTTAAAAGGCAAGATATTTTTTCTTGCCTTTTTAAAATTTTATTATAAATTAAAATTGTGATAAATGCAAATTTGAGATGATATGATGGTAAAAATAAAGTCAATTATTCAAACAGCGCGACAGAGCATACGGGAAACATTTAAGTTGTTACAGCAATTTAAATGGTATGTTGCTTTTGATGCGGCAGTTTTTGCACTTTTGCTTTGGGATCAACTTAATCCGCCTGAAAAGGATTCACCTCTTTGGAAAAGCGAATCAACGCTCGGACTCTGGAATTACCAGAATCAAGAACTTTATTTGCAAAGCGGAAAGTATATCTTGACAATTTTTGTGCTGTTTTTCTTAATAGGTACCAGTAATATGCGCAATCATCCTCTGATAGCAAAATTGATATTTTTATTTCCGCTTTATATCGGGTGGTTGGGAATATTATAAGCCGCATTGACAGTGATATAATTATACGCTATATTACCATTGTTTAATCTGTATTAAAGACAAGGTAATGGAAAAATTAAAGAAAATCTGCATAAAATTTTTGGAAGTTTCGGATAAAATCGCATATTGTATTTTAGCCGTGTTTATTGTGGGAACAATTTTTAATTTGAATTTTTTTGCCTTTGATCTAAAAAAATGCGGTGATGAATTGCAAACAGCCGATGAAATAAGAAAATCTCTCTCTTTTTCTTTGGCGATAATAACGCTTTTGTTTTTTGTTAAAACAAAATATCCCAAAGCTGCTCCCATAGAAATGTTGCTATGGATAGGTTTGTTTTTGGCAGTGCCGTATTTATTGCACCGGATTCCCTCGGTTGTTCTTATGTACGGCAATTTTTGATTCGAGGAAAAAATGAAAAAAGTATTTTGGTTTTTATGGGTTTTGTTTTTTATCGCCGATATTGTGCATTATGTTTATACCGCCTTAAAATATAATGATTTATATGTTGCCGATGTAGAGCATATATTTTATACCGCGGTGCTGGGTTTGGCGGCAATCAGTATGTCGGAGATAAAAAAAGGCAAAATAATTTTATATTTTCTGTGTTTTCTGCTGCTTGGAACAATAGATTTTCTGCCCGAATTTGAGCAGATAACCGCCTTGGACAGCTGTGCGGAAGGAAAATGCGAGGTTGCTCGCAATATGGGGATTATTAAAACGCAAAACAATGTAACGGAATGTGTCCCGCAAAGTATAAATAAAGGCAAAAAATTATAACTTTAATATTCGTTTTTTGAAATATTCAAATAAAGCAGTTTTCTAAAATCTGATTTAAGATATTGCCGACATCAGCGTATGCTATAAGAAAAAAATTCTTAATTATTTCCATATATAATCTGGTAATGAATGGTGTCTTCGAGAATGTCTTCCATACGCCGTCCCATAACGGCATCGTTTTGCATTCTTCCTGCAACACCGAAATCATCTATGTTATATAAAGTCCAATAATAATCTAATGTTCCATTCTGAATTTTATTTAAGCTTTCAATCATTTTCTCTGCATCTTTGTTTGAGGCAAAGGAACGTATTTTTTGAATAATGATTTTCTTTAGGCATTGATGATACCGATACTCCCCTTCTTTTATATCGTTATTATAAAAACTGTAATTGTCAATTCCTTTGGGAAACGCCTCGTTATCATAACAATACTTTTTGTATTTTTCCGTTTCTTGCCGGATTTTTGTCATCTGGCTGTCATCTTGGGCTTTATCTGCACCGGCATTTGCGCTAAAAGATATAAACAAGCTCAAAATAAAAATAAATTTTTTCATTTTTATAATATGTCCTTTGGGTTTGAGTTATTATTTATAATATTTCTTTATAAATAAATATCAAGAAAAAAGGAAAATTTACCATTTATCCCGGTGTGTAGGTAATTGTAAGCGAGTTTTGATATTTGCCGACTGCCGGGATGCCAAGAAAACCGCAGTACCAAGGAAATACCTTGAATTTATTATTGCCGATTGATTTTATTTTGAAGCTTTCACAATAAAATATTCCATCATCAAAAAGCTCTGTTACTGCCAATCCTCCGCAAATATGGGATGTCCCGTTGCAATTCGCCGGATTGTCAATATCGGCACTGAATTGTCCGATAATGACGGAACTAACCGAGGTTATACCGGGCACAAATGACGTATAGCCATTTTCATCATACTCAATTTCATAGAAGTCTTTATTATTATGTGTGGGGTCAAAAACAATGGTGCCGGCGTGAAAGTCTTGGTCAACCGAAACTTTTGCATCGGCACTTGCGGCTTTTATAACGCCCAAAACTATTTCGTGGTCAATGGTGGTGGAAATCTCAAAATTTTCGGATACTGCGGCTGCGTTATAGGCAGTGTATGAAACGCCGATTAAGAGTAGGGCTAAAAAAGTTTTATTCATAGGTATTAACTCCTTTTAGTAAAAAACAGACACCTCGAGCGAGGTGTCCGGGAGTTCAACAATCACAAATTCATAAATGACTCTTATAGTCTTTAAAGGCGAACCTATTGGACATACACCATAAGCTCCCGGGCATAATACCCAGATAAGTGTCCGCAAAAGCGTTTTGCCTACAGACTTACGACATTACCAATGCCGATGAATTTGAAAGCCGTTGAAAGCTCCGAACCTCGTTTAAGGTTCTGCAAATTTTCATTTGCTTATGGATTATGATAACAAATTTTTTGCTGATGGCAAGAAAAAAATGCTTTTTTTAATATTTATTTTGAAAAAAGCCTTTCCGCACCCTCAAGGGTGCTTTTTTTAATTTAATTTTTTTAAGGAGAAAATCAAAATGCGAAATTTTGAAAAAATAGTCAAAGATGTAGCGCATCTTAAATGGTCAACAGTCGTACTGGAAGAAAGTTTTGCCGAAGTCGAAGAAAATGTGAAATTAGCGGTTAAACAAGCAAATTCTTATATTTTCGGGCTGGCGGATTTTCCTTTTCGAATCAGAAAAGGGGGTAAAAGGGTTGCATCTGCCTCTTTTGCCGCCCCAAAAGGAGATATTGTTGAAATGTGGATTGAAAACGCCGGATGGTATCTTAAAAAAATCACCCCTCCCGATGGTGATTTGCTGGATACCGACAGAAAGGGAAAACCGCAAGTTTATTGGGTTGATTACGGCGATAACGGTGCGGTTGTGCATTTATGGCCGGCACCGGATAAAGAATATAATTTTATGTTCCGCTATGTAACCGATTGCAAAGCAAGAGATATGAGCGGCAACGAAAAATATAATCTTGAAAATATTACCGATGTGGTAAATCTACCTGATGATCCGATATTGGAAGATTGTTATATGCACTGCCTTTATACCAAAGCAATGGTTTATTTGATTGCCGATGATGGGGATGAAAATTACCGCCCGTACCAACGCGAATTTGAAGAGGCTTACGGCAATCTTTTGCGCTTAAACGGTATTAGAATTGCCCCGCGGATATTGTTTTAATAAGGCGAATATTTTTTATCTGCAATTTAGTTTTAAGGAGAAAAAAATGGATTTATCAATACAGAATTTTTGCGGCATACGCACGGTTAATCCCGTGGAGGATACTTCTATTCGGCAGGCAATATCCGCGCTGAAATGCCGTAATGTCGAGCTGCGCCATACCGAAAAAGGTAATAATACCGGAATTTATACCGCCGCCGGCAATAAAAAAGTTGCCGAGTGTCCGCATAAGATTATCAAGCAGTGGGAATCGGTGCAGAACCGCGTTTCCTATCATTTTGTTTATGCCGTTGATGATATAAAGGGTTATTTATATTTGTTTAATCCTGCGAGCGGTGATTTTCAGGAATTGAAAAACGATTTAAGCGTTTGTGATTGCGCCAACGCCATTACCGTTGCCAACGGTTTTTATGATTGGTTTGTTTTTACAAACGGAGTTGACCCTTACGTTGCGATATGTATGGATCAGGAACTTCCCTCTGACAGGATAAAAGAAATAGATGCGGTTGATGCCGAGGGAAGAACTATCCGCGGATTATGTTTGGCGGCTTATGACGGAAGGCTTGTAACCAATTCGCAAAATCGGATTCATTGGTCAAAGGTTTCAGATATTTTTACGTTTGATACCTCCGATCCCGATCTGGTTACCGAATCCGCATATCAGGAGTTGGACAGAGATGTTACGGCGTTGGTTTATTATAATAATATGCTTATTGCTTTTACCGATTCATATTCGGTTGCTTTCAGCGGCAATCCCGGCGATGCGCTTTCTTTCAAGCGCACGGGAGCAACCGGCGGCGGGTGTGCCTCTTTCGGCGGGGTGTTGAAATTTGATAATAAGCTTTTTTATTTGGATAACCGTGCCAAAAACATTTTTGCATACTATCTGCTTGACAGCGGACAGACCAGACCGACGGCAGGCTTGGCGGATAATGTAACGGGGTTTTTATCATCGCTTGACGAAAGCCGTATAAACGAGTGCGAAATTATCGGATATGTTGCCGAAGCGCGGGCGGAAATTTGGTTTTTGCTGCCCTGCTTGAATGAAAATAAAATCCTTATTTTTGATTATGTAAAATCGGAATGGATTGAACGCCGCGCCCAACCGGATATCAGAGCGTTAATGGCTAAAAATAATTCTTTTTATTCAGCATCGCAGAATAAGATTTTATCTGAATATTCGGGACTTTTGTTTGATGAGGAATTTCAGCCTTGCGAATATTTGGCGCATATTATCAATGTCGGCTCTGACAGTAATGTAAAAATTCCCAAAATGCCGTTAATCATCACGCTTGATTATGGTAAAGAAAATGATTTTTATATTGAACTTACCTATGATGATAACCCCGCGCAACGCCAGTTAAAACGGGTGTTCAAAAGTTCAAAAGGCTATTTGATTTGGGCTTACTCCGAAGATTTGGAAAGCGGCGGGGTATGGGGAAATTCGCAAACAGATGAAAATGCGTTGATGTGGTTTGATAAAAACCGCAACAGTGTAATGTTTAACCTTTGCGGTTTGCGGCATTTCAAACAGCTGCAAATAAGAATTTTCACCGCTCTTCGCGGGCAGCAATTCGGAATTAAGCGTTTGGAGCTGAAACGAGTTAAGACCAAAACCAAAACATTGGGGTAGAAAAATGATTATAATGGTTGAAAAAAACAGTCTTTTTTTTGACGAACAACGAGCCAAGCAATGTTTTGAGCAAAACCGTGAAAATTTAGATGATGTCAACGGTTTTGAAACTCTTCTGCAAAACAGCCTGTTTTGGAATGTTTACGATAAAAAAGGTTATATCGGTTCAATTTTTGTATATCAAAGCGATGAAGATAACCGCTTTTATTTGGGAGGTTTTGCAAGGCGTAAAAGCCATTCGCAGTGTGTGGAGGCGATAAAAAAAGTAACCGCGCTGTTTGATGAAGTTTATGCCGATACCAGACATTTAAACGCGGTTATCTGCCTGAAAAAAGCCGGCTTTGAATGGCTTGACCGCAAAAAACGGTTGCTTGTTTGCCGTAGAAAATAAACTTAAAAACCCGCAGCAGGTATATTGCCCGCTGCGGGTCTTTTTTTGTTTTTATGCCTCAGGAGTATAGGAAATGGTTATGCTGGTGGTATGTGTTCCGGGAACAACGCGAGAAGCATCATTAGCCCAGCAATCTAGGGGTATTATCTTAAATAAATTTGAGCTTCCTGTATATTTGAAGGCGATTATACAATCAGTACCACCCGAATTGCCGAGACAATTGCCTATTACTCCCTGTCCTTGTATTTTGCAATTATCATTATAAGGATCTCCATTGCAGGCTTCGGGATTAGGAATATTGGCGGTAAATGTCCCCGCTGTAGCATAATCGGCATCAACTACAGTGTCCGTATAAATACCCGGCTCCCCGGTATCTTTGTTATAGCTTATATCAATTACTCCGCTGCTTGCCGGATTTATAGTAATGGTACCTAAATTTGGATTGGTCAAGATGTTTAGGCTCACATCGTGGGCGATTGTGGCGGTAACGGTCATGGTGGCGGAATTGGAGGCGTATGAAGCATACGAGCCTAACACGATTCCGGTAACGCCGAGCATTAAAATATATTTGTTCATTTTTTCACTTCCCTTTTATGCTTTTTAGTTTCAAAAAGAAAACCACCTCTTGGAGATGTACTCTGCGAGGTGGTTGGAAGCGGAAAACTGACATCCAGTTCAGTGTGAAGTATTTGGACAAGCCTTATTTCCTCACCTTCCAACCATAAAAGCAGGAAGAATTTTTTACGTTTTTCTTAAAAACGCTGGATGAGAGGCTTTCCGACCTCAAAACGGGATTCTCCTCGTTTCAAAGCTAACCTAACATAGAAAAAAAGAAAAATCAAGCAAAAAAATTTTTTGTAAGATTTTTTTACACTTCTTCTAAAAAATACTTGACTTATGAGTATATTTGCAATATGTTTCCTCCCGATTGATGAAAAAGAATCGATATGCCGGATCCTTAGCTCAGTTGGTTAGAGCGGGCCGCTCATAACGGTCTGGTCGCCTGTTCGAGTCAGGCAGGATCCACCATTAAAAAGGAATGATACTTGTCATTCCTTTTTTTTGTTTTAAATTTTTCAAATTCCGATTTTAAATTTATACCCCTCAAAACCCCTTGTTTTTAGGGCTTTTGCCTCTTTCTTCGTTTTTTGTTGTTGCCGATTTTCAAAATGGTATGGTCAGGTATCTTTTTGGTCTGGTCGCCTTTTTTCATAAAAAAATAGAAAAATAGATACTTTTGGTATGGACAGACCAAACCAAATAATTATGAAAAATCAATCTGTTAATTTTTTATGGTTCGCGTCTCAAATGCCCTGTCAGTCAAGACAAAGGCTCTGAGAAGCATCTTAAAAATAGTCCGCGAATTGTG
>JAFUYI010000047.1 GCA_017470585.1 Alphaproteobacteria bacterium | reverse complement strand
CGTTAGAAAGCGTGATGATAAACCTGATAGATTATGTGGTAGCCGGTCCATACGATTATTACGGATTTAAGAGCTGCGGAGATGTTTGATTATGATGAGAAAACGGAGAAGAATAAAATTCTTCTCCGTTTTTTATGGGCGAGGGCGGAGAAAACGGCACAACCGAGAGTTGTGCAATGATATTATAATAAAATAATGCTTGACAATATAAAGGCGATCTTATATAGATTATATATAATTGATAAGCAGGTAATGGAATCATTTAGAAATGGGAAAAGTATTTGAGGAAAACGCAAAGATATTCAGCGATTTTATTATATCACATTATGAAGATTTAGATCCGAACGAAACAGAACTTTTAGAGTTTTTGGAAAAATTGGCAAAAGAATATAAATGCGACACCATCGCCGAAAAACTGCATAAACTTCGCCTGTCAAGAAAAAATAAAACACTGCAGAAATAGGAAATAAACGACTCGTTATCACTCATATGAAGCAAAGCTCCGTGCGAGGTGCTTTTGACCGTAAGGTATAATGCGCCTAAATTTCAGGAGATGCCTTGACATCGAGGCAAGGAGCCTTGATGAGGCATGACGTAGAGAGGAACTCTTTCTCTCTCCTCGTCATCCCTTGCACGGAACGTTGTTCTGCGTATCATGGGGGCTTTTGACATCAAGTCCCCGCTTGTCTTGCTGAACTTGTTTCAGCATCTATTTTTTGAGGTCCTGAAACAAGTTCAGGACGACAATTTGGTTATTCAGGACGACAATCGGGGTGTTCAGGACGACAATTGGGGGATAGACATAAGGAGGAATGACGGAAAAAAGAGGCAAAAAACTCAAAGGGTCTCCCGACCACAAGGAACGGAGCGTAAATTTCAGGAGATGCCTTGACGAAAACAACCTAGAGTTGCTTTCGAGGAATGACGGCAGGAGTAAGGCAAAAAAAGGAAAAGAAAAAAGTGTAAAATTTTGCTTTACATAAAAGATTTTTTATGCTAGGGTAAAAATTGAAGTGAATGAAAAGTCACTTTGAGGTGTGATGACCTCTCTCAAAGCGTTTTAGAAAAACGTTAAAATTCTTCCTGCTATTATGGTTGGAAGGCGAAGAAATAAGGAATTTCCAAATACTTCGCACTGTTCTTTGAGACAGTCATCAACTTCCAACCACCTCGTCTGTTCGTCGAGGTGGTTTGTTTTTTATAACGTTAATAAAAAAAGGAAGTTTTTAATATGAACAAATATATTTTAATGCTCGGCGTTGCGGGCGTTGCATTAGGCACTTATGCCGCATACGCCGGCAATTCCGCCACGATGACCGTTACCGCAACCATTGAACACGATGTGAGCCTTGGCAATGTTACCGATTTAAATATGGGTACCATTACTATAAATCCTGCAGATGATACCGACGGCGATATCGTCTACACCTCAACCGGTGTTGTTTCAAGCTACAGCGGATTGATAACAAGAGCTACTAATGCTACCCCCGGTACTTTCACCGCCAATATCCCTAATCCTTCCGCTTGTACCGGAGCTACAACTTGCGGAGGACTGGAAGTAACAAATACGATTTATTTTGGCGATCCTGAAAATAGTTATTGTGATATGTTTATTGCATATAGCGGAACTTCTAACCGATTTAATGTTTATCCCTATGACTGTTGGTTTTATCAGGGGATACCGCCCAGAACTTACAATTTTGAGATAGAAATTTCCTACACACCGAGCTGATAAAAGCGAGTTTCATAAAAAAATTAAAAAAGCCTCCTTTTCAAAATGGAGGCTTTTTATATTTTAGTGAAATGAAACAGAGCGAAAAAAGACGTTCATCCCGAACGCCGAACAGGAAGTTTAAAAAACTCCAAAACGGACTGTTTCCGTTTCAAGAAAAATATAACAAATAAAATCGCACTTGTCAAAGATGACTTAAAAATTTGCAAAAAAAATAAAAAAGTGCTTGCTTTTAAAAAAAATATCCGTATATTGGGGCAACTGATTGCAATTATTTAGACTTAAAATTATTGAATATGGAAAAAAATCAAAAGTTACGCGAGTTTAAAAAACTCCAAGTAAAAAATTCATTATTGTGCGCGGTGTTTGCCTTGGCAACAGTCGCGGAATTCTATGCTGTGGGACTGGGATATTGCGGACAGCAATTCGTACTGTTGGCAATGCTTGCGGTTATGAGTTATTTTTTTGTCTGCGCCCGCATCTATGCCGTACGCTGTCAGGTCCTTAAAGAAAAAGCTCAACGGGAGGCTGAACGGGATTTTTTTGAAAAACTCCACGCCATAAGTCCCAAAATCTGTTAAAATTTGACCCTGCAATGCAGGGTTATTTTTTTTATAAATATCTTGATTTTGCACTTTTTGATTTCCTATATAAAAAGCAGGAGATGATAACGATGGACTTACAAAATTTTACAACCAAATCGCAGGAAGTGCTTAAAACAGCCGCAGATACGGCTGTTGCCGGACATCGGCAATTCATCACTTCGCTTTTTATTTTATATGCGTTGCTTGATTGCAAAGACACAGTGATTGAAAAATTGCTTGAGGATGCGGGAGGAAATCCCTCCGGTCTTAAAATCAAGGTTGATGAAGAAATTGCCAAACTGCCGCAAGTTTCGGGCAATGTTCAAACCGTTGCCGCACAGGATTTTTCGGCAGTGATTTTAAGAGCCGAGCAAATTGCCCGCGAAGCTAACGATAAATTCGTAACAGTTGAGCGTCTGCTTCAGGCTTTAAGCGTTGAGGCAGGATCAAAGGCCTTTGATCTTTTGCAAAATAACGGTGTAAGTCCTCAAAAACTAAATACGGCAATTAAAGCATACCGGCAGGGACGATTGGCCGATTCCGAAAATGCCGAAGACAACTTTCAAGCCCTAAAAAAATATGCAATAGACCTGACTGAAAGAGCCAAGAACGGCAAGCTTGATCCGGTTATCGGAAGAGATACCGAAATCCGGCGGACAATTCAAGTTCTGTCGCGCAGAACCAAAAATAATCCGGTTTTAATCGGAGAGCCAGGTGTCGGCAAAACCGCGATTGTTGAAGGTTTGGCAATGCGAATTATCAATAACGATGTTCCGGAAAGCCTAAAACATAAACGGCTTTTGGCTCTTGATATGGGAGCTTTGATAGCCGGTGCCAAATTCCGCGGTGAGTTTGAAGAACGTTTAAAAGCCGTGTTAAAAGATGTTGAAGCGGCCAATGGCGGGATAATTCTTTTTATTGATGAAATGCACACAATAGTAGGTGCCGGTGGCAGTGAAGGTTCAATGGATGCTTCCAATCTCTTAAAACCGGCGTTGGCACGCGGCGAACTGCATTGTCTGGGCGCAACAACCTTATCGGAATACAAAAAATATGTTGAAAAAGATGCCGCTTTAGCAAGACGTTTCCAACCGGTATTTGTAGCCGAGCCGGGAATTGAAGAAAGTATATCAATACTGCGCGGAATAAAAGAAAAATTTGAACTTCACCATGGGGTTAGAATTGCCGATAGTGCCATTATTGCCGCGGTTAACTTATCTAACCGCTATATTACCGACCGTTTTCTGCCCGATAAAGCGATTGACCTGATGGATGAGGCCGCCGCTTCCTTGAAAATGGCTCTTGATTCCAAACCCGAAGAACTGGATACCCTCGACCGCAAAATTTTACAGCTTAAAATTGAGCGCGAAGCTTTGAAAAAAGAAAAAGACACGGCCTCGCAAAAACGCCTGACGGAGATTGAAAAAGAAATTGCCGATGAGGATGAAAAAGCCTCTGTCCTATCCGCTAAATGGCAGGCAGGAAAGCAGGTTTTAGCAGATCTAACCACGGAAAAAGAAAAACTGGATAAAGCCCGCAGTGAAGTGCTTATCGCCCAACGAAACGGAGCCTTTGAACGTGCCGGAGAACTGCAATACGGCACTATTCCCCAGCTTGAGAAAAGAATTGGCGAATTGGAAGATATTGTTAAAAAGCAAAAAAGCACTTCCGAGCAGGCAGTAACCGAGGCTTTGATTGCCGAAGTGGTTTCAAAGTGGACAGGGATTCCGGTTGATAAAATGCTTGAGGGAGAAAAAGAAAAGCTCCTGCACATGGAAGAGTTTTTGATGCGGCGTGTTATCGGGCAAAATGATGCTATCAAAGCGGTTTCCAATGCTGTTCGCCGCTCGCGTGCCGGCATAAGCGATCCGAAACAGCCCATCGGTTCGTTTTTATTCATGGGACCGACCGGTGTAGGCAAAACCGAGTTAAGCAAGGCTTTGGCGGAGTTTCTGTTTAACGATGAAAATGCGATGCTGCGGATTGATATGTCCGAATATATGGAAAAGCACGCTGTAGCAAGGCTTATCGGCTCACCTCCGGGATATGTCGGCTACGAAGAAGGCGGAGCCTTGACCGAAGCGGTGCGCCGTCGTCCCTATCAGGTTATTTTATTTGATGAAATCGAAAAAGCCCATCCGGACGTATTTAATATTCTGCTGCAGGTTTTAGATGACGGGAGACTTACCGACAGCAAGGGGCATACGGTTGATTTCAAGAACACCATCATCATTATGACTTCCAATTTAGGCTCGGATATTTTGATGAACGGCGGCAGTAAAGATGAAGTGCTGCAAGTCTTAAAGTCGGCATTTCGCCCCGAGTTTATCAACCGAATCGATGAGATTACCGTATTTGATAAATTAAGCCGTGATGATATTAAAAAGATTGCCGCTATCGGTCTGAATAATATTGAAAAACGTTTGAAAGAAAGAAACATCAAGCTTTGCTGCAATCAGGACGGTTTGCGGTTCATCGCCGAAAACGGATTTGATGAAGTATTCGGAGCGCGTCCGCTTAAAAGACTTCTCAAAAATCAGGTGGAAAATCAGTTGGCTTTGAAAATCCTTGCCGGTGAAATTTCCGATAATGACACGGCGGAAATCAGTGTTAAAGACAATAAGTTGGAGATAAGAAAAATTGATTGATTATCAAAAAGCAACCGACATTGCAAATTGTGAGGATGTAACAAGCCGCCCCGACAGTGTGGTTTTGTATTCAATAAGTTATTTGAAAAGCAATGCCAACAAAATTGCGGCGTTGGAGTATGTTGCCGCTCACCCTTCGGCGACAATGATTGACCAAACGCCTTGCGGAAAGAAATTGATTGAATTGGGACTTGATGCCGCCGATTTAAGCAATGAAGATAAAATGCTTGCTACCGAAATTTGGAAAATCGCCTCTCGGCGTTTTATTCAAAGTGCTAAAGGCAATATTACGGCGTTTGTAAACAACGCTGACCCGCGGAGCGTATTCCGCAGTCTGGAGTTGCCCGAGATATTAAAAAATCCCGACATAAAAACCGTCAACGGTGTTGATAAGACAAAATTCAGAGCTTGGTAGCGGGTTTTTGCGCCAATTTTTCTTCTTTATTTTTGGCGGCGAGCATCTTCTGGCGGGTAGAATTGAGTTTTGCCATCTCACGTTTGAAATTGCTTAAATTCTTACCTTGCAGATTCTGCGAAGCGGTTGCTTTAATTGTTAAGGGATTGACACGTTTGCCGTTACGGATAACCTCATAGTGCAAATGAGGTCCCGTAGAACGTCCGGTTGAACCGACATATCCGATAACTTGCCCTTGCTTTACTTTGCTTCCCGCACGAATACCTTTGGCAAATCCGTTCATGTGTCCGTAAGCGGTGGAATATTCGCCGTTATGACGGATGCGCACATAATTGCCGTAACCGCTCTTGTATTGAGCAACTTCAACCGTTCCGTCCCCTCCGGCATAAATTGCACTGCCTTTGGGGGCAGGATAATCGACCCCCCAATGAACGCGTTTGTCCTTGTAGATGGGATGACGGCGCGGACCGAAATAAGAAGAAATACGGTTTGATTGATAAGCCATGGGACGGCGGCTTAATGTATTCTTTTTTAAGGTTAAACCCTTTGGGGTATAATAATCAATATGTCCGGTAGAATCCTTGAAGCGGTAGAGCTCCATTTTGTTTTTGCCGAGATTGAGAGCAGCATAAACAATATTGCCGTGTTTGACGGTTTTGCCGTCCGGAGTTAAATAGTTTTCATAAACAATTTCATAGGAATCGCCTTTTTTTAAATCACGGCGAAAATTAACCCCTTGGGAAAAAATGCTGATAAAATTGGCGGTAATGCGGTTGGGAACACCGTTGCGGTTCATGGCAAGCGATAGGGTGCCGTTTACTTTACCGCTGACGGATTTCAACTCTTCAATAAGCTCATCCTTGGAAAGCTTGGCGGAGTAAGTGTCATTATCATTAAGTGCAACATGGAGATATTGTCCGGTGCGAATCGTTGAATCAAGAGATTTAACCACTAAACCGTTGTCGGTAAGCTCGGTTTCAATTTCAAATTTTTGCCCGACTCGCAAATCTTTAGGGTTGAATACCTTTTTTGTTGCCAAGAACACTTTGTTAGCCTCACTATAACTCAACCCTACGCGGGTAAGCACTTTAAGCAAAGTATCACCGGAACTTATTTTAACAACATGAATATGGTTGTCCTCCGGTTCGGTAATTTCCGGAGAATCGAAGTTTTCCACAACCTCATTTGAGGCAAATTCCGCTTGTTGCGGCAAAAATTCCGCCGCGGCATATTTTTCTTCTGTGGAAAACATCAGCGAAAGAGCAAATATCAACAGCAAAGATGTAACAAATGCCAAACCGAATGCCGTCCAGCATTGTTTGGTCTTAAAACTCGCAAACGCCTGTTGTATCAGTTGTTGAAGCAAAATAACACCTTTACTTTGTTATAAAACTCAAGTCCGCACTTTAGCACATTGCAAAAAAAATACCAGTAAAAAATTAGGTTTATGTTAATTTTAAATTTTTTTTTAAAAAAGTGAAAAAAGTTCTTGCCAAATAAAAAAATATTGTTTATAAGGGAAACGAATTTGCGGGGGTGTAGCTCAGTTGGTTAGAGCGCCTGCCTGTCACGCAGGAGGTCGCGAGTTCGAGCCTCGTCACTCCCGCCACTAAAAATAAAAAGGTGCCATTCGGCACCTTTTTATTTTTAGTGATGGGATAGGCTCGGACGAACGACCTCCTAGGTTGCGCAAAGCAAAAAGTTCCAATCTCTCGGCACTTTTTTAGTTCGTAATATATTCTATGAAAAGCGATGCAGAATATTCCCCTTCTTGCGGAAGAGAATCATAGGTTATATCTCCCCATATTTCATAAGTACTTCCCGAAATATGTCCGACCCCAAAATCCGATCTAATTCCTCCGACTGTAATAAAATCAGGCACATTTAAACAATCAGTTGGTGTTAATTGGCAAGATTCCGGAAGATTGGCGGTAAACCGTCCGTTTTGAGTTCCGGTTATAGATATAATGCCTCCAGTCAATCCGTAATAAGACGTATCCCCCTTATTGATGAGGGCATCACCACTCTCTTCAGATGGATTGATGGTAATAGTACCGATGTTCCAAGCTCTGGTTACACTCAAACTAACATCATGAGCAATCGTGGCAGTAACGGTCATTGTTGCGGAATTGCCGGCATAGGCGCAATATGAGCCAAGTGCGACACCGGCAACACCAATCAATAAAATATAATTTTTCATAATACTTACTTCCTTCTTTTATTAAAGTTATAAAGAAAAACCACCCGTTGGATACAAACCCGCGAGGTGGTTGGAAGTTGGTAACTGTTGTTAGGAACAGTGCCGAGTATTCTTTATATTTCCCGACCTTCCAACCATAATACGGTTAGAAGTTATTTTATGTCTTACAGGACACCTAACAAGAGGTTACCACACCTCAAAGTGACTTTTCGCTCACTTCAAAATTAACCTAGCATAAAAAATCATTAATGTAAAGCAAAAAAATGCAAAATTTTTCTGATACAAAAAAATAGGTTGCAAATAAAAAATCTTTTTACTATAATCGGTTCCGATACATAGGGGAGCGATGATGAATAAATTTTGGGCAATGGCGGCAATCGGTATAATTTTCGGTACTTCGGTTCGGGCGCAATCAAGCATTACCCCCAGCTATATCGAGGAGATGAAAGCTTTAGGCACGGTATCGGGTACCGGTATGGCATGCGGAGCTCCGAAATACGCCACTTTTGAAATGTTGGCGCGGGCGATTTTGGTAACCAAAGCCGTAAGCGACAAAAGCCAGGAAGAAGGTATGATTGCCTATAATACTGCCAAAGCCGATGCTTTTTTATCCAAACAGGCAGACGGCTTGTTCAACTGCAATGAGATTAACGCCCGTTTCAATGAGCAGAAGATTTTTAAAACCGTCTTATATGGCGACGGCACAATTAAAATGTATGACGGCAAGGTTTATTATCCGCGGCACGCTTACGATGCAACTCTTCTTAAAGATGATGAAAATGTCAACCGCCAAGATGCGGTGGAAATTTATAACCGCGCCAAAAAACGCAGTCAGGGGCGCAAAAAAGCTGCCCGCAGTGAGGACGGAAAGTCTTTGGATATGAGAGCGGCCGCAACACTGCCGCGCAATGTTCCGACCTCGGCTGCGCCTTTGCCGTCTTCGGCCGTGCGAGCTTCCGAGTTCGGTAACAACACGGATTCCGGTATCGGGCATATCAGCAACAAAAAACGTTAATTGAAATTAAAATCAAAAGTTAAGGAGTAAACACCATTATGGCGTCATATCAATATGTTTATGTTATGCAGAATTTAACCAAGGTATTTCCCGGCGGAAAGGAATTATTCAAGGATATAACTTTATCGTTTTTACCGGGAGCCAAAATCGGTGTTTTGGGCGTAAACGGTGCCGGAAAATCAACCCTTTTGAAGATTATGGCGGGAATTGATAAAGATTTTAACGGCGAAGCGTGGGCGGCAGACGGAGTAAAAGTCGGCTATTTGGAACAGGAACCCAAACTTGACCCGAATAAGAACGTAATGGAAAATATTATTGACGGTCTGGGGGAAATAAAAGATTTGCTCAACCGCTTTGAAGAAGTGTCAGCACGTTTTGCCGAACCGATGAGCGATGAGGAAATGAACGCCCTTATTGAAGAGCAGGCGGATTTGCAGGAAAAAATTGATGCCTGTAACGGCTGGGATTTGGAAAGAAATGTTAAAATCGCCATGGATGCCCTGCGCTGTCCGGAAGCAACATCCGATGTAACCAAACTCTCGGGCGGAGAAAAACGTCGGGTCGCTTTGTGCCGGTTGTTGTTATCTAAACCCGATATGTTGCTTTTAGATGAGCCGACCAACCATTTGGATGCCGAATCGGTGGCATGGCTGGAAAAGCACTTGCAAAACTATCACGGAACCGTGGTTATGGTAACTCACGACCGGTATTTTCTGGATAATGTAACCGGATGGATTTTAGAGCTTGACCGCGGAGAAGGTATTCCTTACGAGGGCAATTATTCATCATGGCTGGAACAAAAACAAGAACGCCTTGAGCAGGAAGAAAAAGAGGAATCCTCCCGCCAAAGAACGCTTGCCAACGAACTGGAGTGGATTAAGAAAAATCCCAAAGCAAGACAAGCCAAATCAAAAGCGCGTATTAACGCTTATGATGAGCTTTTGCAAGCCTCCGCAAAAGAAAAAATCACTACTGCCACTATCAATATTCCGATGACCGAACGGTTGGGCGATTTGGTGATTGAGGCCGAACACATCACCAAAGGCTATGGGGATAAACTCCTTATTGATGATTTATCTTTTAAGATCCCCAGAGGGGCGATTGTGGGCATAATCGGTCCGAACGGTGCCGGCAAAACTACCCTCTTTCGGATGATCACCGGACAAGAAAAACCCGATTCAGGTACTATTCGTTTGGGCGAAACCGTTGATTTGGGTTATGTTGACCAAACCAGAGATGAATTAAACCCCGACAAAACAATATGGGAAGAGATTTCCGACGGGCTTGATATGATAACTTTGGGCAAAAAAGAATTCCCGTCCCGCGCTTATGTCGGACAGTTTAATTTTAAGGGTTCCGACCAACAGAAAAAAGTCGGACAGCTCTCGGGCGGTGAACGTAACCGCGTTCACTTGGCGAAGATGTTGCGCAAGGGTGCAAATGTAATATTGCTTGATGAGCCTACCAATGATTTGGATGTTGATACATTGCGTTCACTGGAAGAGGGTATTATGAACTATCCGGGATGTGTATTGGTAACCTCGCACGACCGTTGGTTTTTAGATCGCCTCGCTACTCATATTTTAGCTTATGAGGGCAATAGCAAAGTGGTTTGGTTTGAGGGCAATTTTGAGGAGTATGAAAAGGATAAAAAAGCCCGCTTGGGTGAAGATGCCTGCAACCCTCATGCGATTAAATATAAACCGCTGACACGTCAGTAATATAAAAAATATCGCTGATTACAAAGATGCAGCGCAAATTTTGATTTTTTTAGAGTATCTCCGCAGATAAACATCCGCGGAGATACTTTTTTTAATCAAATAATTATTCGGCATTGTAAGAGATGGTTAAAGTCCCCGAATGCGAGCCGAGAGTGGTTTTAGAAACAACTTCTATATAACACTCGAACGGATATACCTTAAAATTATTTCCTTCCCCGCTGTATTTGATGGCAAAATTGCAATCATTAGAATTGCCGCTTTCGCCAAAAAGATTAGAAAGTCCAAACGGCTCAAAGCTTAATCCCCCGCAAGACCAATGTCCACTGTTGCAGGCGGTTGGATTGGGAATGTTGGCGGTAAAAGTGCCGACAGTTATATTGGGAGCCGATACAATTGCTCCTTGATCACCGTAACTTCTTATCCCCGATTCGCTATATTTCCAATACGTATCATCCCCCATATAGGCTGGATTGATGGTAATTGTGCCAAGGTCTATATCTTGAGTAACGCTCAAACTCACATCGTGTGCGATTGTGGCTGTAACGGTCATTGTCGCCGAGTTGCCCGCGTAGGCGCAATATGAGCCTATGGAAACCGCGGCAACACCGAACATTAAAATATAATTTTTCATCTTAAAAACTTCCTTATCTATTGTTAACAAAGAAAACCACCCCGACATACAGACGAGGTGGTTGGAAGTTTGAGACTGTCATACAGAACAGTGTAGGGTATTTGGTAAACCTTATTTCCCTACCTTCCAACCATAGAATAGTTGAAAGCATTTTTATGTCTTGTCAGACACTGTATGAGAGGTCTCAACACCTCAAAGTGACTTTTTGCTCACTTCAAAATTAAGCTAACATAAAAAATCAGTAATGTAAAGCAAAAATTTACACTTTTTTCTTTTTCTTTTTTCCGTCCCTCCCGCCGTCATGCCTCGAAAGCAACCGCATGGTTGCTTTCGTCAAGGCATCTCCAGAAATTTACGCACATGCCCTTTACGGTCGGGAGACCCTTGGAATTTTTTGCCTTTTTTTCCGTCATTCCTCCATATGTCTATCCCCCCCTTGTCGTCCCGAACATACCCAATTGTCGTCCTGAACTTGTTTCAGGACCTCAAAAAACAGACGCCGCATCAAGTGCGGCGTGACATAGGAGGGAAGCTGAACTCCCCAATTGTCGTCCTGAACTTGTTTCAGGAT
>JAFUYI010000046.1 GCA_017470585.1 Alphaproteobacteria bacterium | reverse complement strand
GAAAAGTCACTTTGAGGTGTGTCAACCTCTCTCAAATTGTCCGCAAAGACATAAAACTACTTCTGACCGTATTATGGTTGGAAGGCAGGGAAATAAGGTTTACCAAATACCCTGCACTGTTATTTGAGACAGTTGACAACTTCCAATCACCTCGTCGGTATGTCGGGGTGATTTTCTTTTGTTAACAATAGATAAGGAAGTTTAAATATGAAAAACTATATTTTAATGCTCGGCGTTGCCGGTGTTGCACTTGGCTCATATTGTGCATACGCCGGAAATTCCGCCACAATGACCGTTACCGCCACAATCGCCCATGATGTTAGCCTAACCAAAACCCAAGATTTAAGCCTCGGCACTATTACCATCAATCCGGCTTATGATGGTAGTCTGACTTGGGGATATGATGACGACTCTGGAGTATTATACAATGATAATGAGGGGGATTTAACTTTAACAAATTACAGTGCTGGTACTTTTACCGCTAATATCCCCAATCCTTCGGCTTGCACAGGAATAACAAATTCTTGCGGGGGATTGACTGTTACTAATGGTATTACCAATATCTTTGGCGGAAGTGATGATAGTAATTTCTGCTATTTTGCAATTAAGTACAGCGGAAGTCCTAATACTTTTAAGGTACGCCCTTCAGACTGTAGTATAGAGGATGTATCAATAGTTACTCCCGGCTCGCACTCGGGAACCTTGACTATCTCTTACACCGCCTCATAAAAGCAATGTTTTATAACAAACATTGCGCTTAAATGTCAATGAATCCAAACGGCGCGGTTTAAAGCCGCGCCGAATGATTGATAAAAAAATTAAAAACAAGTATGATATCCTATGAAAATATAATCAAAATCAGGTTATATTCCGATAGTTTTGTTAATGCGGTTACGCAAGGGGGAAAGCCATTTCTTTATATTAAGTGATTGGCGGATTTTGGCTTTATATTTCAAAATGGTCTGCAGACGGTTCAACCGTTTTCCCATCTCGGGCGAGGCTTTAGCATAGGAGCAATCCAGCTCATCTAATATCGGCGGCATTTTAAGACTTGTTGTTTTGCGCAAATCGGAATTACGCATTTCAATCCGCCGCAGTTTATAGCAATGTCTGAAATCAAGCTCGGGTATAAGCGAAAAATCCACCGACCCCATCTCCAAACGCTCAATATCTTTAGGAAAGATTATTTTATTGATTTTCCGTAAATTTACACTTGAAAGGCTTAAACGTTTAACTCCTTTGAGTTTGGACAAGTCCAAAGTTTGAACATCGCCGAAATTAAACTTCACTGCTACGGTAAGCTGGTCTATTTTGCGGAATTTATTCAATTTTTCCACCAGATCGGGTGTCCAATTTCCTTGCAGCCATAAAGTTTTGGTCGCAATATTTTCTTTGTTGATATAATCCAAATTATGCGCGGTTATCGGACAGCTTTCAAACTCAACAACCTGATTTTGCGGCATATTATACAAGTCATAGTACGTTCCGTTTTTATCGGGAATAAACCCAAGGTTACGCTTGGCAATAACAAAACGCCGATCGTCAATGTGGGGTATATCGTTTGATGACATCAGCTCATTATCATTTTTTAACTCAAAACGACGGCGCAAATATGATCTTATTGCCTTAATCCTCGGCATACCGGAAACGGCGTGATTTGATTTTCCTACCACTTCAACAAGTTTGCCCTCATCAAAATACATTGTGGCGCAGGGATAAAACGGTTTGCCTTTATCATCGCTTCGTAAAGAGTAATACTCGGCGGTGGTGTTGATTTTTTCCACATAACGGTCACGGCGGATACAATGTCCCATGCAGTTGCTTTCAAAATCAAGTGCTTCGGAAGTCATCATCCTAACCAACTGCAATTTATCCTTCGGAAACCGTTCCACCGTTTTGATGCCATGACGACTGGCGGTATAATCGCTCATATTTTCACGCGCTTTATCATAGTACTTATCAATACTGTGATTGAGGTCATAAATAGTCGGAACAGTGGTGTAAATGTCCAAAAAATAATTGGCGTGTGTAACTTTTTCTTTGCCTTCAGCCTCCATGTAATTATGCACAAAATCGCGGATATCCACCGCCAATTCGTGGAGATGGCTTTCTTTTAAGGCTTCTATGTCAACCACAACATCGCCGTTTTCTTTAACCGGGAATTTTAAGGGATTGTTTTTGACAATTTCCAAAGTCAAATATTTATTCAAAAGTGCCGATGTGCAGGCGTATTTTTTGGCTTCCTCGCTCAACATGGCAAAACGCGAAAGGGAAAGTTCTCCGGCAGGGATAATTTCGGCTTTTTGCGCCCGCATTTTCTCCAGTTGTTCGTTAAGCTCAATTAAAACCTGTTCATCTTGTTCGGTTTTGAGTTGAGTAACAGTTTCGCCGATTTGCTTTTGCAGCATCTTGCGCTTTTTATCGGAATCTTTGATTTCCCGCTCATAGTTCTCGAACTCCTCTGCGCTTGCATCGGCAAAAAGGCTGCGGACGTATGCTTTATATTCCCTTTTATTATATATCATTTCGGCTCTCCGGAAAGTAAATCCTTAAAATCAAGTTATGCGAATCTATATCGGGTTGATAACACAAATTTAACAAAAAATCAACAAAAAAACATTTTTTATCCTTGCCTTTTGTCTAATTTTATAGCATAATAAATATAAAGTTTCAGTTCTTGGAGAATAATTATGCCGCCGAAAAATTTTAATACATCTGATATTCCTTACCGCGATATTGATTTTCAGGTTGATACAATTCCCGACCTGAATAGCGACACCGGCGGCTATATGAGCGGCAATGATAATACAATTACCATCAATTATAAACGCGGCGACAAAGAGTGGAACGATTGGTCGCAAAGCGACAATGTGCTTATTCACGAACAAAAACATCGCGACAATCAAAATTCCGGAATGTTTGCTTACGCCATAGATCCCTATCAGGCGTATAAACTGCAAATGCACGATGAAATTTCCGCCAATATTGCCTCTCTTGTAGCATTGCGGCAACGTTACCTTGAAACCGGCGATATATCAGTTTTTTTAAATGAGGAAAACTCAAGATTTGCCTTCTACGGCGAAGCGATAAAGAAAGGCGAAATCAATCCGAGAAGCGAATACAAAGAAGACTTCGACAAAGATATGTCCCTTATCGTTAACGGGACGAAAGATATGTGGATGAGGGGTTTTGCCAATACTCAAGGTTATATTGATGAATGTTCAAATAATGGTTGTTATTATGGGGAAAATGATAACACACATAGTCAGTATTATGACGAAAACTATCAAAGAGGGCTTGATATTGCTTATACCATAGGCGGGGTTAACTTTTATGAATATATGGATAAAGATATTGATATTCCCGAAGCCGGACGTAAAAAGCTGGATTCATTGTTGGGAAGATATAATATGGATAATTTTTCCAATGAAGAATTGGCCGAAAAATTCGATATTCCCGCTTTTGACGGCTCCATGAGCTTGGAGCAGTATCGGCAAGTTGTTTGGCATAAATTGGCAATGAATGAGTTTACATCATCCCCTCCCGAATATTATGACGATAAAGATCAATATCTGAATACCATTTGCTTTGACAAGCTCTTATATGAAGATAAAAATACCGATGAAATGACTAAAAACTATTTATCGGAGAATATGAAACGCTATGAGGAGCATTTCGCACAGGTTATTGACAATGTTGATTATTATGTGCTGGATGCAGCGGTCAATTCAGCGGCCAAACAATACGAAGGCAAAGAACCGCCCAAACCCAATGATGAAGCCTATAACAAAGCACTTGATGAGGTTTATACGCTTCACACCAATTTAAAAGGTGATGTAAACTTTAATGGTGATGTATGCTTACGCAATGTATTGTGCTATACCTATCTGGAAGAGGGACTCCCCGAGTATGCCGACAGAGTGCAGAATACTTCCGGATGGGAACGTACCATGCAAAAATACTTGAAATTTGTCGGGCATTCTGATGAAGAGGCCAAGGATGCGGCGCACAGAATGGCCAATGGAAACAAATTTCTTGGCGCATTCGTATGTTTTGTCGGCGGTCCTGTCGCCAGCGGTGTGAATAAAATCAAAGGCTTATTTTCTTCCGATGATAAAACGATTGAAAACACCCCGTTGCGCGAGTTCGGCGAAAAAACGCCAAAATACCGCGAATGGGAGGATAAAGACGGTAGCCGCGTTTCCGATATTCAATATGCCAATCTTCCCGATATGCGCAAAGATGTCATTAAAAAACCTGTAAAATCTTACGGCGATCAGGGCGGGGATATGTCTTCCGGAAATTCGGATGCCGAAAAAGAAAAAATGGCAAAAATTATCCGTTATATGAACAAGATAAACGGAACCGGAAAAGAAGTTGATGTTGAATCTTCGGTTGATGCAATATGCAATAAATATGGCGACAAAGCCTATGATTTGTTATTAAAAGCGGTAAATGAGCCGAGCAATTATGCCGCGATTGTAGGTGATAATTCAATAAAAACCTCGCGCGCCGCTCTTGAAAATCTATGCAAAATAGACGGAGAGCAAAAACAAAAGGTTATGGAATATTCTGAAACCACCGCTAAAACGGTTGGGAAGTCAGCTTCTCCGGCAAAGGAACCTGAAAAAAAGCAAGAAAATGTGCAGGATTTCGCTGATAATATGAAAAAAGGGCATTCCCGTGTGCTTGAAATGCGCCAAAAATTAAACGAAGGACACGTTGAACAAGCCGACAAAACAAGGATAAATAATTTATCAAAACTCCGTTTTGAAAGCACCCACAGAAGCCACCTTAACACGAATATTCAGCCTTTGACCGCGGAGCGAATGCGTTCACTCTTAAACCGCGCTTCTTCCGACTTGGGATTATAAAAAATAAAGAAACTTGCTTATTGCAGTTACATTTTATATTATCACCCGCTCGGCGCGGCTTTAAACCGCGCCGTTTGGATTCATTGACATTTAAGCGCAATGCCTGTTATAAAACATTGCTTTTATGAGGCAGTGTAAGAAATAGTTAGTGTTCCCGAGTGCGAGCCGGGAGTGACTTTTGATACATCGCTTATATAGCAATCGCCTATTGAAACACGAAAGATATTATCTTCGCCGGTGTATCCAATACAAAAGGGGCAGAAATTGCTACCGTCATTGCCACCGAATAGATTTTCAATACCAGCAAGGTCTTTACTGGCGATTAAATTTAATCCGGCGGTAGATTCTTTGTTTGGAACATTTGCGGTAAACTTTCCTAAAGTTGCATCATCTGCAGAAACAATCGCATCTCCTACGTCAGGAAAATATTTACCGTTATTATCGTAACTCCACATTGTGAACTCTGTTGCCGCAGGATTTATGGTGATTGTTCCCATATCTATATCTTGAATAACGCTCAAACTGACATCGTGGGCGATTGTGGCGGTAACGCTCATTGTGGTGGAGTTTCCGGCGTATGCAGCGTAACTGCCAAGTGCGACACCGGCAACGCCAATCAATAAAATATATTTTTTCATAATTTTCACTTCCTTATCTATTGTTAACAAAGAAAATCACCCCGACTTACAGACGAGGTGATTGGAAGTTCACAACTGTCTCAAATAACAGTGCAGAGTATTTGGCAAGCCTTATTTCCCTGCCTTCCAACCATAATACGGTCAGAAGTAGTTTTATGTCTTTGCGGACAATTTGAGAGAGGTT
>JAFUYI010000045.1 GCA_017470585.1 Alphaproteobacteria bacterium | reverse complement strand
GGATTTTCAAGAGATTATGTGTGGATTTTTAACCTGTTAGGAGCAAACAGCGGTTGGTGCGACTTTGCAATAGAGTACAGCGGACACGATAATGTGTTTAAAGCCTTTACTCAACAATGCAAAATAACGGATGCTTCTAAAGTTACCGAAGGAGTGCATTCCGGACATATAACCATAGTTTACAATCCCGAATAAGGGGGACGAGAAGGGTAATACCTTAAAAATAGATGCTGAAACAAGTTCAGCAAGACAAGCGGGGCGTCCCTTCTTTACGTCAATCGCCGGACTTGATCCGGCAATCCAGGTCTATAATTTAGCAAATTGTTTCACCTGGACGCCGCATCAAGTGCGGCGTGACATGAGAGGGGGAGGACACCGAATAGATGGGAGAACGGAGAAAAAAAGATGCTGAAACAAGTTCAGCAAAACAAGCGGGGAAATCGCCGTATTAAGTATGGCGATGATAAAAAAATGGGAGGAAAAGAAATAAAAACTCAAAATTAAAAAGCGGATTTTAGCATAAAAAAATTTTTTGGTTAACTCTACATTTACCTAAATTGTGTTTTAATATAGAATCAAGGAGAAAAAATGGATACAAGGGAAATTGCCGCCAATATTTTGGCTCAACTCTTAAACTCCGGCAATGACTACGGATTTGAAGCCATAGCCGAAAGTCAGGCGCGTGCGTTTGCCAAAAGATTGGTTTTAACCGCGTTGCGCCGTCTTGAGTATTTAAAAAAAGTCATTAGCGGGTATTCGCTCAAAAAACTCCCTCAAAAATTATCCAAAATACACCTTTTAATTATTCTCGGTGCCGTGGAAATTTTATATTTTGACACGCCGGAATACGCCGCGGTTAACAGCTATGTTGCCCTTGCCAAGAAAAAAGATAAATATGCCGGCGGCTTTGTTAATGCCGTTCTGCGCCAAATATGCCGCAATCGGCAACAGATTTTAGGTGCCGCACAGCAGCCGTTTTTTCCTCCCTCTTTTTATAAACTTTTGGCTCAAGACTACTCAAATGATGAAATAAAAGCCATTGCCGCAAATGCTGAAACCGTCCCCCCGCTTGATTTAACCGTAAAAGACAAGCTTTCGCTTTGGGCAGAAAAACTATCCGCCCGAATACGTCCGGATATGGGGTTGCGGCTGTTTGATTCCGCGGTAGTCAGTAATCTTGCCGGATATGATGAGGGGGCTTGGTGGGTGCAGGATATGGCTTCTTCATTGGCGGTAAAAGCATTGGGCGACATTAGAAAAAAAAGCATACTTGACTTGTGCGCCGCTCCGGGGGGGAAGACCGCCCAGCTCATCAACGGCGGGGCAAGAGTTGAGGCCGTTGATATATCGCGATTAAGGCTTGATATTCTGGAAGAAAACTTAAAAAGATTAAATTTGCACGCGGAAAGAATAATCTGCCAAGATGCGCTTTTATTTTTGCAAGATTGTAAGAGTTATGACATAATTTTGCTTGATGCTCCGTGTTCGGCGACCGGGACACTGCGGCGGCACCCCGAAATTATCCATAATCGGGGGGAAAACGATGTAAAGGCTTGCGCCGATTTGCAGAAGCGGCTTTTGTCCGCAGCCGCGCAAAAAGTTAAGCCGGAGGGGATTCTTTTATATGCCGTTTGCTCACTTTGTAAGCTTGAGGGCGAAAAGCAGATTGCCGATTTTATTAAAAACAATCGGGATTTTGCGGTTTTGCCTGTTAAATTATCGGATATTGCTCCCGATAATCCAAAAGATATGCCCTCAATCATTACCCCTGAAGGTTTTATAAGAACTCTGCCGTCGTATTACGGCGGTATGGACGGATTTTTTATTGCACAATTAAAAAAGGTCAAAAACCATGAATAATCCTGTTTACATTGTCGGCAACAATGCGCTTGCCTATTATTTGGGAGCACAGTTGCAAAGCGGAGGCAAACGAGTTGTAATGCTAGCTCAATCAAGCTCTTCCTCTCATCTTGCCATGGCCGATTCTTTTTCGGTTAAGGAAGACAGAAGCTTAACCCAGAAAAAATATAAATTGGAAACGGCTTTTACCATGAAGGAACCGGCAGAAATGGTGGTTATCACCGCTTTTGCCAACCATTTGAATACGGCATTAAGCCGGGTATCTCGCGCTAAAACCGGAGATGCACCGATTGTTTGTTTCACCCCCTTAAAAGATGTTTCTTTTTTGACTTCAATTTTCAATCACGCACCGCATCCGGCGTTTTTTAACGGCTATTTGCTGGAAAGTAAAAACACGGTCTCCCTTTTGGGCAGAGGCACCAATATTACGATATGCCCGCCGCCGAACGGAGAAATTGACGGCAATTTGATAAAAACCTTTGCTGATTCGGGATTAAATGTAAGTGCTTCGGCATCGCATATTTTGAGTTTTTGGGAGTATTTTGCCCCCTATGCGCTGTGTTCGCTTTTATCGGCTTATGAAAACATAAAAATATCCGAGTTTATGAAAGACAAAAAACGCCAGAGCCTTATGCACGATTTGGTTGCGGAGTTCTGTGTGCTTGCCGACAGCAATTCCATATCCTTAAACGAAAACATCGTGCTGAAAAATGTTTACAACACCCCGTCAAATTATGTTTATCCTCTTCATGCCTCTATAAACAACGGCGACCGCGATGAATTTAACCTTATCACCACAATAGTGGCGGAGGCAATGTCTGATGCCAAAGCTCGGGTACCGCTGATTGAAAATATCTTAAAAGAACTTTATCATCGAGTTTTACCGGATATTGATATAAAACTTGAAGAAAAATAAATTTTGATTTAGACTGCGGGTAAAAATTATAGGAAACAGCGATGGATGGCAATTTTTTTATAACCTTGTGTGCGGCTTTTGCGGGATTTTTGGCTCCGGTTTTCTTTTATGCCGGAATGGTTAGAAATACTCCCCGTTTCGGACAATCCGAAAATAAATCCGCTTTTTTGCCGCTTATAGCGGTATGGATCATAATCAGCACCGTGCTTTATGAGTGCCTGTATGATGAAAAGCAGTTTTTGGGAACATTGAGCTTTCTTGAATTGGGAGTTCCTCTTGTCGTTGCCGCAATGCTCTGCGTTGTCCGGCGCAGATTTTTATATCCGTCTTTGCTTATAGGAGCTGTCATCGGGACTTTTATAATCCCCGATGCAATGTTGGAAGAGGTTGTATCTCTTCCCGTGCTTTATACAAAAGCCTTGATTATAGCGGCATGGTTTTTGTTTTCCTCAATATACAGATACGCCGACACCGGAGACGGTATGCTTTCCCTGCAGTCGTTAACGATTGCCGCGGGTGTTGCGGTACTGGGGATAATCAATGCCGTTCCGATGTTCTTGGGCGATTTGGCGATTGTTTATGCGGCGGGACTTGTTGCGGTATTGATTTTTACCTTTCCTCCGGCAAGAATCAAATTCAGTACCAATGATGCTTGCTCTCTGGGATTTGTGATGTTTTTTTTAATTCTTCGGTGTTTTTTGGAATATGCCGGAGAATGTGCGGCAATTTTTGCTTTGTATTTGCCGGTTGATGTCGCTTGGGCTTTGTTTTTGAAGGTAACTTTTTGGAATAAATATTCCGATGTGCGCCAAAATACGGCATATTACAGTGTGCTTGATAAGGGCATATCTCCGCTCATGGCATTTTATTTCGCCTGCCGTGTGCAGATTGTGTTGTTTTTTGTCGGCAATATTCAAGCGGTTATCGAACATACAATATCCCTTATCGGGATTGCCTTTCTGATGACGGTTTGGTTTATATATAAATTCCGCACTCTGTTTGCGAGAACGCAAAGCCTGCGGAATATTAACCGGCAGGTAATAGAGGACTTGCAAGAGCGTGTAAATGATATTAAAGAATATATCCGAAAGGACGAGAATTTCTGATGTCTTGGCAGTGGTGGCAAAAAAACAAAAAAGAGCCTTCGCCGGTTAATATGGAAACAAAAGGACCGGAGTTTAAGGTTGTTGTTGCCGATTTTTATGATAATATCAGCAGTCTCGGCGCAATCAATCTTGCCAAAGCTCTCAATAATTGCGAAGGCTTGGCGGCAAGCTCCTACACACAGAGTTTTGATCATTCTTTTTTGAATTTGGAAAACCGCAATATTTTCGAGTTGATTGAAACGGGTAACGCGATTTTATCGGAAACCAAGTCCGATGTCTTGGTTTGGGGATACCGCGAAAAACAACGTCTGCGGCTTAATTTTCAAAATCTCAAGCAGTATAGCGGCGGGGATAATTCTTTTGTTTCCGTGATGGACAGTTTTTATCTTCCGGCATCGTTCTTGGATGATGAGGAGGGAGTTATGCCGGCAGAGCTGATTTTGTTGCTTTACGGGGCGGTTGTAAGCACGATAAATAATCCTTCCCGTCAATATCGGATTTATAAAAAATATCTGCTGAAAAAAATCACACATCGGCTGTCGCAGATTGATTCCGCATCTTCCTTGGGGTTGGAATATCTGCCGTATGTGCTTAATTTTTTGGGAATAATTTATTTAAGTATGGCATACGACAGCAAGTATGACACTGATTTTAAGATTGTCCGCGACTTGTTTGAAAATGCCCTTAAATACCAAGATAAAATTATCAATTCAACTTACATCGGCTGTATTCATTACCACTTGGGACAGCTTTTTGACTGCGCCACCAAGTATATGGAAAATCGCCCGAGTTCTTATTACCGCGGGGCTATAAGGCATTATCAAACCGCACAGAAACATTTAAGCAAATATGCCTATCCCTACGATTACGGGTATGTTTGCTGCAAGCTTTCCGATTTGTATGTGAACTATTGGAAACAAACCGAGGACTTGCAAGCTCTTCGTGATGCTGTTTTTCAGCTTCGCGAGGCGGAAAAAATATATACTCAAGCACTTTTTCCGGATTTTTGGGGAATGATTGAAGAAAGGTTGGGGTATTTGCTGCATAACCTCGGCTTTTTGACCGACAGTGCGGAATTGTCAAATATGGCAATTATCGCCTATCAAAACCGCCAGAAAATTGTTACCGAAAAAAATGATCCGTTGCTATGGGCGGAAATTCAGGAAAAAATCGGCAGTATTCATTACCAAATCGGACGCAACAAGAGCGATGTCAGCACTTTGGAAGAGGCGTTGTCCTGCTTTCATGATGCTCTGTATATTTATGAAAATAACGGAGCAAGTGCGAAAATAAAACAAATTAAATTTGATATTTCCAAGACTTACCGGCTGATAGAAGAATTAAAAGAAATCCCTGATTAAAATAATATAATTTTTTCTTTGACAACGGTAATTTTTTATGATAACTTAATCTTGAAATGGAGGAAATTCCATTTTGAGGTGTGCAAACCTCTCCTTTAGCGTTTTTAAGAAAACGTAAAAATTCTTCCTGCTATTACGGTTGGAAGGTTGGGAAATATAAAGAATACTCAACACTGAACTAAAGGTCAGTTTGCAACTTCCAGCCACCTCGCGGGTGAATAACCCAAAAGGTGGTTTTTTTATAACGTTAATAAAAAAAGGAAGTTTTTAAGATGAAAAATTATATTTTAATGCTGGGTGTTGCGGGCGTGGCGTTAGGTTCATACTGCGCATGCGCCAGCAACTCGGCAACTATGACCGTTACGGCGACAATCGCCCACGATGTGAGCTTGAGCGTTACTCAAGATATAGACCTTGGCACTATCACCATCAATCCGGCGGCAACAGGGGATACATACTGGAGTTATAATCCTATGGGAATTTATAGCTTTAGTCAGGGTGATGCTATTGTATCAGCAGGCAATGCCACGGTAGGCATTTTTACAGCTAATATTCCCAATCTTTCTGCTTGCAATTCACTAGGAAAATCTTGTGGAGAATTGAGTGTTGAAGGAAATGATTATAATAGCGGTATTTACGACCTTTTTGGCGCAGAAAATAATGATGTGAATGGATGTGACTTCATGATTGAGCACAAGAGAAGCGGTAACAGTTTTAGCGTGTTTCCAGGTGGTTGCGTTATACAAAATGCATCCTCCGTAACCACCGGTTCACATGAAGGAACTTTAACCATTTCCTACACTGCAAGTTAAAAAATATTTTTCAGGCAAGCATAAATCGCCCGCTTTGCGGCGGGCGATTTGTCAATATCGGACACACCAAACTTTAAGTTCAATTTGTTAACAGACTGCAAAGTTTGGCAATAAAGCCTTTGACGGCTTCCAAGCGTAAGTTATAACTTTCAAGATTTCGGGAAACAAAAAGCTTTTGATCGGGACGTACTTTAATCGTGCCTGCCGAGCGGGTAATAAGTTCAATCAGCTTTTCCGGAGCCTCAAAGCGGTTGTTATGAAATCCCACCACAAAACCTTTAGCTCCGGCATCAATACGTTCAACTCCGGATTTTTTGCATAATTGTTTGATTTCAACCGTTTTGAGCAGATTTTCTACCTCGGGCGGAATGGGACCGAAGCGGTCAATCAATTCCTCTTTCATATCCAGAATTTCTTTATCATCTTTGAGCGCACCTATACGTTTATACAATCCCAAACGCACTCCCAAATCGCGGACATATTCTTCCGAAATTATAATCGGTACATTGGTTATAATCTGCGGACTCCAATCGTTATCGGCTTCTTCCGTACGGGTTATTCCGCTTTTAATGCGCATAATTTCTTCTTCCAGCATGTGGTGATATAAAGCAATGCCCACATCTTTGATATGTCCGGATTGCTCTTCGCCCAAGACATTGCCCGAACCTCTTATATCCATATCATGGCTGGCAAGCGAAAAACCCGCGCCGAGGCTGTCAAGAGCTTTTAAGATATTAAGCCGGCGTTCGGCCAAGGGTTTTAAGTTTTTCTGCTTGGGAATAGTAAAATAGCAATATCCTCTGACTTTGGAACGCCCGATTCGCCCTTTGAGCTGATAAAGCTGTGCCAAGCCGAACATATCGGCGCGGTAAACAATCATTGTATTGACAGAGGGCATATCAATTCCCGATTCGATGATTGTGGTTGAAAGCAAAATGTCGCCTTTACCGTCGACAAAATCGGAAGTAACATCTTCTAATTGCCGAACCGGCATCTGTCCGTGCGCAATCAAAATTTTAATATCCGGCGCGATGGTCTGCAGGATTTTATTTACTTCGGGAATATCGGAAACCCTCGGACAAACCACGAAAGTCTGCCCGCCGCGGTATTTTTCGCGGTAAATTGCTTCTTTTATCATCACTTGATCAAAAGGCATAACAAATGTTCTTGCCGCCATACGGTCAACCGGAGGAGTGGCAATAATGCTCAACTGCTTTACTCCGGTTAAGGAAAGCTGCAAAGTTCTGGGAATAGGGGTTGCCGTTAATGTCAAGACATGGACGTTATCTTTCAGGGATTTCAGTTTTTCTTTGTGGGCAACTCCGAAATGCTGTTCCTCATCAATGATAAGCAAACTTAAATCGGAAAATTTGATATTATCTGACAAAAGGGCGTGTGTGCCGATGACAATATCAAGAGAGCCGTCTTTCAAAGAGTCTTTAATCTTTTTAGCTTGGGCCGCGGAGGTAAGCCTTGAGAGCATTCCGATTTTTAAGGGGAAGCCTTTCATTCTTTCTTGGAAGTTAAGATAATGCTGTCTTGCCAGAAGAGTTGTCGGAACAATTATTGCCACTTGTCCGCCCGACATCGCCACCGTAAAAGCGGCACGCAGAGCAACCTCGGTTTTACCGAATCCCACATCGCCGCATATTAACCTATCCATTGGCACGCCGGAACCTAAATCAGCCATAACATCGCTGATGGCGTTGAGTTGGTCATCGGTTTCATGATAGGGAAAGCGGGCGCAGAACTCATCATAAGCCGAATCTTGAAATCCGAAAATTTCTGCTTTTTGCAACTGTCTGCGGGCGGCAATGGCAATCAATTTTTCCGCCAATTCGCGGATTTTCTTCTTTACTTTGGCTTTTTTGGCTTCCCAGGCTGCTCCGCCTAAGGTGTCAAGCACAACATTTTCATCATCGTTGCCGTAACGCGAGATGGTTTCAATATTTTCCACCGGCACAAAAAGCTTGTCATCGTTGGCATAAATAATTTTTAAGCAATCGTGCGCTTCTCCGCCCGCGGAGATGTTTTCCAATCCCATAAAACGCCCGATACCGTGTTCAATGTGAACAATCAGCTCGCCCGTTTGCAGTGAAGATATATCGCTGATAAAATCTTTGCCGGAATAGCGGGGAGACTTTTTGCGGTTTTGCTTGCTTCCTAAAATTTCCTGTTCGGAAATAAGATAAAAATCATCACAGCGAAACCCTTTTTCCAGCTCGGCAACGATTAAGACCGTACTTTCTTTTGCTTTGAGGATGGCATCCTGCCAATTTTTTGCAAAACTAAAGGAGATTTTTTGCTTAAAATCAGCTTGCGCTTCGTTTAGAATTGTAAAAATCCGCTCCCTTGAACCGGCAGTGTCGCAGCATATAATCCGCTTTTTTTTGCCGTATTCTTTAAGCACATTTAAGACATCTTCATAAACACGCGCCGGAGTAATGTTTTTCAACGCGTAAAAATCACGTCCCGGAATGGCGTTAATATCAATATTTTCTTCTCCGTCGGGCAGATTTAATCGCAAAAATTCAATGTGATTGCGAGATAAAAGCTCATCTTGGCTTAAAAACATACCTGATACCTCAACCGGACGGTAGGCATCATTTTCGCCTGCAGTCTGCGATAAGGCTTCCGTGCGGGCGTTATAATGATCAATTATGCCATCGCTCTTGGTACGGGCAGCCTCTTTGACATCTGCGGCAAAAATAACGCTTGGTTCCTCGAGGTAGTCAAAAAGCGATAACAGTTCACCCTCATAAAAAAACGGCAGCCAATTTTCCATACCGCGGTATTTTTTGGCGTTTGAAACGGATTCGTAAATCTCATCTTTGACGGCAATGCTTCCGAAAGCCTCGCGATAGTGTGTGCGGAAGTTTTTAATTGTGTTTTCATCCAAAACCACTTCGCTTGCCGCCTGAAAGTCGTAACTTTTTATCTCGCCTATGGTTCTTTGGTTTAGCACATTGAAAGTGCGTATTTTTTCTATTTCGTTGCCGAATAAATCAATGCGCAGGGGATACTCGCTTCCCGACGGGAAAATATCCAAAATATCACCGCGCACGGCATATTCGCCTTTTTCCATAACCTGTTCAACCCGTGAATAGCCGCTGTTTTCGGCATAACGGATAAAATCGTTGAAATTAAGCTCTCCGCCGGTTTTTATTTCACGCAATGATTGAAGAAAAACCGTTCGCGGCGGCAATTTCTGCAAAACCGCCCCGACACTTGAAAAAATAACCCGGCTCGCGCTCGGATGCGGATTCAAAGCCAAACGGGAAAGAGCCGAAACTCTCTCGGAAACAATTTCCGGATTGGGAGAATTACGATCATAGGGAACAGTATCCCATGCCGGAAAAATAATTGTTTCAACATTCGGGGCAATATAATTGAAGAGTTTTGCCGTTTCAAACATGGATTTGCTTTCGGGGGCAATATACAAAATGTTTTCCGAGAGATGTTTTAACAAATCTTTGATTATAAAAGCTTCCGTTCCGAGGCTTACCGATGATATGCTTTTGGTTTGCGGCGAAAATTTTTTCAACTTTTCAGGCATGGTTTTAATCTTCTTGTTTACATATTGTTTGAAACTATATACAATTAAAAAGTCAATGGCAACAATTTTTGAGAGGTTTTAATGCGTCCGCCGATTTTATTTCCGCTTTTTGCCGATGTTACTTCCCTTTTTAAGGTAGGGATTAAGTCTGCGGAATTGCTTGCAAATCTGGGGATTAAAAAAATTGCGGATATTCTGTGGCATTTGCCATACAGCCTCATAAACCGAAGAGCTGTTTACTCAATTGATGAGATAAACAGCGGGGAGATAATCACCATCGCTTTGAAAGTGATTGAACACCAATCCCCGCACAAACGAAGCCAGCCTTACAGAGTATATTGCGAAGACAAACACCAAAACCCTGCGGTATTGTGTTTTTTTTACGCCTACCCCTCAACTTTGGAAAAAAATCTCCCTGTTGATGAATGGCGTTTTATAAGCGGCAAGGCGGAATTTTTTAATCAAATGCTGCAAATCAATCATCCCGATTATATCGCCGCCGATGTGCGCGATATTCCGCTTGTTGAACCGGTATATGCTTTAACCGCAGGAATTACCAATAAATTTTTAATGCGTTTGGTAAGAGAAGCTTTTTCCAAGCTTCCCGTCTTTCCCGAATGGCAGGAAACGCACTTTTTGGCACAGAATAAATTCTGCGGATTTAATGAAGCCTTAAAAACAGCTCACAACCCGAAATTTGCCGGCGATTTATTGCCCAATTCATCGTCACGCCTGCGGCTGGCGTATGATGAATTGCTTGCTAACCAGCTTGCTCTGGCGATCGTCCGCCAAAAAATAAAAAAGCAAAAAGGCCGCTCTATTGAGGGCAACGGTGAATTCCGCCGTAAAGTTTTGGCAATGCTTCCTTTCAAACTTACCGCAGCACAGGAAAAAGTTTTAGAAGAAATTTCTTGTGATCAGAAATCTCCTTTTCGGATGCTCCGGCTTTTACAGGGTGATGTCGGCAGCGGCAAAACGATTGTGGCTTTTTTAACGATGTTGAATGCGGTTGAGTGCGGTTTTCAAGCATCTATTATGGCACCGACCGAAATTCTTGCCCAACAGCATTTTGAAACCATCTCGGAAATGTGCCGTACTTTGGGATTGAGGGCGGAGCTTTTAAGCGGCAAGATAAAAGGCAAGACCAGAGATAAGATTTTGAGTGACTTGCGCCAAGGTCAGATAGATATTTTAATCGGCACGCACGCTTTGTTTACTGATGATGTGGAATTCAGAGATTTGGCTTGCATCATTATTGATGAACAGCACCGCTTCGGTGTTCATCAAAGGCTTAATCTTTCCGCCAAAGGCAACCATGCCGATATTTTGGTTATGACGGCAACCCCTATTCCCAGAAGTCTGGTTTTGACGGCTTTCGGAGATATGGAATATTCCAAAATTGATATGCTTCCTGAAGGCAGAAAGCCGGTTGATACGAGAGTTATGCCCGAAAAAAGAATTGATGATATTATTTCTTCTCTTAAAAATAAACTCGATAAGGGCGAACGTGCGTATTGGGTATGCCCGTTGGTTGAGGAGTCGCAGAAAACGGATTTGGCAGCCGCCGAACAACGTTTTGAGATATTGTCGAAAATTTTCGGACATAAAGTCGGACTTGTCCACGGCAAAATGAAAGAAAAAGAAAAAAATGAAGTGATGGAAAAGTTCAGAGATGGTGAAATCAACCTTTTGGTTGCCACTACCGTAATTGAAGTCGGCGTGAATGTCAAGGAAGCAACCGTTATGATAATCGAACACGCGGAAAGATTCGGTTTGGCACAGCTTCACCAGCTTCGGGGACGGGTTAAACGAGGAGTAAAACCTGCGGTGTGTCTGCTTATTTACGGTTATCCGTTGAGCAATACCGCCAAAGCGAGATTGCAGGCAATGAAAGACACCGAGGACGGTTTCATAATCGCCGAAGAGGATTTGAAACTTCGCGGCGGCGGAGAAATTTTGGGAACCAAACAGTCGGGATTTCAAAATTTCCGTATGGCCGATATGAGCGTTCATCAAGATTTGCTTTTAACCGCAAGTAAAGATGCCAAAATGATTGTAAGCGAAGACCCCGAGCTTAAAACTCCGCGCGGGCAGGCTTTGCGGGTTTTGCTGTATTTATTTGAACGTGATGATGCGGTGCGTACTTATTTATCGGGATAAAATTCAAAATTTATGCTTGCTAAAAGCGGATTTTAACTGTATATAATGCCAAAACGGAGAAAAAATGGTAGAAGTCGTAACATTGGGCTGCCGCATAAACAGCTTTGAGTCCGAAATATTAAAGGAAAAATTCAGAAATGTTGATGATTTGGTAATCATCAACACTTGCGCCGTAACCAAAGAGGCGGAACGCCAATGCCGGCAGGTTGTGCGCAAACTCCGCGCCCAAAATCCCAATTCCCGAATTGTGGTTACGGGGTGCGCCGCCCAGGTTAACGCTGATTCGTTTGCCAAAATGGATGAAGTCGATTTAGTCTTGGGTAATAAGGAAAAAACTGCACTCGAACAGTATATTAAAGGTGATTTGAGCGAAAAAAGCATTGTCGGCGATATTATGAGTTATGACGGCTATGATGACTATATAATCACCGGATTTGAGGGCAGGCATAAAGCGTTTGTTCAGATTCAGCAGGGCTGCGATCATCGTTGTACCTATTGCATTGTGCCTTTTGCCCGCGGAGCCAACCGTTCGGTTCCGTCGGATAAAATATTAACCCAAATTAGCACGCTTTTATCTCAAGGATTCGAGGCAATATGCCTAACCGGAGTTGATGTCTGTTCATATAAACCCTCGTTTTCGGGACTGATTCGGCAAATTTTGGAAACTTTTCCGGAGCTGCCTTCTTTGCAATTCGGTTCGCTTGATCCGGCGGCGATTGATGACGAATTTATAGAGATTGCGGGCAAATTCAAAAATATGTTGCCGATGTTTCATTTTTCCATCCAATCGGGGGACGATACGGTGTTAAAAAGAATGGGAAGAAGACACCGCCGCAAGGACATTATAGATTTATGCCGCAAGATTAAAAAAGTGCGTGATGATGCCGTATTCGGTGCGGATTTTATCTGCGGTTTCCCCGGCGAAAGCGAGGAAAATTTTAACAATACGCTGAAATTGGTTGATGAAGCGGGACTTTCCAAACTTCACGTTTTCCCCTATTCGGAACGTCCGGGAACGCCGGCGGCAAGATGGGGGCAAATTGATATGGAAATAAGACGCGAGCGGGCGCGGATTTTGCGCCTCAAAGGAGAAGAAAAAAAATGAGCGGGTGGCTGTCACGTTTGGGACTGGGATTAAAAAAATCATCTTCGCGGTTGAGCGAGGGAATAAGCTCCATTTTTACCAAAAAGAAATTGGATGCCGCAACTTTGGAGGAACTGGAAGAACTTTTGATAACCTCCGATATGGGAGTTAAAACCTCTTCCGAAATTATTACCGCTTTTGCCGCCGAAAGACAGGACAAAGATATTGAAAGTCAAACAATCCGCTTGAAATTAGCAGAAGAAATCGCAAAGATTTTACTTCCCTGTCAGAAAAAATTGACGATTGATGATAAAAAAAAGCCGTTTGTGTTTTTAATGGTCGGGGTAAACGGTGCCGGCAAGACCACCACAATCGGTAAATTAGCTTTGAAATTCAAACAACAGGGTAAAAAGGTCTCATTTATTGCCGCCGACACATTCCGAGCGGCGGCGGTAGAACAGCTTCAGGTTTGGGGTGAGCGCGCCGGCGTAAAAGTTTTTGCCGGAGATTGCGGCTGCGACAGTGCCGGTCTGTGCTATGACGGCTTGGAACAGGCTATCAAAAACGGCGATGATGTAGTTTTTATAGATACGGCAGGGCGTTTGCAAAATAAAAACGGATTGATGGACGAATTAAAAAAAATCGTTCGGGTAATTAAAAAAATTATCCCCGATGCGCCCCACTCAACAATTTTAACTTTGGATGCCACCAACGGACAAAATGCTCTTGACCAAACACAGATTTTCAAATCAATGGTTGATGTCAGCGGCTTAATTGTTACCAAACTTGACGGTACCGCCAAGGGAGGCATTGTGGTTGCCGTCGCATCACAATGTCCGCTTCCGGTTTATTATATCGGAATAGGGGAGGAAATTGACGATTTGCTGGAATTTAATGCGCTTGATTTTTCCCGTAACCTGCTGGGCATAGATTAACCCTTGTATTTTATCCCCTCCCGCTGTCAATGCCACCAATTGTCGTCCTGAACACCCCCTTTGTCGTCCTATCCCCCTTGTCGTCCTGAACCCCCAAGCTGTCGTCCTAAACACCCCAATTGTCGTCCTGCCCCTTGTCGTCCTATCCCCCTTGTCGTCCTGAACTTGTTTCAGGACCTCAAAAAAAATATTTCGAAACAAGTTCGGCACCGTTTCCTTTTTATGCCGTGCTTGACCTGATTATCCATTCCCCACACTGACGTCATCAATGCCGTGCTTGACACGGCATCCAGGTCTATAATTTAGCAAATTGTTTTACCTGGACGCCGCATCAAGTGCGGCGTGACATAGGAGGGGAAGAACGCCGAATAGAAGGGAGGCGTGGTATAGGGGGGAAGGATGCGCCCTCCCGCCGTCATGCCTCGAAAGCAACCGACGGTTGCTTTCGTCAAGGCATCTCCTGAAATTTGGGCGGATTGCCTCCCAAAAAACTCACCCTGCGGAATCGGTTTGAGATTCCGCAGGGTTTTTGCTGATTTTAATTACGATTCGGGTGTATATTGAATAGTCACACTGCCGAAGTCATAAACTTTAGGAGCCGGAACAATACCACCATAATATACTATAGTTCCTGCCACTGCAAATTCGTAACCGCTTACATGGTGCATCCATATACCGGCAACAAACTTATCCCCGTATTCATCGCTGTTTATGATTATTCTGTGATCACCATTTTCCTCAAATGACAGCACAGTTTTATGGTTGGCGAGATTAGGAATATTAGCAGTAAATCGTCCTGCTGTCATAGAACCAGAGATAACACCGTCATTGTTTTCTATTTCACACCCATCAACCTCTTCTGAACAGTCAACATCACCTCTTGTTTGACTTGGATCAATGGTCATATTCCAGCTGATATTTCGCGTTACTCTCAAGCTTACATCGTGAGCAATTGTGGCAGTAACGGTCATTGTTGCCGAGTTGGAGGCCATTGCGCAATAGGAGCCTAGCACACCACCGGCAACAGCAGTCAATAAAATATAGTTTTTCATAAGTCTTACTTCCTTATCTATTGTTAACAAAGAAAATCACCCCGACGAACAGACGAGGTGATTGGAAGTTAGCAACTGTCAAGTAGAACAGTGTGCGGTATTT
>JAFUYI010000044.1 GCA_017470585.1 Alphaproteobacteria bacterium | reverse complement strand
GATAGGATTTATCGCAACACATCTTCCATTTGCTTTTATACGGGCAGGAATAAGAAAGTTTATCGCTCGGACAAGTATTTTCAACCGTATAGCCATCGGTTTTACAAGCATTTTCATTTTGGTCTGCACCCGTAACTTCCGCAAAACTGACTCCGGCTCCGCAATCGGAATCGGTTGCAAAACATACTTTTGCCTGCGAATCGCTTACAATACATATTGTACCGATTAAAAACACCGCTATCGCAAGCACTATCTTCAAATTCTTCATCATCTTTCTGCCCCTAGCATTTTGGTTATAGAATCGTGTTGGATTTAATTGTACCTTTGTTTAGGACATAAAATTTTTTTCTAACCTATTGATTTTTTTGCTTGCATTTTGTTGAATTTAAAGGTACCTTTTTTCACAACAATTTTTGCAACAAAAAAACCGCCGAAAATCTTACGGCGGTCTTTTTGTTTGTGCAGGTAAGAAGTTATTTCTTACCGCCGATAAATTTCTTTCCCCTCATATAAGGCTGCAATTTTTCAGGAATACGGATTGAACCGTCTGCTTGTTGGTGATTTTCCAAGAAAGGAACCAACGCCCGCGGGGTGGCAATTCCGGTATTATTAAGGGTGTGGACAAATTTTACCTTGCCATCGGCATTATCGCGGTAACGCAAATTGGTGCGGCGTGCTTGCCAATCGGTAATATTGGAGCAACTGTGCGTTTCGCGATAGCAATTTTGGGTCGGAACCCACGCTTCCAAATCATATTGACGATATTTCGGCGCGCCCATATCACCGGTGCATACTTCCAAAACTTGATAAGGAAGCTCCAAATCCTGCAATACCTCCTCGGAAATCTGCAAGAGTTTTTGGTGCCACTTTTCACTCTCGGCAATATCATTTTTGCAAATAACAAACTGTTCGGTTTTCATAAACTGGTGAACACGGGTTAAACCTTTTGTGTCCTTACCGGCAGCCCCTGCCTCGCGGCGAAAACACGGTGAAAATCCGGCATAAAGAATAGGCAGTTCGTTTTCAGATAAAATCTCATCGGCACGCAGAGAGTTTAAAATCAGCTCCGCCGTTCCCGACAAATAAACATCGTCTTCGGGCATATAGTAAATTTCATCCTTGGCAAAGGGAAGATAACCCTGTCCGTATAAGGGCTTTTCTTTTGACAACGACGGCACATTGATAACCTTAAAACCGTTATCGGCAAGTTTATCCATAACCATAAGATGAATCGCCAATTCCAAACGCGCCAACTCATCGCAAACAGCATAAGTGCGAGAGCCGCAAACTTTGGTGATACGTTCCAACTCGCTCCATCCGTTTAATTCCATCAGCTCAACATGATCTTTGGGTGCAAAATCAAAGTGAGGAATCTCCCCTACCCTGCGGCGGACAACATTTTGCGTATCATCAACACCGAGGGGGCTTTCATTGCTCGGCAGATTGGGAACGCGCCACATAATATCGTCAAATTCTTTTTGAAGAGCGGATAATTTTTCCTGTTCTGTTTTTAATTTTTCGCCTATTTCGCGGCTTTTGGCAATAATGCCCGGACGCTCATCCGCTGATGCCGACTTTATGGAGTTACTCAAACGATTCTTTTCTTCCGCCATTGCTTGGGATGAAGTTTTAAGTTTATTAACCTCCAAATACAGTTTTATAAGCTCATCCACATTGATTTCACAGCCTTTTTTGGCAAAGCCTTCCTTAACGGTTTCGGGGTTTTCGGCAATAAACTTAATATCCAACATTTTTTCGTCCTTAAATTTTTGTTGATTTATAAACTCAAATATAGTATCAACTATTATAAATAATTACAACTAAAAAATGATAAAAGGCACAAAAATGTTTGAAGATAAAATTGTTTTAACCGGTGTAAAGCCTACGGGACACCCGCATTTGGCCAATTATTTAGGGGCAATAAAACCTGCTATCAGCATGGGACATACCGCCAAACAGCATAATATGTTTATTGCCGATTATCACGCTATTAACGCGGTTAAAGACCCTAAAATCTTAAATCAGGGCATTAAAGAAATTGCCTCAATCTATTTGGCGTGCGGGCTTGATGTTAATAAGTCCATTTTTTACCGTCAATCGGATATTGCCGAAATTCCCGAAATCACAACCATTTTATATGCCTATACCCCGAAAGGTTTGATGAACAAATCGCACGCCTATAAAGCCTCTCTTGACAAAAACCGCGAGGCGGGAAAACCTGATGATGACGGGATTAACATGGGACTTTATACTTATCCCACTCTGATGGCGGCGGATATTTTGGCATTTGATGCCGATATTGTGCCGGTCGGCAAAGATCAGGTTCAGCACGTTGAAATTGCCCGCGATATTGCCGGAGCAATCAATGCCCATTACAATGCCACACTCCTGAAACTGCCGGAATTTTCGGTGGAAGACAATATCGCGGTTATTCCCGGACTTGACGGGCGCAAGATGAGCAAAAGCTATAACAACGTTATTCCCTTGTTTGCCGACAAAAAAGAACTTAAAAAGTTGGTATTTTCCATTCAAACCGATTCGCGCCCGATGGAAGAGCCGAAAGAGCCGGAGGGCATTTTGGTTTATCAGATTTATAAGGCTCTTGCTCCGATTGATAAACAGCAGGAAATGGCGCAAGGTCTGCGCGAAGGAAAACTCGGTTACGGACATATCAAAAATATGCTTCTTGACGAGATTTTACGGCAAACTGATGAGGCGCGCGACAAATATGAATATTATATGGCGCATTTTAACGAGGTTGAGGGAATGCTCGAGGACGGTGCCGCAAAAGCAAGACCTCTGGCAAAACGCACATTGGAACGTTTGAAAAACGCCGTTTTCGGCAGAATGTAAGTTTGAATCAAACAGCGAAAAGCCCGCGGGCAAGCCTGCGGGCTTTAAGTTTATATTAACTTGCGTTGTAAGTGATTGTTATAGTGTCGGAATAATCTCCGAGAGGGACCTCGTCAGGATAGTCAAATACGCAGCCAGTGGGCCTAAGCTTAAATTTATTTTCTGTTCCGGTATATTTTATATAAAGACCGCAGTGGCTAAATCTTCCCAAATATGCTTTGCCGTCATTTGATAACGACAATCCTCCGCATCCGGTACTTGCGTTATTGCAAGCAGAAGGATTGGGAATATTGGCGGTAAAGTTTATCGGAGTAACAGGCGATGCACTGACAATATAATCATCTTGTCTAGTGATTGCCCCCGATTCGTTATATAGTACCTTACCGCCATCGGAATTAGACGGGTCGATATAAATTGTGCCAAAATCCATTGTATTTCCCTCTAATGTCAAAGATACATCATGTTCGATTCTTACCGTAATGGTCATTGTAGCGGAGTTGCCCGCGTATGCGGCATAAGAGCCAAATGCAACGCCCGCAATACCGAGCATTAAAATATAATTTTTCATCTTAAAAACTTCCTTTTTTTATTAACGTTATAAAAAAGAAAACCACCCTTCGGGCATTAAACCCTAGAGGTGGTTGGAAGTTCACAACTGACTGTTAGTTCAGTGCAAAGTATTTGGCTTTCACCTTATTTCTTTGCCTTCCAACCATAATAGCAGGAAGAATTTTTACGTTTTCTTAAAAACGCTAACAGAGAGGTTGTGACACCTCAAAATGACTTTTTATTCATTTCAATAAGAACTATAACATAAGTTTTATTCCAAAACAAGCAAAAAGTTGACATTGTAAAAAAAATTTTCGCCCTTTTATTATTCTTTTTTTCTTATCTCTCAATGTCGAACTTGTTTCGGAATCTATTTTTTGAGGTCTTCCTCTCCTCGTCCCACTCGCACGGAACGTTGTGACCTTACGTCATGGGGTTTCCCGACATCAAGTCCCCTGCTTATCTTGCTGAACTTGTTTCGCACCTTTTTTAGAGATCCTGAAACGAGTT
>JAFUYI010000043.1 GCA_017470585.1 Alphaproteobacteria bacterium | reverse complement strand
TTCTTCTTCATGCCCCTTACTTAATTTTCCCCGCGCGTAATTTATCATATCGTCCCATCTCAACATTCGCGGTTCTGTCTTCTCTTTTATATCTAAAATCAGCAGCTTCTCATATACCGCCTTCGCCAGTTTTATTATCCCTACTCCGCTCTCCTTTATTCCTCTCACACTCATTAGCCTTCTTTCATCGGCATTCATCACTCCGTTTAAGTCTCGGAAATAATATAGCAGTTCTTTTGCCATCGGTTTCGTATCTCTACGCGGTATCGCATACGTCAACAACAATTCCAACAATTCATAATCTGCCAAACCCAAACCCTGGTTTACTAAAAACCTATCTCTTATCCTTTGTCGATGTCCGTAATATGTCGGTGCTATTTCCCGCAACCGATTACGCGTTTCTCCCTGCCCCAAAATGGGTTTAAGCTCTTTCTCGTCTGTCATATTTTTTCCGCAGTTCTTCTTGTTTAGTTATATTTACATCATCATACACCTTTCCTTAAATCAAGCTTATTTATCGCTTTTCCACTTTATTTTTTGCTTCCTTATTTCTTATCTTCGTTTTTTGAGCTCCTTTATTGGAGTTCAGTACGACAATTGGGGGCAGGATTAACGACAAAAACTGGCGTTTATCCTCGCTCTTCCAATGTTAAAGACGAAATTGTTTCGAAATCTTGAGGTCCTGAAACAAGTTCAGGACGACAGGGGTGGAGTTCTGGACGACAATTGGGGAGTTCAGGACGAGAATCGGGGAGTTCGGGATTGATGACAAGGGGATAGACATAAGGAGGAATGACGGAAAAAAAGAGGCAAAAAATAGGCATGATTAGAGGAACAACCTCCGCTTGTCTTGCCGAACTTGTTTCGGAATCTATTTTTAGAGGTCCTGAAACAAGTTCAGGATGACAAAAATAGTATTTATGCTTACTCTCCTAATGTCAAAGCCGAAATTGTTTCGGAATCTATTTTTTGAGGTCCTGAAACAAGTTCAGGACGACAATTGGGATTCAGGACGACAATTGGGGATAGACATAAGGAGGAATGACGGAAAAAGGAGGCAAAAAACTCAAAGGGTCTTCCGATTATAAGGGGCGGCGCGTAAGTTTCAGGGGATGCCTTGACGAAAGCAACCGTATGGTTGCTTTCGAGGCATGACGTAAAAGGGAGAGAACGGAAAAAGGGAAAAGCAAAAAGTGCAAAATTGAAGGGAACGGCAGAGAAAAGCAAATGCCCTGCGGATCACATCCGCAGGGCATAAACATTAACTTAACTCAAGATTACTCCGGAGTATAGGTAACAACGAATTCAGAATCATAGTAAGTAATGTTACTAGCGTTTTCCTTCGGAAGAGCCGAATAAGACATAGTACCCAAAATGTTGAATGTATGATCAGCAGTATCTTGCTCAATGCTGAAGTTGCTGTATGTGATACCATTTTTCTCATCAGGTTGTGTTGTAATCTGCAAGTTAGAACCAGTAGAACTGTTAAGATTTACACTAGCAGGAACATAAGCAGTGAATTTACCTTTTTGTGTGGGATTGGTACCATCTTCTACAACAGTCAAAACACCCCCATCAGTAGTATTTGAACTAGCTCCGATTACCAAGGAACCACTAGTTACTTCAGGATCAACGGTGACGTGGAATACGATATCCTGAACCTTTACCATTTTAGCATCATGCTCAATGATACTTGTCGCTGTAATGGTTGCTGTGTTGTTGATAAGAGCTTGAGCAGCTGTAGCAACAGTCAATGCTGCGGTAGCAGCAAGTAAAAAGTATTTATTCATAGTATTTTACTCCAAATAATTTCTAATATTAAAAACATCCGAAATAGATATTCTTGATAGGAACATCTGAAATAAAGTCTAGAACATATTTTTTATATTGTCTATAACTTTTTATTCTTTTTTACACATTTTTTTGATTTGACAGATTAGTGCTTGTTCTTTTTATGATTTTTCACCATTTGTTGCTCTCGATTCTGTTGGGAATCGTTAAGTTTGTTTTGATTACAAAGGGCATTGTGCGTAAGTTTCGGGGGATGCCTTGACATCGAGGCTTGCAGCCTCGATGAGGCATGACGTAAAAAAAGAGGATTACAGCCTCGATGAGGCATGATGTAAAAAAAAGAGGCTTACAGCCTCGATGAGGCATGACGTAAAAAAAGAGGCTTACAGCCTCGATGAGGCATGACGTAAAAAAAGAGGCTTACAGCCTCGGGGAGGCATAACACAAAGGGGACTGCTTGCCGAATTTATTTCGGCATCCAGATCTATAATTTAACAAATTGTTTTACCTGATTGCGATCTCTTTGCTCGCAATGACGGTAATAAGACAATGTGATATAATTCCGTGTTTTTAATTAAAATACAACCCTATAATGGCGATAAAGCCGAGGATAAGGGCAAGGAGTTTTTGCTTGGTGAATTTATCCGTCTTAAACAGCACCGAGAGGAAGAACATCACAAAAATACCCATTTGCTTAATTGCCATAACGATGGTCGGTGTGTCGTTGATAAAGCTGAAAGTTTCCAGTACATAAAATATTGTTTCTAAAATGCCGATGATAACCGCCAGAACATAAAAGCCGTTATACCAGTGAGGGTTGGCGATGTTGTTTTTCTCATCGTCTTTGCCTTTAAGCGCAAGATAGCCGAAATACGGCAGAGCCGCCGCGTAATAGCCGACATTTAAGGTAATTTCATCGGCACCATACGCAGCGGCAATTTTTATGATATAAGCGGCAATAACATATAACAGCATTGTGCAGACCGTCAGCGCAATCCCAACCGGTTTAACAGTCTTAATTGAGGTGTTTTCATTTTTAAGGGAATTGATATAAAACAGTGCGACAGCAAACACAAACAGCGTGAGCAACGCAAAAAAATGCACCGACAGCGACAAATACCCCAGCACATTGTCAATAATTGCCGTAAAAAACAGTTCACTGCTTTGCACCAAGCCGATTAAGGCAATCGGCGCATATTTCAAAGCTTTCAAAAAACAGATATAACCGGCTAAAATCAAAATTCCGTGCAACGCCACATACGGCAAGGCTTTAATAGTGCATTCAATCCCCGTAAATGTCCCAACTATCAGTTGTCCGAAAAAGGCAATCAATGTAAGTAAAAACACCATTTTATGGATATTATGTCTTGTGATGGCATAGTCCAGTGTGGCATCGGAGGCAGAATCAAAGATGGTAGCCAATACTGCAGTATAGCGTTTATCGGTCATCTTATACCTTTCAGTGGCTACGCCAAACGACGTACATAAAATCGGCGTAACCGAGCATTAAAATTTACTTCTCCCGCAAAACTCATACCACATTTTTCATAAAATTTACCGCCACCGACCGTTGTTAAAACAGCACAATCAAAATTTGAATGGCGGCGAATTTCCTTAAATATCTCTTGCATCATAAATTGCCCGAACCCCTTGTTTTGAAAATCCTGACGAATTGCAACATACTCAATCTGCGCCCATTGTCCGAAGTGTCCATCTTCGGTAATTGAAGCCGTTCCGATTATCTCGCCTGTTTCCGTGCGTAACGCGTACAAAACCCAATGTCCGATATTCAAATCATAATTCTGCGCCAAAGAGCAAGTATAATCCAAGGCCTTTCTTATTTCATTAACAAGGCGAAGCGGTGGTTCTTGGTCTTTCTCTATATCATCTGCCAATTTAACAACATCAAGATATTCGGCAAATTTTTGTTTATCAATAAAGCGTTCTAAATACATTTTATAGCCTTTTTTTCAACTGTACTGTTACAACCATCAGAACATAAATCTAAATTAAATTTAAATACCCGTCATCGTTACTCCGATTTAAAATACAATGTACCAGACAAAGATACAAAAAACTATAAAAAACGGAAGAAGTTTTTCCGAGTCCTTTTTTAAACAGGCTTAATTTTATCCCATAATCTCAATATCCGCCGCGGGATCTCGCTGCATTTGGGAGAGTGTTTCGGACTTGCGGTTGATTTTTAAGGTTTTCCGTTTTTCTTTCGGCAATCTCTCGTCTGGCAACTGCCTGCCTTGCAGTTTCGGTAATCTGCAATTCGGGTAAATTGCCTTTGGAAACATAATTCATATTAACCAATTCCCCATCCCAAATCACCGTATAAAGAAAATCAAGAGCTTTGTCGTACTCGCTGTCCTTTTGGCGGTCAAAAGGGATATGCTCTTCCATACGTTCGGTAATATAATTTTCATAATTAAGCGTATGGGTGTTATTCCATTGATCCTGCAATGACTTAACCACAAAAAGCCGTTCATTTGCCCGTGCATCGGCATCCTCATTCATCGGATCAACAAGTCCATCACGGACAGCCTGCCCGTAAAAACGGAAATCCCCCTTAAAAATATTGGGGTTCCCCTCTTCCATATACCGCTCGCGCAGGTATGACAGGCTCCAAAGTCTTCCGACCAGCTCGCTATGCGCACAAATCAACGCAAATTCCTGCGGAGTGGTGTTATACTCAAAAACACTGCGGCGGGTAATGTCGCTCAAATGAATATCCTGCGCTGTTTTTTCATCGGGATCGGTTGCCTGATGTCCGCATTCGTGTGCTTTATTCATCATTATTTGCATTGAATCGTTATGAAGTCTGGCAAAACTGGCAATCATTTTTTTCAGGCGCGGCGATGCCTCAGGAATGGAGAGAGTATCCGGTTCGATATGCGAGATAAATACCTCTTTTTTGCCGTTGACCTTTTGATAATAAGCATAAGTAATAACTTGCGAAAAATCGCCGTTAAAACGCACGGTATCGGTTTTATGCGGAGCTTGACGGACATAATCGCTTACGCTGTTGATAACTCCGTGTTTAAAAGCATCAACCATAGAATAGCCGATAAGTTTTTGTTTTTCTTGGGGATTATCCTTAAACGAATCGCCGGCTACAGGTAAGGCAACCTGCGGTATTTTAACGGCTGCTTCGATTCTCTGCTTTTTTGGGGGTTCTTTTTTAAATTGACTGGAGTTTGAGAGGTATAAGCACGTTCCGCTTACAACCAGACCGCAAAACCACCATTTATACCGACGCAATGTATCTTTAACTTTTGCCATTTTTGTCCTTTCTTGACAAAATTATACACTATTTTTTATAAATTACCAGCATAAAAATAAAAAACTTGCAAAAAAAGTGTGTAAGGATATACTGCGGGCAGTTAAAAAATTTTAAGGAGAGAAAAATGCCTTTAGTTACAATGCGTCAGATTCTTGATCACGCTGCCGAGAATAATTACGGTGTTCCGGCTTTCAATATAAATGATATGGAACAGGTTATCGCTGTTTTGCAGGCTGCCCGCGAAGTCAACGCGCCGGTTATTCTGCAAACTTCAACCGGAGCCAGAAAATTCGCCGGCGATCCGATGATTCGCCATATGGTTGCTGCAGGAATCGAGATGTTTCCCGAACTTCCGATTTGTATTCACCAAGATCACGGCTCATCGGTTGATGTTTGTCAATCGGCGATTGTCAATGGTTATTCATCGGTAATGATGGACGGCTCTTTGGAAGCTGACGGCAAAACTCCGTCTTCGTTCGAATATAATGTTCATGTTACCAAAGAGGTTGTAGCAAGAGCGCACGCCGTCGGTGCCTCGGTTGAGGGCGAATTGGGCGTTATCGGCTCACTGGAAACCGGTAAAGGCGATAAGGAAGACGGTCACGGAGCCGAAGGCACAATAGATAAAAAACGCCTTGTAACCGATCCCGATGAAGCTGCGCGTTTTGTTGCCGAAACCAAGTTGGATGCGTTGGCTGTTGCTGTTGGTACCTCACACGGTGCTTATAAATTCACCCGCAAGCCGACCGGTGATATTTTAGCGATTGATGTTATTGAAAAAATTCACCAAAAATTGCCCAATACACATATGGTTATGCACGGTTCATCTTCAGTTCCGCAAGAACTGCAGGATTTAATTAACGCATACGGCGGGGCAATTCCTCAGACTTTCGGTGTTCCGGTTGAAGATATTGCCCGCGGCATTAAAGCCGGTGTTCGAAAAGTAAACGTTGATACCGACTGCCGTATGGCAATTACCGGTGCGATTCGCAAACTGTTTGCCGAAAATCCGAAAGAATTCGACCCGCGCAAATACTTAAAACCGGCAATTGAAGAAATGAAAAAAGTATGTGTTTCCCGCTACATTGCTTTCGGTGCCGCAGGACACGCCGATAAAATTAAGGTTATTCCGATGTCGGAAATGGCAAAACGTTATGCTTCCGGTGAGCTGTAATCATTTTGCTTTGCAAGTAAACAAAAATCCGCCTTTTTGTAAGGCGGATTTTTTTAGTCTTGTTTGTAGTTCTCGAATTGGCGGCACAGGCGGCGTGAAGTGAGTTTCTTGAAACGTTTCTTGGGTACACGAGCAGCGGCAACTTTGGGGTCACGATAACCGTACGCCAAACTTTTAGCTGCGGGGTGGCCGGGAGAAACTGTTTCTTGGGCTGAAAAAACAACCACATCACGGATAGGAAAACCTTGCGCCAAAACGATGAAACGCAAACATCTGATGATTCTTGCTGAAATCATAAAATTCATAATTTATAGGGTTAATAATTCAAGTAACATCTCCGATTATAGCATAAAAATTTTTTTTGTCCAATCTTTTTTTTAAGTTTTTACATTTTTTTATATAAAGGGAGCAAGATTAAAAAAATGCCGCCGCTGATTTTTAAAAAAACAGCATTTTTATCCCAAAAACGCCGTTTTTTTTGCGATTTTTTGATAAAAAATGCACATTTTTGCATATTTTTGTTGTTTTAAAAATTACATTGGAGTACAAACAGGAAAGATTGTAATTTTAAAGAGAGAATATAAATGTCAAATTCCATTGATACCAAAATCATCAGCAAGTTGGCGGAAATCTTGGATAAGAACGGCTTGAGCGAGCTTGAATGTGAAGTTGAAGGATGCCGTATATCCTTGGTTAAATCAAGAACAATATCAAATATCGGATTTGTTCCCGAAAATGTCGCCCCTGCTCCGGCTGCCGTGCTTCCTTCTTCTTCCGCTGAAGTAAAAGAGGAAAATAAAATCTTGGATGTTGCGTCAATACCCGGATGTGTCAAATCGCCGATGGTCGGTGTCGTATATCTTGCCAGCGATCCTAATTCTCCCGATTATGTCAAAATCGGTGATACTGTCAGCCAGGGCGACACAGTTTGCTTAATTGAGGCAATGAAAACCTTTAATCCGGTCAAAGCGCATACCTCGGGGCGTGTTACCAAAATTTTGGTTGAAAGCGGTGATCCGGTTGAATACGGAGAGCCTTTGGTCGTTATTGAGTGATAGGATAAAGTATGTTTGAAAAAATTTTGATTGCCAACCGCGGCGAAATTGCTTTACGGATTCATCGAGCCTGTCGGGAAATGGGAATTAAAACGGTGGCGGTTCACTCCGAAGCCGATGCCGATGCTATGCACGTCCGTCTTGCCGACGAAGCGGTTTGCATAGGTCCGGCACGTTCCTCCGAATCCTATTTGAACAAGTCAGCGATTATCTCGGCGGCGTTAATCACCGGAGCCGATGCAATCCATCCCGGATTCGGTTTTTTGTCGGAAAACGCCGATTTTGCCGAAATGGTAGAATCGCACGGTATAGCTTTTATCGGTCCTACTGCCGCTCAAATGCGCAAAATGGGCGATAAAATCACGGCACGCCAAGCCGCAATTGAAGCAGGCATTCCGGTTACCCCGGGCAGTCCTTCTTTAGATACTGTCGAGGATGCAAAAAAATGGGCAAATGAAATAGGCTATCCGATAATTATCAAAGCCAAAGACGGCGGCGGCGGAAAGGGTATGAAAGTTGCATTCTCCGATGATGATATCGAAGAGGCCTATAAAATGGCACGGGCGGAGGCAAAGGCCGCATTTCCGAGTGATGTCGTCTATATGGAAAAATATTTGCAGAAACCGCGTCATATTGAAATGCAGATTTTAGCGGACAAATACGGCAACGTTGTCCATTTAGGTGAAAGAGACTGCTCGATTCAGCGCAACAATCAGAAAGTTATCGAAGAAAGCCCCTCGCCGGCGTTAAATCAAGCTCAACGTGAGGAAATCGGAGAGATTGTCCGCAAAGCTATCGCCAAAATCGGCTATTTTAATGCCGGCACTTTGGAATTTTTATTTGAAAACGGCAAGTTTTATTTTCTGGAAATGAATACAAGATTGCAGGTTGAACATCCTGTCACGGAGGCAATCAGCGGTATTGACATTGTCAAAGAGCAAATCCGCATAGCAAGCGGGGCGGCTTTAGGCTATGAGCAGAAAGATATTCATTTCAACGGTCATGCGATTGAGTGCCGCATAAACGCCGAAGATCCGAAAACTTTCGCCCCCTGTCCGGGAAAAATAACCGAATGGCACGCTCCGGGCGGTCTCGGAGTACGGGTCGATTCGGAGATTTATTCCGGATACACAATTCCTCCTTTTTATGACAGTATGATTGCCAAACTTATTGTTCATGCGCAAACCCGCAATTCCGCCTTAATGCGGATGAGAAGAGCTTTAGAGGAATTTGTGATTGAAGGTGTTTCAACTACTATCCCGTTACAGCAGGAGATTATCTCGCAGACCGATTTTATTGACGGAATGTATGATAATCATTGGCTTGAAAATTATATGAAAGAACGCAAATAAAAATGTCAGAGGTGAGCTTAACCGAAAAATCTAATCCCGAGACCTCCGAAATTGATTTGATGAACTCTTTTGAGATTGCACAGGCAATTAACCGCGAGGATAAAAAAGTAGCCTTGGCCATTGAGAAGGTTTTGCCCGATATTGCCCGCGGCATTGACAAAATCGCCTCTTCTTTTCTAAAAGGCGGCAAGCTTGCCTATTTCGGAGCCGGGACTTCCGGACGTATCGGGGTTTTGGATGCCTCCGAGTGTTGGCCGACTTTCGGTGTTGAGCATGATATGGTCTGCGCTTTTATTGCCGGAGGTGATGAGGCTCTGCGCTATTCGGCAGAAAATGCCGAGGATAGCAGTGAACTCGGAAAAAAGGATTTGGCCGCTTTTGCCCCTCATCCTGATGACGTAGTGGTAGGAATCTCTGCTCACGGTTCTCCGCAATATGTTTTAAGCGTTTTGGAAGAGGCTAAAAAAGCAGGCGCATCAACAATCGGTATTACTTCCAATCCGCAGGCGGCAATGAAAAAATATTGCGATATTTTCATCAACCCGATAGTAGGAGAAGAGGTTATAACCGGTTCTTCACGCATGAAATCGGGAACGGCACAAAAAATGATCCTTAATATGCTCTCAACCGGAGCTATGATAAGAATCGGCAAGACCTATCATAACTATATGATTGATTTGCGGATATTAAATGCCAAGTTATTGCAAAGGGCAAAACGCTTTGTTGCCGAGATTGCCTCAATAAGCGAAGAGGAAGCAGGTATTTTTTTGCAAAAAAGCCAAAACAATGTCAAAGCTGCCTGTGTTATGGCGGTGAAAAAATGTTCTTATGAACAGGCGTTAAAACTATTAGCTGATAAACAAGGTATTTTGCGTAAAATCATAGGTTAAAAAAACATTCGGCGGATGCGCTCCGTCGGCGCACCCGCCCTCCTCTCTCGGCCTTTAATATTTTCGCCGAACGTTTAAGAGTAATTACTCAATTTAAATGTAATCACGCTTTTATTTTTTTCAACAGCCAATGTATCACAAAGCGGGTGGAAAACAAAAAAAAGCCTTGATTGCACGGGGATTTCAGGGTAGTTTTAAGGATATTTCAGAAGGGGTAAAGGATATAAGATGACAGATTTATTTGAAGACGCGACCGCAGCCAAAAGTTCATATTCGGCACAGGATATTCAGGTCTTGGAAGGATTGGAAGCCGTACGCGCCAGACCGGGGATGTACATCGGCGGCACCGATGAGCAAGCTCTGCATCATTTGGCGGCGGAAATTTTGGACAACTCCATGGATGAAGCGGTAGCGGGTTTTGCCACTAAAATTGAAATAAGCCTCAATTCCGATTATTCTTTGACCATATCCGACAACGGACGAGGAATCCCTGTCGATCCACACCCGAAGTATCCCGACAAATCAGCGTTGGAAGTGATTATGACTATGCTCCACTCGGGCGGTAAATTCGGAGGCAATGCCTATAAAGTTTCCGGAGGGTTGCACGGTGTGGGGTCTTCGGTTGTTAACGCCCTTTCCGAAACTATGACGATTGAGGTTGCACGCGACAAAAAGCTCTATCGTCAGCACTATTCAAAAGGAAAACCTTTGGATAAATTGGAGTTCATCGGCACGGTTTCAAATCGCCGAGGCACAAGCATAACTTTCCGTCCCGATCCCGAGATTTTCGGCACAAACTGCTGTTTTGTCCCCAATAAACTCTATCGTATGGCTCGTTCCAAAGCATTTTTATTTAAGGGTATTCATATTTTATGGAAGTGCGCCGGAGAACTTATCGGAGAGGGGGAACAAACTCCTCTTGAAAGCGAACTTCACTATCCCGACGGATTAAAAGATTTCTTGAGTTATCAATTAGGCAATCGCACAACTATAAACCGCACCGCTTTTACCGGAGAAATGGCACTTGCCAACGATGAGGGAAAAGTTGAATGGGCATTGACATGGCCGGAAGATGAAAACGGCTTTTGTTTATCCTATTGCAACACCGTAATTACTCCGCAAGGCGGAACTCACGAATTGGGATTCAAATCGGCTCTTTTGCGCGGCTTGAAGGAATACGGCGATATGGCAAACATTAAAAAAATCGCCAACGTAACAAATGAAGACTTTTTGGGCGATGCCTGCATTATGCTATCGGTTTTCATCCGTGATCCGGAATTTCAGGGGCAAACCAAAGACAAGCTCACATCTGTAAAAGCCGTACGGCTTGTAGAACAAGCGGTAAAAGATGTCTTTGATCACTGGCTTTCTTCCGATTCGGAAAATGCTTCCGCTCTGATTGAGTATGTAATCGCACGCTCGGATTTTCGCCGCAAGAAAAAAGAAGAAAAAATCCAGCTCCGCAAAACACCGACCAAACGTTTGCGCCTGCCTGGAAAATTAGCGGACTGCTCGCATAGCACAACTTCCGATACGGAAATTTTTATTGTTGAGGGCGATTCGGCGGGAGGTTCCGCCAAACAAGGAAGAGATCGCACCACTCAAGCTATTTTACCGCTTCGGGGCAAGATATTAAATGTTGCCGCGGCATCCCTTGATAAAATCGCCCAAAATCAAGAAATTAAAGATATGATTGAGGCGTTGGGCTGCGGAATAAAAGACGATTACAAAGAAGATAATCTGCGTTATGAGAAAATTATCATTATGACTGATGCCGATGTCGATGGGGCACACATTACCTCGCTTTTGATGACGTTTTTCTATCAGCAAATGCCGAAGTTAATTGAAAACGGGCATTTGTTTATCGCCACTCCGCCGCTTTATAAGATTGCTTCCGGCGGCAAAAATTATTACGCCCTTGATGACGATGATAAAGATCGTATCCTAAAGAGGGTTGCCAAAGGAAACATCAAAGCTGATATAAGCCGTTTTAAGGGATTAGGAGAAATGAGTGCGCAACAGCTCAAAGAAACTACCATGGACAAAGAAAAACGTACACTTCTTCGGGTTGTTTTACCTGATACCGGTACCGAAGAAGGCAAAGAAGAAGCTTTTGAAACCAGAAGACAGGTGGAACGTATAATGGGCAAAAATCCGGAACTGCGTTTCAAATTCATTATTGAACGCGCCAAATTCGTGGACGATTTGGATATATAACTTTTATCTGGGCGTATATTCAATACTCAGAGTACCGGTGTGTTTTCCGGAAGTAACGGAAGCAACTTTTCCTATGGCGCAATGATCAGGATACACCGTAAAGCTGTTAGAATTTCCGCTGTATTTGAACCAAAAGCCGCAGATATTACCACCATCACTGCCGCCAAAGAGATTGATAATAAAGCTATTACCATAATTTCCTCTAATCCTCAATCCGCCACAATTATAGTTTGGGGCATTGCAATCCTCGGGATTAGGAATATTAGCAGAAAAAGTCCCGACTGCAGCATTGGGAGCCGATATAATCGCTCCTTGTGTATCATATCTTACTCCTGAGTCACTGTAACGCCAACTTGTATAACCTTCATAAGCCGGATTGATGACAAGTGTTCCCAAATTTATGTCGGCGTTTTTGGTAACATCTGCATCATCGCTTGCTGTTCTAAAATTACCCAGAGTTATTTCGTGGTCAATAGTGGTGGAGATTTCAAAGTTTTCGGAAACGGCGGCGGCATTATAGGCGGTGTATGAAACGCCTAACAATAAAAGAATTAAAAAAGTTTTGTTTGTCATCTAAACTTCCTTTACGGTTTCTTGTCTTAAAAAAGAAACCACCTTTTGGAGCTGTATGCTCCGCGAGGTGGCTGGAAGTTGAGAACTGTGATATAAAACAGTGTTTGGTATTCGGTTCCCCTTATTTCCAAACCTTCCAGCCATAAACGAACTGAAAGCAATTTTTGCGTCTTACTTTGACGTTATATCAGAGGTT
>JAFUYI010000042.1 GCA_017470585.1 Alphaproteobacteria bacterium | reverse complement strand
TTTCAGCATCTATTTTTTGAGCTCCTTTATTGGAGTTCAGGACGACAGCTTGGTTGTTCAGGACTACAATTGGGGGGCAGGACGACAAAACCGGTGTTTAGCTTTACTCTCCTATGTCACGCCACTATCTCTTCGGCGTTCTTCCCCTCCTACGTCACGCCGGACTTGATCCGGCGTCCAGGTAAAACAATTTGCTAAATTATAGACCTGGATTGCCGGGGCAAGCCCGACAATTGACATAAAAAGGAAAGGGGCTGAACTTGTTTCGGAATCTTTTTTTGATCATCCTCTCTCGTCACCCCTCGATTCCGTTAGGAATCGTCAAGGGGTCTTTTGACCACAAGGAACGGTGCCTAAATTTCGGGGGATGCCTTGACATCGAGGCTTACAGCCTCGATGAGGCATGACAGAAAAAAGAGGCAAAAAAAGGGAAAAGAAAAAAGTGTAAAATTTTGCTTTACATTGGTGATTTTTTATGCTAGGATTGATTTGAAGTGAATGAAAAGCCACTTTGAGGTGTGAGAACCTCTCAAAAGGCGTCCAACAAGACGTAAAATTTACTTTCAGCCTTACTATGGTTGGAAGGTGTGGAAATAAGGCTTGCCAAATACCGCACACTGTTCCTTTTGACAGTTCTCAACTTCCAACCACCTCGTCTGTTCGTCGGGGTGGTTTCTTTTATTAAAGTTATAAAGAAACTAAAAAAGGAAGTTTAGATTATGAAAAACTATATTTTATTGACTGCTGTTGCCGCGGTGTCCATAGGCAGTTATGCTGCTTACGCCTCCAACTCGGCAACAATGACCGTTACCGCCACAATCGCCCACGATGTGAGCTTGAGCGTTACTCAAGATATAGACCTTGGCACAATCACCATAAATCCGGGATATACGGAAGAGGATACACAATGGACATATAGCGACTCCGGGGTAATCAGTTTTAATAATCAAGGAGCGATTGTTTGGGCAGATAATGCCACACTCGGTACTTTTACCGCTAATGTTCCCAATCCGGAAGAATGTACATACATGGGGCCTTTTGAGTCTTGTTCCGGATTACAGTTAGACAAAGGTTATATTGATAATCTTTTCGGTGGAAGTGAAAGTGATTTGAATGGCTGTTACTTTACCTTTGAATACACCGGAAGATCAAACACTTTTAAGGTCTATCCCCACTGTTATATGGAAACTCCGACAAAAGTCACCCACGGTTCGCACTCGGGAACACTAACCATCTCCTATACCGCCTCATAAAAGCAATGTTCTATAACAAACATTGTGCTTAAATGCGATAAACCATTTAACGGCGCGGTTTAAAACCGCGCCGACTTGACGATAAAGAAAACGGGGAGAAAATGGGGCAGAAGAATATTTCTAACCAAAATATTTTATATCTGCAGGAGCAACAATCAATTCCGCTTCGGTTGAAGATATTACTTCTTCAAGTGTAAATGCTTTGTTTATCTCTTTTAATATCAAACCTTGCGGAGCAACTTCTATCACAGCGCGTTCGGTAATTATCATATCCACCTCATGCTCTGCCGTAAGCGGAATATTACAATCCTTAACTATTCTCGCCTCGCCTTTACTTGTGGTGTGTTCCATAGCGATAATGACTTTTTTGGCTCCGACGGTTAAATCCATAGCTCCGCCCATACCCGGAACAAACGCTCCCGGAATCATCCAATTGGCAAGGTTGCCGTGTGAATCAACTTGCAATGCTCCCAAAACCGTAACGTCAACGTGTCCGCCGCGGATAATCGTAAACGACATAGCCGTATCAAAAAACACTGCCCCCTCGCGGGTCGTAACCGGCAAACCACCTGCATTGGTTATACGGGCATTTTCGAAAGCGTTGAAATCACGCGCTCCGCCGCCTATCATACCGTTTTCCGATTGCAGAAAAACCTCAATGTCAGTGGGAATATAGTAAGCAACCTCTGTCGGAAGTCCTATACCCAGAGTTATAACATCACCGGATTTCAGCTCTTTGGCCACGCGGCGGGCGATTATTTCCCGACAAGCCTCTTTTGTTAAAACAGTCATTGTTCCTCCTCAAAGGCTATATAGTCCGCAAATATTCCGGGGATGGTGATTATTGCCGGATCAAGCGGTGTATCGCTTAATTCTTCCGGCTCTAAAATCACTGTTTGCGCCGCAGTTGCCATTACTGTATTAAAATTGCGGGTTGTGCCATCCAAAAAAGCATTACCGAAACGATCTGCTTTAGTGGCATAAATAATTGCAAAATCAGCCTTTAACGGTGTTTCGAGAAGGTATTTTTTGCCCTCAATTTCAACGACATCATGCCCCTGCTCTACTACTGTGCCGATTCCGGTCGGGGTTAGAAACCCTCCCAATCCGGCACCGGCACAGCGTATTTTTTCAACCAATGTTCCCATCGGCACTAAATCCACTTCCAGTTCTCCGGCATTCATCTGACGGACTGTTTCGGGATTCGTGCCGATATGGGTTACAATCGCCTTTTTAACCAGATGGTTACCTATCAGCCGTCCGCGATCACAATCCGGCAACGAAGTATCATTGGCAATCAAGGTCAAACCATCGGTTCTATTTTTAACAATTTCATCAATAACTTTATAAGGACTGCCGCACCGCAGAAAACCGCCGATCATCAGCGACGAATCGGGTTTAATGAGGGAGGCGGCCTTCTTCGGTGACACTATTTTTTTCAATAACTTGCTCCTTGGCAATCATATCTTGGTATTATAGGCCTTTTTGCCTTTCAAAAAGCAGTATACTCCCAAAGGAATGGTTACGGCATACAAAATAGTTATGGAACTCAACACCAACCATGGCTGGCTGAACACCAAAGTTGCTCCGAAAACCACCATAACAAACAGCGGTGCCACCATGTAGGTCGGCACTTTCATGTGTTTGGTTGAAACAGTGGGAATACGGCTTATCATAAGCATTGCCACGATAAACATAACCGCTCCGCAGAACCAATCGTTATGCAGGAACTCACACCCTTTAAACTCAAAACTTAACATTACCGGTAAAATGCCCAATGCCGCAGCTGCCGGAGCCGGCACACCGGTAAAAAAGTTATTCCAATAGGGAGGCTGCGGAGCATCCTCAAGCATAGTGTTAAAACGTGCCAAGCGCATAGACATACAAATTGCGAACAACAGGCAGAAAAACCAACCAAATCGCGGAAAATCAAATAATGTCCATTGATACATCAAAATTGCCGGAGCAACTCCGAAGCTCACAAAATCCGACAACGAATCGAGTTCGGCACCGAATTTGGTTGAGCCTTTAAGCATACGCGCCACTCTTCCGTCAAGCATATCAAAAAAAGCCGCCAAAAAAATGCAGACAATAGCTTTGGAAAAGTGGGCGGAAATTGAATACTTAATTGAAGTTATACCGGCACAAACCGCCAACATTGTAACAATATTGGGGATAATCTTGCGAATCGGCAGAGATTTCAACTTTTGTTTGGAAAGCTGAATTTTAGCGTTAATGTTTTCCATCAGCGTATCTCCCCTTCAATTTTAGGGCCTGCGGAATTAAGATTGGCAAGAATACTCTCGCCTGCAATCATAGTTTGCCCCACGCAAACCTGCGGTTCAATGCCCAAGGGCAGATAAACATCTAATCTGGAGCCGAATCTGATAAGTCCGAATCGTTCTCCGGCTTTATATTTTGAACCTTTCTTGGCAAAACAAAGAATACGTCTTGCCACCAAACCCGCAATCTGTACAAAAGCGATATTATGCCCGCTTGCCGTTTCCATAGCTAAAAGCTGTCTTTCGTTGTCGGAGCTGGCTTTGTCAAGAGTGGCATTAAAAAACTTGCCTTTAATGTAAGATGTTTTTGTAATAACGCCGTCGGCGGGAGCGCGATTGACGTGAACGTTGAAAACACTCATAAAAATACTTATACGGGTATATTCTTCGTTTTGCATATTAAGCTCACGAGGTCCTTTGACCTTGGCAATCATCTGTACTTTGCCGTCTGCGGGAGAAACAACCGCACCGTCAATTTTCGGGGTAACACGTTCGGGGTCGCGGAAGAAAAAATAGCACCAAACGGTTAAAATTATTCCTAAAATCCCGAAAGGTGTCCACAACATTGCCAATAACGCTGTTATTAGCGCAAAAATTGCCACGAACCTCCATCCTTCCTTGTTAATGCGCGGAAAAATATACGGGATAATACTGTTATTCAAGAATTTTTTTAAGTTTTCTGTTGTCATATTAAATCCTTTCTTATCTCAAAAAAACACGCCGAAACGCTGTTTCTGCCGCGTATTTTTTGAGAGTAAAACATATTTTTTGCAAATACGCAAGTTTTCTCTTGCATTTATAAAATTTTGTTGTATAAGTGAGGAAGCTTTCGGGCGCCTGTGGCGGAATCGGTAGACGCTGCAGACTTAAAATCTGTTGTCCGCAAGGACGTGCCAGTTCGAGTCTGGCTAGGCGCACCAATTAGAAAATAAAGGCTTTCACGGTTTTAGGTGAGAGCTTTTATTTTTATTTTAAAAACAAATTTGCCCCACTTTTGCCCCTAATTTTGTTGATTAAAATAATTTATGAAAGTTCGGCAATAAAACACGGATTAAAACATAATTAACGCAAAATAAGGCAAGACCCAAAAGAGCAAAAAATAGCTGATAAATTCAAGTATTTTCATTATCAAATTGAGGCGGGATAAAATCTTTCGTCGAATCAATATTTTTACCGACATTATCCGCAAAGTATAAAACAGTTTGCATATTTTAATTTTGCCGGAAACAGGATAAATAATATTTTTGACTTTTTCTGCGGCTTTCATCTTCAGATGAGATACCGCCGCAAATACATCAAGCATTGCAGATATAATTAAGCATAAAATCAGCTTATCTGCCTCCGGAGCCGATACATTGAAATGGCGTGATGCCCCTATAAATTGCTTTTTAGTCATACCGTTTCTCTTTTTGTCACTTTGTGATAAAAATAACAAAATGTTATAAAAATGTCAATAATAAAATATTATAAATTTGATATTTATTAAAACAAAAAAGTCCTGCTTTAATACAGGACTTAAAAAATGCCGTAATTTACCGTTAACATCCGGTAAAATTTCGTTAAGCTTACAGCAACCTCAATTAAGAGTTCTTTTTTTTAACTTTTGCAATATCAGATTGTAATAAAAATACGCCAATCAGCGATATATCGGCAGTTATATTTTATTCCATTTCGCACACATTATCACCGTAGCTTTCGATCACCTGCTCATATATTTTGGACGGCAAACGATGTAGATCATAGATATTATATTTTCGCTTTATCTCCGTATAGATTGAGCTGGGCGAAACATCATTACATTTTGCCGACATTCGCACTATCTCTTGAAGATAATTAAATTGTTCGATGGTAATGATGGTATCTTTGCCGCTGCGCAAATAAAAAGCACCAATCAGTATTGCAATGATCAATAACAAACAATTTTTTATATTGACAGCTAAATTTTGCGGGCGGGTGATTTTATGACTGGGAAGTAATTTGTTTAATTCTTCCGCAATGACCTTGTCTTTATCGGTTATCATATCAACTTGCGCCTTTTATGTATTGATAAATATCAATTATTTTTGCAACCTCGGTTTCCTGTTTGTCTTGTGTGAGGTTTATTACGCGGTCGTACAGCAGTTTTATCAACTCTGCCTTTGCCTCGTAATTGTATTCGTAATTGTTTTGCTGTTCCCACTCGGTAATTTTAGTAATGATAGTCTGAATGACAGATCTGTCAATATCCTCATGATGAACCGCGATATTATCCTCTCCGCCGAAAAGATAATTGGGCGAAACTTGAAACGTATCGCAGAATTTTTGAATGAACTCTGCTTTCGGAGCTCGTTTTCCGGTAAGGAAATGATTAAGACCGGGTTGCGTTATGCCCAACATACTCGCAGCGGCCTCTTGGTCAAGGTTGTTTCGTTTCAGCACTGCAAGCATACGGGATGCGATTATATTTTTAATATCTTCCATATCTATCTCCCTATATTATCACCATTGTATAACAAAATGTAAAGAAATGCAAAACAAAAAAATAATAATAATGCGTTATAAAATGCTTTATGATTTAGCGATGTTTTGTTATTAAATTTTTGCAAAACATTATAATAAATGTTATAAAAAATCGAGCATACGGAAAAAATGAGAATAAAAAGACAAGATACATACGCCATGATGCGGCAGCTGTCGGGGGGTGTCAAGATAACTTTTTGATACCCAGTATTGACATTTTGTCTTCTATAACAGCTTGCGCTCCTTTCATAAAGGCGAAAAATTCGATTTTACGCCCGTTGCGCAAAAAAATCCGAACGCACAAACACAAAAACGGATATTGCAAAGGTTTGGTATAGCAATTAAAATAATCGTAATTTTGAATATCACCCAAAAGCACAATATCATCTCTTAGTAAATATTTAATACGCAAATAAGTGCGTTCCCCGTCAATGTAGAGTTGCGGAGATTTTTTTATAAAATAAACTATGTATAATGCGTATGTCAGCAATCCCAAAAACATAAAAAACAATACAGCGTTTCCGTCCTTGGCGGATATTACCATAAACAACAGCAACCCCAAACTTGCCGCAATGAGCGTATATATAGTGTTTAACCAACGAATTTCGCTATCGTCAGGATAAAAACGTTGTTCGTTCTGTACTTTTGCCGATATTTTATTGCCATCAACCATTTTTAGTATATTTTCTTCCCTATCACTGTTTAGGAATATTATAACTTATCTATCCTTAAAAAGCAACTCTTATAATAGCACTCAAATATTGGTTTATAATTTTTCTACAAAGAATTTGCTTCATCATTATTTACATAGTCTTCCTTTAAATTAACATTGCCTCGCAATATCTGTAAAATTTGATACGAGGCTCCCCAAACCCCTAGTGCCCCAAACATAAAGGCAATATTAGCAATCATTGATGTTGATGAGGTTAACGGCTCGGATTATAAAAAATCAAATGAAACCACCATAAACCGTATAGAAATGCTACTGAAAAAATTAGATGAAAACACATTGTATATCATCGAAAAACAAATAGAATGTTTATGCAAATCTAAAAAACAATTGGGCAGAAAAAGAGCCTATTTGTAAATCGGAAAGCGGTCGCAAAGGCTGATCACTTCTTCTCTTATCCGTGCGGTCGTTTCGTCAATATTGTCTTTAGAACTCAAAACGTCCACAATGTCCCCGATCCAATTACCGATTTGCATAAATTCTTTTTCTCTAAAACCGCGGGTCGTTCCTGCCGGAGTGCCGAGTCTTATTCCGGATGTAACTTTAGGCGGCAACGGATCAAAAGGAATAGCATTTTTGTTGCAGGTAATATGGGCGTTTTCCAAACCCCGTTCCGTAACATCGCCGCTTAAACCTTTGGGACGCAAATCCACCAACAATAAATGTGTATCCGTACCGCCTGAAACAAGGTTCAGTCCGCGTGCTTTTAGGGTTTCGCCCAAAACAACGGCATTTTCTCTGACGGCAGCCGCATACTGCTTGAACTGCGGGCTTAAAGCCTCTTTAAAGCATACGGCTTTGGCAGCAATTATATGCTCTAACGGTCCGCCTTGAATACCAGGAAATACCGCGGAATTTATTTTTTTGATAATATCTTCACGATTGGTCAATATCAACCCGCCGCGCGGACCGCGTAATGTTTTGTGAGTGGTTGATGTAACCACATCGGCATATTGCAAAGGAGAAGGAATAAGATTTGCCGCCACAAGTCCTGCGAAATGCGCCATATCAACCATAAAATAAGCCCCTGTTTCATCAGCAATCCGACGAAATGCGGCAAAATCTATCTTGCGCGGATAAGCAGAGCCTCCGGCAATAATCAGCTTTGGATGGTGAGTGCGGGCAAGAACTTCAACTTGTTCATAATCAATCAAGCCGCTCTCCCGTTTAACCCCATAGGCAACGGAATTAAACCATTTTCCCGATAAAGAAACTCTTGCTCCATGAGTTAAATGCCCTCCGGCATCAAGCGACATTCCCAGAATCGTATCACCCGGATTTAATAACGCCATATAAACAGCTGTGTTGGCTTGCGAACCGGAATGCGGTTGAACATTGGCATATTGACAGGAAAAGAGTTGCTTAACACGTTCAATCGCCAATGTTTCTATTTTATCAACAAATTCGCATCCTCCGTAGTAGCGGCGCGCCGGATATCCTTCGGCGTATTTATTGGTTAATATTGAGCCTTGCGCCTCCAAAACAGCAGGAGAAACAATGTTTTCGGAGGCAATAAGTTCTATTTGATTTTGTTGGCGGTGAAGTTCATCATGAATTGCCGAGAAAATCTCCTCATCTTCACATTCAAGATTTTGCTGAAAGTCCATTTTTTAATCTCCTTGTTCAATTTTGGCGATTCGCAGGCTATGCCGCCCGCCTTCAAATTCGGTTTGAAGAAAAATATCAATTCTTTTTATAACATCACTCAAGCTCATTGTCCGTCCGCCAAAAACAATAACGTTGGCGTTGTTGTGTTTTTTTGCCATTTCAGCGCAAAAATCATCATAGAGAATCGCCGCTCTTATACCCTTAAAACGGTTGGCGGCAATAGATATTCCGATTCCCGTTCCGCAAATAAGAATCCCTAAATCCGATTCTTTTTGCAAAATATTATGCGCCATCACAGCGGCAATATCGGGATAATCACAAGATTCTTCACTTTTGGTGCCGAGATCACAAAGTGTGATATTTTGCCGTTTGAAATGTTCGATAAGTTCTTGTTTTAACTTAAAACCTCCGTGATCGGAAGCGATTGCGATTTTCATATTCAGACCTCTTTAAAGGGTTAATTTAATGGAGATGATAGTCCAAAACTGTGCAAAAAAAATATTTTTTTACAATTTATGCAAAAAAAATGTTGACGTATAAAAAAAATGTTGTATATATAAAAATCGCTGAAGCGCTCGGAACGGTATGGCCGGTTGGCAGAGTGGTTATGCAGAGGACTGCAAATCCTTCTATATCGGTTCGATTCCGGTACCGGCCTCCAAGAAAAAATTGTTCCGGCTTAGCTCAGCGGTAGAGCAATCGGCTGTTAACCGATCGGTCGTTGGTTCGAATCCGACAGCCGGAGCCATAAAAACAAAAGCCATCCCTTGGGGTGGTTTTTGTTTTTATTTGCTTTGGTTCGGATTTGAACCAACGAGAAGTTGGTTCGACTAAAAGCAAAAGGCGAGCGGGAGCGCGCCGGTCGGCGATTAGCCGATGAGCGCATTGGATGAAGCGACCGTAAGGTCGTCTGAAGCCATCCGACAGCCGACAATATTTAAGCCATCCCTTGGGGTGGTTTTTGTTTTTATTTGATTTGGCTCGGGTTTGAACCAACGAGAAGTTGGTTCGGCTAAAAGCAAAACAAGCGGAGAGAAAACCACTCCGCTTGTTTTTTACCCCATTTTTTCATCAACTCGGAGTGTAAGATATGGTTATAGTGTCGGAATGATCTCCGAGAACAACATCTTCGGGGAAATCAAATCGACAATAGTCGGGAAAAATCTTAAAATTATTTCCGATTCCGGTGTATTTTATAAAAAGTTGGCAATAATCTCCGGCTGCTGCCCCAAAAATATATGCTTCGCCGACATTTGATAACGACAATCCTCCGCAAGTATCGCTTACAGCATTGCAAGCTTCAGGATTAGGGATATTGGCGGTAAAGTTCATCGGAGTAACATCCGAAGCACTGACAATATAAGCAGGCCTGCTTGTGATTGCTCCCGATTCGCTGTATTGTATATCACCGCCCTCTGTATTAGACGGGTCGATATAAAAAGTACCAAAATCCATTTCATCCCCGTCCAACGATAAAGATACGTCGTGTTCAATTCTTGCGGTAACGGTCATTGTAGCAAAGTTGCCCGCATAGGCAGCGTACGAACCAAGAGCAACGCCTGCAATCCCGAGTATTAAAATATAATTTTTCATTATCTAAACTTCCTTTCTTTAGTTTCTTCATAACTTTAATAAAAGAAACCACCTGTTGGGCATTCACCCGCGAGGTGGTTGGAAGTTAGCAACTGACTGTTAGTCCAGTGCAAAGTATTTGGTAAGCCTTATTTCTTTGCCTTCCAACCATAGCGGCAGGAATAAATTTTACGTTTTTATAAAACGCTAACAGAGAGGTTGCTACACCCCAAAGCGACTTTTCATTCACTTCAAGATTACCCTAGCATAAAAAAACAATAATGTAAAGCAAAATTTTGCACTTTTTGCTTTTCCCTTTTTTGCCCCTCTCTCCGTCATCAATTGCCGGACTTGATCCAGTTATCCATTCCCCACACTGACGTCATTGACGGACTTGATCCGGCATCCAGGTCTATAATTTAGCAAATTGTTTCACATGGACGCCGCATCAAGTGCGGCGTGACATAGGAAGGTGAAGGACACCGAAGAGATAGGCTCGTGACATAGGAGGGGAAGAACGCCGAAGAGATGGGAGGGATGACATAGGAGGGGGGAATGCCGAATAGATGGGCGTGTGACGTAGGGGGAAGGACACCGAAGAGATGGGAGAACGGAGGCAAAAAACAAGGGGATGTCGGAGAAGGCATAAGAAGCATAAGAAGCGTAAGAGGCAAAAGAGGCGTAAGAAGCATAAGAAGCAAAAAGCGTAAGGGAAAGGTTTGAGAAAATTGACGATTCCGGCTAAAGCCCAAAAAGAGGTGAGATAAAAAATAGGAAAACCTCCGACTTGGGGCGATACCGGAAAAAGCAAAAAAAGACAACAAAACGTTGATAAAATTATTCAAACTTCGAACATATAGCGGATGGCTTGGGTAAGACTGCCGAAACACGCGGTTAAGCTATCATTATTTTTATCCCGCAGTTGATACTGATTTTCTTTTTTGTCATAAACCAGATAATCAAACTCATTTTTCCCCAATACCGAAACATTATCAGCATCAATGCGGTGCAGGCGTTCATTGGCGAAAACAGCATCCGTAAAACCGAATTTATCTTCCTCGGGCAGAATAGCATATATTTCCGCACTGTCGCTGCGTATGCCGTTGGCATACTTCACATAAGAAAAAAACTCATCGGGAAACACAGCCATTCCCTCTTCCGCTAAATATTTACGGGCATCTATATTGTTGCGGACATCAACTTTTTCGCCCAAGGAAATATTTTTATGTTCTTTCAGAACTTCAATCAATGTTTTCATTTATTCTCTCACATCTTGCAAACTGCTGATTTTAAAATCTTCATAGCTTTTGCGCCGAGGATTTTTTTTGCCCTCATTGCGATAATTATTCTCCAATCCTGCCGTCATATATACATTATCGGTATGAATTAAATGGTAAGAAAAGCCTTTTTCCTCACTGTCGGCACCGTGTTCAAAAGTACCGTGCGTATCAATCATTCCGTAGGCAAGACCTTGTTTTAAGGCTTTGCTGACATCATCTTCGTTATATCCCACAACCGCAATCAAGCCTTTGAACTCATCAAATTGCAGATTGTCAATTCCCAAAAGTCCGGCATCTTTAATATCAATATCGCCATGGTGAAGCTCCAATTTCACCGTCGGCTGGCGGTAAACCTCGGGATTATCGGCATCACTTAATGTTACGGTTGCATTTTCGCGTAAATTATTCAGCAAATCGGCAATATATTTCGGATCTTGATCCAGTTGTTCCATTGCGGATTTTAAGTTTTTCATTTTTTCTTCATCAGCGGCAAACTCGCGCCAATATTTCTGCCGCGTTCCTACCGTGCAATTCGGATTGACATCGGCAAAACTTAAATTATCCGCAGGTGTGGGATCCGCCTTTTTAATATACTTATAAAGCATATGGGCAATATCCGAAACAGTGCAGTTATCCAAAACCTCGGCCGGAATCATAGCTTGCTTTGCGGCAAGCTTAATTTGAGGCAACATTTCAGACATATTGGCACTGTGCATAATTGCCTGCACAGCCTTATTGGCTTCCCAATTATAATTGGCGGCGGGCAAAGCTTTGGAGGCACTGTATTTGCCGCGGTGATGGGGATCGGCAAAAGCCTCATACGCCGGAGAATATCCGATTCCGCAATTTTTATCTGTCGATTCCACATTCGGAAACTTGAAAAATCCGTCAAAAGAGGCACGCAGAGCCTGTCTTATTGCCACCGGCGTTTCAACCTTGGGAACTTTGACAATCTCGCGGTTGTAAGGTTTCAAAAGCTGATTGAAAACTTGTATGTCGCTATCTTTGCTGCGGCTGTGCTTAAAATAATCCAAAACTGATTTTATGGTGTGTTCTCTCTCTTGCGGTGTTTTTTCTTTCATGTATTGTGCAAGAGCTTGCTCGCAATCGTTTCCTTTGGCAAGGCGGAAAATCTTTTTTACCTCCAAGAGCTTGCGGGCTTCCAAGGCTTTGTAAATAAAGTTTTTCAATTCCCTGCCGCCGGCGGCAATGCCTGCCAGATGGGACTTGCCGTACGCCAAGGCATCTCTTGAAAAACTCTCCGGCACAAAGGTTTGCAGGCGGTTTTCAAGGCGTTTCATATCCAGTTCTTCTTTTGTCTGCAAATATCCGGAAGCTAATTTTATCAACAAAGTTAACTCGGAGTGTATATTTTCTTCACTGCGTGTCGCATCAATTTTCTTCCAACGCTTGGAAGCATCATAGCTTTCGCTTGATGAAGCAGCCGGGCTTGAAACATTGGTATTACGCTGCAAGGTCCCCTGTTCATAAGCGACCTGACGTGCTAAAAATTCACGTTCCTGAGCCTCGCGTTTTTCGCGCTGGCTGCGGTAAATATTATCTGTTCGGCGGTATGAAGATTGCGACTGATATGGAGTTCTGGGATATGTGTACATATAAGACCTGCCTTTTTGGTTATTTTTTTGTCTAAAAACAGATTAGCACACTTTATTTTTAAATATAAGCCCAAAAATTTAAAATTTTGGGACAAAATGTTTTATTTTTGTGCAAATAGCTTCTTGAAATATGCAAAATATGTGATAATATGGGCTGTTTTTTAATTTAAAGGATAGGGACGATGAGTAATTTCAAATCACAATTTTTAAATATTATGGTTGAACGCGGTTTTTATAACCAATGCACAAACGAGTTAGGATTTGATAACTATCTCTGCGAATGCGAACAAAAAGGCGTTCCCGCCGTTGGTTACTTGGGTTCCGATCCTACCGGAGACAGCCTGCACGTCGGACATATTGTGCCTTTGATGATGTTGCGTTGGTTTCAAAAATGCGGACACAAACCGATTGCTTTGGTCGGCGGAGCGACAGCGCGCATCGGCGATCCGTCCGGCAAAGACAAACTGCGCCCGTTTTTGAGTGAAGATACCTTAAAACACAATGTTGAAGGCTTGAAAAAATCTTTTTCCAAGTTTCTAAAATTCGGCGATGGTGCAACTGATGCAATTATGGTTGACAATTGGGATTGGTTCAAAGATATAAACTACCTTTCTTTTCTGCGTGACATCGGAACATATTACTCGGTCAATCGTATGCTTACCATGGACAGTGTCAAAACCAGATTGGAACGCGAGCAGCCGATGTCATTTTTGGAATTTAACTATATGTTGTTGCAGGGATATGATTTTTGCGAGCTTTATCAAAAATACGATTGCCGCGCCCAAATTGCCGGCTCCGATCAATGGGGTAACATCACTTCCGGCACCGAACTCGGACGGCGTAAGTTTGATGTTGAGCTTTTTGGCTTTACCAGCCCGATTATCACCGATTCGGCCGGTAAAAAAATGGGTAAGTCCGAGGGCAATGCAGTTTGGATTAACGAAGATAAACTCTCCTCTTACGACTATTTCCAATATTTCCGCAACATCGGCGATGCAGAAGTCGGCAAATGCTTGCGTATTTTTACCGACTTGCCGATGGATGAGGTTAGACGTTTGGAAGCCTTAAAAGATCAGGAAATCAATGAAGCTAAAAAGATTTTGGCTTTCGAAGCGACCAAAATTTGCCGTGGCATTTCTGAGGCCGATGCCGCCCGCGCCACGGCGATAAAAACTTTCGAACAGGGTGGATTGGGCGGCGAATTGCCGTTTATTGAAAAAGATGAAGTAAGCAAATTGAGTGTTCTTGATGCGATTGTTGAAATCGGTTGGTGTGCCAGCAAAGGTGAAGTTCGCCGACTTATCAAACAAGGCGGGATTAAAGTCAACGACCAAACCATCAATGATGAAAACTACTGCTTTTCCGCCCACGATGTCAAAGACGGACAAATCAAAATCGCCCAAGGCAAAAAGAAGTTCGGCTTGATTAAACTGAAATAAGCTTTGAAAGTCAGGGCAGGGAGTTTTTATTTTCTCCCCGCCCGATTTGTTTATAGAATATATTTTATGGTAACCGAACCGGAATAATCTCCTGATGTCGGAACATCTCCTTCATTGTACTGCCAAAAATCATATTGGAACTTAAAAGTATTGCCGGAAATATATTCTACATAAGGTTCTATAAGATAAGTATTCCCGAAATTGAGACTATGATCCACTCTGAAGCAGGGATGCACATCATTCATATCAGTAGCAACCCCATCAACCTTGCACGAATCGGGGACATTAGCGGTGAAAGTTCCTGCCGAAAAGCCGGTTAAGGAGATAATACCGTCCCCCCATTTATAGTCTATTGAGCCGTTACTGCTTATTTCTATTCCCCCTCCCTCTGTATCAGACGGATCAATGGTTAGTGTTCCCATATTAAGGGGCGATGTTGCAACCAAACTGACATCATGGGCAATTGTGGCGGTAACGGTCATTGTGGCAGTATTTCCGGCATAAGCACAATAACTGCCTATGGAAACCGCAGCAACGCCGAGCATTAAAATATATTTTTTCATATTCTTTACTTCCTTTATAATTTTCTTTTTTGTTAACATCAAAAGAAAACCACCTTTTGGGTTATCACCCGCGAGGTGGTCGGAAGTTCAGAACTATTAACAACAATAGTGCAAGGTATTCGGCATTCGTCTTATTTCCCTGCCTTCCAACCATAAAGTCGGATTACGCCAAATTACGTCTTGGCAAAAACGGTTGTTAAAAGGTTCTGACACCTCAAAATGGCTCTTATCCATTTCAAGAATATCCTATCCGATTTAAAACGAAATGTCAATAAAAATGAAAAAATATTATAACTTTTTTTTATAGTTCAGTCCCTGTTTTGCCAAGGGGTGATTTTGGCGCACCTCCTCACGGAGTTGAGCCGGAATGATGTGAGTATAAATTTCGGTAGTGGCAATATCCTCGTGTCCCAGCATTTTTTGAACGCTGCGCAAATCCACATCATGATTTAAGAGATGAGTGGCAAACGAATGCCGCATAACGTGCGGCGAGATTTTATCCGCAGGCAATCCGGCTTTCAGGGCAATATTATGCAGGCTTTTAAAAAAAGCGTCGCGGGTTATATGTCCTTTTGCACTGTTGGAGGGAAAAAGCCAACGGGATTGGCGTTTTTTTAAGTAAAAACGACGGCGGGAAAGATATTGCTCTACCGCCTCAATCGCCTTGTCGGCAATGGGAACAATCCGTTCTTTGGAGCCTTTTCCCATTACCACAATTTGTTTTTTGGCAAAGTTTATGCACCTTTCTGGAAGTCCCACCATTTCCGAAACACGAAGCCCGCAAAAATAAGTGAGTTTCAGCATTGCTGCCGTGCGGTATCCGGCAAAGTTACCGGCTTTTTCGCTTGCGGCAATCAATTTTTTCACATCTTCCTCGTTTAAGAATTTCGGCAGGGGCTTTTCCTGTTTGGGAGTGTCTATATCGGCGGCCGGATTTTCTTTTATTTTGTCTTCCGTATATAAAAACTTGCAAAACTCCCGTACGGCGGATATTTTGCGAGCTATGGTCTTTGGCGCATATCCCCGCCGATTGAGTTCACAAACAAATTTTTCAATCGTTGATGAGGAAAAATCCCGCCCCTGGCAGAAATCCAAAAACTGCTCCAAATCCCGATGATAGGCTTGCAGTGTGTTAAGGACAGCCCCTTTTTCGGCCGCCATCATATCCAAAAAATTTTTAATCTCATCCGCCATTTATTTGGCAAAATTGTTAACAAGAGGTTGTTCTACCGTTTCTTCGGTAAAAGGCATTTCCTGCGATAACATCCACAAAGCACCGGCCGCGGCAACAATGAGCAAAACATAGATCCAAGTGCGATTTTTTTTATGTTCCAACATCAATATCTCCAAGCAATAAAAAAAGATTGATAAATAAAAAACTCTTCTGTATTATATGACACCAATAAATAAAACAAAGATTAAAAAAATGAGAATTAACAAAATAATTTTGCTTGTCGGTTTAATGGGAAGCGGCAAAACGAGCGTCGGTAAACGTCTTGCCAAAAGATTGGGACTTCCGTTCGTGGACGGCGATCAAGAAATTGAAAAAGCCGCCGGACTGTCGTTGATTGACGTGTTAAAATGCTTCGGAGAAGAGGAATACCGCGCCGGAGAAACAAGAGTTATGCACCGCCTGCTTTCAGGTTCTCCTTGTGTTTTGGCATCGGGCGGCGGCTCGTTTGTGCCGACACAGACCAGAAATCTAGCCAAGAAAAACGCGGTTACGATATGGCTTAAAGCCGATGTTGACACACTCTATAACCGCACTTACGGCCGCCAGCATCGTCCCTTTCTGAAAGGCAATGACGACCATTTGAAAAACAAGCTTGAACAGTATATTGCCGAAGAATATCCTTATTATTCCGAAGCCGATATTGTGGTTGAAACCAAAGACGAAGCAGTGGAAGCAACCGTGATTAAAGTTTGCAAAGCTTTGGATAACTTTTTAAGTTTATAAAAAAACTCTTTACAAACAAAAAAAATGTTGTAAAAGAAAAGCGGATTTCAATTACGGAATCCGCTTAACTTAAATACACACGCAGATCGGCGAGATTTATGAAAAGTAGATTTTCGCTCCGGTGCTTGAAAACATCAAGCCTTTAGTCTGCGGAGGTTTAACCGGAAAACAAAAGGATATAAAATGAGTCTTCCAAAATTTACTATTCGTCAAATGATTGAAAACGGCGTTCACTTCGGACACCATGCCCGTCGCTGGAATCCGAAAATGGCCGCTTACATCTATGGCAAAAAAGACAATATTCACATTATTGATTTGCAGCAAACCTACCCGATGTTTTACACTGCCTTGAACGCAGCCCGCGAAATCGCTGCCAACGGCGGTAAAGTATTGTTTGTAGGCACCAAAAAGCAGGCTCAAGACATCATCAAAGATAATGCTTTGCGTTGCGGTCAATACTATGTAAACTATCGTTGGCTCGGCGGTATGCTGACCAACTGGAAAACCGTTTATAAATCAATCTCCCGTTTGAATAAATTAAACGAGATGTTTGAGAAAAACGCTACCGAAGGCTATACCAAAAAAGAACTCTTGAACTTGAAGAAAGAACAGGAAAAATTGGCCAAGGAATTAAACGGCGTTATGAATATGGGCGGACAGCCTGATTTGCTGTTTGTCGTTGATATGCCCAAAGAAGATTTGGCTATCAAAGAAGCGAAAAAGTTGGGAATTCCGGTAATCGGCATTGCTGATACCAACTCTGACCCGACTTTGGTTGATTTCCCCGTTCCCGGAAACGATGATGCGGTTCGCGCTATTCAGTTTTATTGCGAAATGCTGTCGTCGGCTGTTTTGGACGGTATCCAAGCCGAAATCGCCGCTCAAGGCGTTAAGGTTGACGAAATCGTAGCCGATGCAAAGCCTGCCCGCAAGCCCAGAGCCAAAAAAGAAACTTCGGAAACCGCCGAAGAGAAAAAAGCTCCGGCTAAAAAGACTGCTGCCAAGAAAAAGGTTGCTGCCGAGTAATTGACGGCATCCCTAAATCTTTTGCCGATGGCGGTATTTTATCAAACTTAAAATATCGCCATCGGAGGTTAAAACACAGAATTTTAAGGAAAAATTGATGAGCGAAATTAGTGCTTCTATGGTAAAAGAATTAAGAGAATCGACCGGAGCCGGTATGCTTGATTGCAAAAAAGCTTTGGTCGAAACCAACGGCGATATGGAGCAGGCTGTTGACTGGCTGCGCAAAAAAGGTCTTGCCTCGGCTGCCAAAAAATCCAGCCGTATAGCTGCCGAAGGTTTGGTTGCTGTTGCGGTTGAAGGCAATAAAGGGGCAATCGTTGAAGTTAACTCCGAAACCGATTTTGTTGCTAAAAATGATCTCTTCCAAGAATATGTTGAAGATGCCGCCAAAGTGGCTTTGATGAGCGGAGGTGATATCTGCGCCATGAAAGCTTTCAACTGCCCGAAATGCGGTAAGACTTTTGAAGAACGTCTGACTGACTTGATTGCCAAAATCGGTGAAAATATGACTTTGCGCCGTGCGCAGATGCTTGAAGTTGAAAACGGTGTTATTGCTGCTTACATCCACAATGCCGCCCGCGACGGTTTAGGCAAAATCGGCGTTTTGGTCGCCCTTGAATCAAACGGCGATAAAGCAAAACTGCAGGAACTCGGCAAACACTTGGCTATGCATATTGCCGCCTCTTCTCCGTTGTTCCAAACTATTGCCGGTGTTGATCCTGCAGCAGTTGAACGCGAAAAAGCTATTTTCAGCGAACAGGCTAAAGCTTCCGGCAAACCGGAAAACATTATCGAGAAAATGGTTGAAGGCCGTATCAGAAAATACTATGATGAAGTTGTATTTGAAGAACAGGCCTATATTATGGATCCCGATAAAAAAGTTAAAAAGGTTGTTGAGGAAGCTGCCAAAGAAATGGGCTGCGACATTAAGGTTAAAGAGTTTGTTCGTTTCAAACTCGGCGAAGGAATCCAAAAGAAAGAGGAAGACTTTGCCGCCGAAGTTGCCGCACAGTTGGCAAAATAAGTATAAGAAACGGAGCCGAAAGGCTCCGTTTTACTGATTATAAGATATATTCAATTACAATATCTTCATCAAATGTTCCTGATTGCGGTATTGTACCAGCATTCCATTGAATAGAATCAAATTGAAATTTGAATTTATTGCCGGAATCATAAATTACACGAGGAAAGAAAAGAGTTGTATTTCCAACAGTACTCAAAGGTGTATTAATTCTGAAGCAGGGATGAGGATGACTTGTGGCAGCTCCTTCTATAATACCATCAACCTTGCACGAATCGGAAACACTGGCGGTAAATGTACCGATGGAAAAACCGCTGTATGCGGTTATATTACCAGATTTGGACGACATTCCCGTACCATCAGTTGCAAGTGTTACTTGTCCTCCCTCAGACCAATCCGCAGCCGGATTAACGGTAACGGTTCCCATATTTAAATCGTCGGTTTTGGTCAAACTCACATCGTGGGTAATCGTTGTCGTAACAGTCATTGTGGCGGAATTACCCGCGTAGGCGCAATAGGAGCCAAGAACGACCCCGGCAACGCCGAGCATTAAAATATATTTGTTCATCATAAAAACTTCCTTTTTTATTAAAGTTATAAAAAAACCACCTGTTGGAGTAAATCTCCGCGAGGTGGTTGGAAGTTGAGAACTACTAACTATTTGTAGTGTAAGGTATTTGATAAATCTTATTTCCTTACCTTCCAACCATAAAGATCGGACATATCAAATTACGTTTTGATATAAACGATAGTTACGAGGTTCTCACACCCCAAAGTGACTTTTCATTCACTTCAAGTTTTACCCTAACATAAAAAATCTTTTATGTAAAGCAAAATTTTACACTTTTTGCTTCTCCCTTTTTTGCCTTCCCCCTTTTTTTTACGTCATGCCTCCTTACGTCTATCCCCAAATTGTCGTCCTGAACTTGTTTCAGGACCTCAAGACGCCGAAACAAGTTCGGCATTGATGACATTGGGAGAGTAAGCATAAACATCAGTTTTTTGTCATCAATCCTGAACTCGTTTCAGGATCTCAAAAAAAAGATGCTGAAACAAGTTCAGCAAGACAAGCGGGGCAAAATGCCTCCCCTTTACGGCATGCCTCCACCGGCTGTAAGCCGGTGGTCAAGGCATCCCCCGAAATTTATGCTCCGTTCCTTGTGGTTATGAGACCCCTTGACGATTCCTGACGGAATCGAGGGGTGACAGAGAGGGAGTAACCTCAAAAAATAGATTCCGAAACAAGTTCGACACCCTTTCCTTTTTATGCCGGACTTGATCCGATTATCCATTCCCCTCACTGATGTCAATTGCCGGGCTTGACTCGGCAATCCAGGTCTATAATTTGGCAAATTGTTTTACCTGGACGCCGCATCAAGTGCGGCGTGACATGAGAGGTGAAGGACGTCGAAGAAATGAGCGGTGTGACATGGGAGGGGAAGGACGCCGAAGAGATGCGAGGGGTGACATGAGAGGTGAAGGACGCAGAAGAAATGAGCGGTGTGACATAGGAGTTGACAACCCCGAATAGGTAGGTGGCGTGACGTAGGAGGGGAGGATGCTGAAACAAGTTCAGCAAGACAAGCGGGGGCTCGTGATTGTAAGGGACAATGTGTATAAGTTTCAGGGGATTCCTCGACATTGCAACCGAAGGTTGCAATGAGGAATGACGGCGAGAGAAATGCCAAAAAAATTAAAAGTAAAAACTTTTAAATTTTTGCTTTACATTGGAGATTTTCTGTGATAGCTTAAAAGGCGAAGTGAATGAAAAGCCACTTTGAGGTCTGTAAGCCTCATAATCGACGTTTAGTCAAGACGCAATTTGATATATCCGACTTTTATGGTTGGAAGGTGAGGAAATATAAAGAATACTTCACACTACATCGATTAGTAGTTTACAGCTTCCAGCCACCTCGCGGGTTTTAATACCCAAAAGGTGGTTTTCTTTTTTAGACAAGAAACCGTAAAGGAAGTCCGATGACAAACAAAACTTTTTTAATTCTTTTATTAACGGGCATAAGTTACACCGCCTATAACGCAGCCGCAGTGTCCGAAAACTTTGCAATTTCCACCACCATTGACCACGAAATAGTTTTAGGCAACCTCCGCACCGCAAGTGCCGATGCCGGTATAACCAAAACCGATGATATAAATTTAGGCACGATTTATGTTAACCCGGCGTTCAAAGAAACCCATGCTTGGTTTAGCTATAACGAATTAGGAGAAATGGATGGCGTGATAGGCGATTTTATTGTTCGGGCGGATCGTGCCACTGTTGGCAGATTCACCGCCAATATCCCTAATCCGGAAGCTTGCACAAATCGAGCTATGTCCTGCGGAGGGTTAAATACTACACTAGCTATAGCTTTGTTCGGCGGAAGTGCTACAAGCAACTGGTGCAATGTTTACATTAAATACAGCGGAAATGATAATGTCTTCACGGTATCGCCGAATTGTAATTTTAATAATCCGGCAGACGTTACTCTCGGACTTCACACGGCAACTTTTACCATTTATTATAATGCGGAATAAGAAATGCTGCTTTGGAAAAAGGAAAAATTTTGCTTGCTTATGCGGTTATGATTGGGCTGTTATTTTTCTGATTTCAGCAAATATTCATAATCTTTCACCCACGGTTTAATGCTAACAGGGATTCCATGTCCGGTTTCCATCGTAATATAGGCATTGCTTGCGGTATAGCCGTTCAGATAATCTTCCAAGGGATAATTGCCATCGCCGAAGTGAAGATGTTTATCCTGCATTTCCCCCATCATTCCATCGCACATATGATAAACCGTAGGCTTGAGATTATAAAATCCTTTAAGCTGTGATTTTATATCCAAACCGTAGTAGTTAGCGGCGCATATTGCATGTGAAAAATCAAAACAAAATCCGCAACCGCTTTCTGCCATAATTAAAGCTATTTCATCAGGAGTATTACCATGAAGCGGAGTTTCATCGCTGGCAAATGCAGGGAGATTTTCAACCACGATTCTGCTGTCGGCAAAAAGCTTAAATTGTCTGGCGGTTTCCTGCAAATATCTTGCTCCATGACCGCAGCCGGCATGTACGACAATACTTTTTGCCTGCAAAATATCAGCAGCTCTTTGCGATGAAGCCAAAATACGAATATTACTTTTTTCTAATTCGCGACTTCCGGCATCAAATCCCATAATATTATGCGGCGCATGAATACGAACTTCCAAGTCAGCGAATTTGTGCTTGAAAATATTTAAACTTTCAATTCCACAGTCAGGAATTACCATCAATTCAATGAACATTCTTTCTTTGTGATTACGCACAAATTCTGCCGCCTCATCAACCAGTGCGGGATTGTTTTGCAGATTTGTGCTGAAGAGCTTAAAACCAAACTTACGCATTTTCCAAATACCATTCTACTGTTTTAACAATACCGCTGGCAAAATTTTCGTCAGCTTTCCATCCCAACTCCTTACTTAATTTTGTGGCATCAATTGCATAACGGCGGTCGTGTCCCGGACGGTCTTTTACAAAAACGACTAAATTTTTATAAGGCTCGCCGTTGCTTTGCGGACATTTTTTATCCAAAATAGAGCAAATGGCTTCAACAATCTCAAGATTGTTCTTCTCGTTGTGTCCGCCGATATTGTAAGTTTCACCGCTTTTGCCATTATGATAAATAAGATCTATTGCTTTGCAGTGATCCAAAACATACAACCAGTCGCGAACATTTTTACCATCACCATAGATAGGAATATCCTTACCGCTCAACGCATTAGAAATAATCTTCGGAATAAGTTTTTCCGGGTGCTGTTTGGGACCATAATTGTTGGAACAATTGGATACCGTAACATTCATACCATAGGTGCGATGGTAGGCACGAACAATCATATCCGATGAGGCTTTTGATGATGAGTAAGGTGAGCTGGGGTCATAAGGCGTTTTTTCGGTAAAATAGCCGGTATCACCCAAAGCTCCATAGACTTCATCAGTTGAAATGTGATGAAAACGACAATCATCATACCCTGCTCTAAACTGGTGCGGCGCGCTCATCCAATAATTGCGGGCAACATCAAGAAGAGTAAAAGTACCTAAAACATTGGTTTCTATAAAGGCCTGCGGACCGGTAATAGAATTGTCAACATGACTTTCGGCGGCAAAATGAACAACTCCGCGGATATCGTTATCTTGAAATAGTTTTTCTACCAGTTTGCGATCACAAATATCGCCCTTTACAAACGTGTAATTGCTTGCCTTTTCACATTCTTGCAAATTATCAAGATTGCCCGCATAAGTAAGTTTATCAAGGTTGATAATCTTATATTCGGGATATTTTTTTACCATATAAGGCACAAAGTTGGAACCGATAAAACCGGCACCGCCGGTAACCAATATTGATTTCATATTACATATTCTCCAAATTTTTGATACATTCCTGCAGAGCTGTTTGCCAATGGCGAATTGAAAGCCCGAAATCTGATTTTATCTTGCCTTTATTAAGCACAGAATAAAACGGACGTGTTGCTTTGGTCGGATATTGAAAACTCTCAATAGGGTTAACCTTGCAGGACAATCCGCTTTGACGCATGATTTCAACTGCAAAATCATACCATGAACAAACACCTTCGTTAGAAAAATGATACAACGTTTGAGTATTAGGCTTAATTTTAGGCAACATATCAACAATGGCTTGAGCTAAATCTTTGGCGTAAGTCGGTGTGCCGATTTGGTCAAACACCACATTAAGGCTTTCACGTTCGGTGCCTAAACGTTGCATAGTTTTTACAAAGTTGTTGCCAAATTCGGAATATAACCAAGCTGTACGAATAACAACAGCCGTATTCGCTGATTTTAAAACAGCTTGCTCTCCGGCTAACTTGGTATTGCCGTAAACCGACTTCGGATTTGGCTTGTCATCTTCTTTATACGGAACATAATTTTGTCCGTCAAAAACGTAGTCGGTAGAAATATGCACCAACGGCACTCCGGTAAGGGCTAAATTTGCTGGGCCATCGACATTGATTTTGTAAGCGAGTTCTTTGTCATCTTCGGCTTTATCGACAGCGGTATAGGCAGCACAATTGATAATCGCCCAGTATTTTTCAGGTTTTATAAAGGTTAAAACCGCCTGTTTATCAGTAATATCAAGCTCATCTTTATCCACATATTGAGCTTTGTTTCCAAGAAGCAGGCGGAGTTCGTTGCCAAGCTGACCATTTGCCCCAACAACTAAAAACATTCTACTTCCTCCAACAACGGATTATTTTTATCTTTTTCGGACAGAATTGCTTTGTCAATATCTATTTTCCAGTCAATGTTTAGTGCGGGGTCGTTATAAAGAATTCCCGATTCGGAAGCCTTATTATAAACATTATCACATTTATATGCAAAAACTGCTGTATCCGATAATACCGAAAATCCGTGACCAAAACCACGCGGTATCATAAGTTGACGTTTATTTTCGGCTGATAGTTCCACAGCAATATGTTGACCGAAAGTGGGGGAGTTTTTGCGTAAATCAACGGCAACATCCAACACAGTCCCTTCCAGTACGCGCACCAATTTGGCTTGCGAAAATTCGCCTTTTTGGAAGTGAATGCCGCGGATTGTACCATAACGTGATTTTGATTGATTGTCTTGAATAAAATTATAGTCAATCCCCTGTCTTTTTAAGTCTGCCTGATTGTAGCTTTCAAAAAAATATCCGCGTTCATCTTCAAACACAACCGGTTCAATGATAAATACACCTTCGATAGCTGTCTTAGTAACCTTCATGATAATCCTCATAAACTCTTTTAAGGTATGCTTTGTAGTCCGTGCCGTCCTTTAGTTCATTGATAATTTTTAATAACTGCTCGCTGTCAATAAATCCGCGGCGGTAAGCAATTTCCTCAATACAGGCAATTTTTAGGTCTTGGCGTTTTTCGATAATACCGATAAAATTTGATGCCTCCAACAAAGATTGGGGTGTGCCGGCATCAAGCCATGCATTGCCACGCTTCATGGGAACAACGTTTAGCCTGCCCTCTTCCAAATACATACGGTTAAGATCGGTTATTTCAAGTTCGCCTCTGGCTGACGGTTTCAGGTTGCGAGCCTTTTCAACCACATCTGATTTGTAAAAATAAAGTCCTACCACCGCATAATTTGATTTAGGGTTCTTGGGTTTTTCTTCTATTGAAACGGCATGAAAATCTTTATCAAATTCAACTACTCCGAAACGTTGCGGATCCGATACATGATAGCCGAAAACCGTACCGCCCGTGTTTTTAGATATTTCTTCACGAAACAGTTTAAATTGCTCGCCCATATAAAAAATATTGTCGCCCAAAATAAGGCAGACATCATCATTACCGATAAAATCGGCTCCGATGGTGAAAGCTTGTGCAATACCTTTGGGCTCGTTTTGAACACGATATTCAAGATGCAGTCCCAAACGCGAACCGTTTCCCAAAAGTTTTTCAATATTCGGAGTATCTTGCGGGGTCGAAATAATCAATATTTCTTTGATTCCGAATAACATTAAAGTTGAAAGCGGGTAATAAATCATCGGCTTATCATAAACCGGGAGCAATTGTTTGCTGATAACGTTTGTCAGCGGGTAAAGCCGTGAGCCGCTGCCTCCGGCCAAAATTATACCTTTCATCTGCAGCATCCTTTATCTTTTAATATAGCCTCATATTATTGGTTATAAATCCATAAATCAAGGTTTTAATTTTGCTGTTAACAAATATTTCCACCAAAAGTATAGTTTAATTTTCGGATTTCATTATTAAGTATAAAATATGTAGTATAACATAAGGAAAAAACAATGCCGCCAAAAAGAGTTTTAAGTCCGGAACAATATCGGATTTTGCGTCATAAAGGAACGGAGCCGGCTTTTTCGGGCAAATATTATATTTTTAATCAATTGGGAATTTATGTCTGCGCCGCCTGCGGTAATCCGTTGTTTAATTCCAAGCAGAAATTCGATTGCGGATGCGGTTGGCCTAGTTTTGACGATGCACTGCCCGGAAGTGTGCGTTTTTATCCCGATTATACCTGCGGTACCGAACAAATGGAAGTATCATGCGCTAATTGTCATTCGCATCTGGGACACGTTTTTGATGACGGTCCGACCCAAACCAGAACAAGGTACTGCATAAATTCGCTTGCCCTCGATTTTCATCCGCAAACACGTTGATTCTTTATTTACGTTTTGTTTATATTTTTCAAATACTATTTTAATAAAAATATAAAAATTATGGCAAGGAAAAAACAATGCGGCTTATTATCAATCCTGATTATGACAACTGCGCACGCTGGGCGGCAGACTATATCGCTTATAAAATAAAATCCTCACGTCCCACCAAAGACAAGCCTTTCGTTATGGCTCTGCCGGCGGGAAGTTCGCCGTTGGGAATTTTTAAGCGGCTTATTGAAATGTTTAAAAAAGGCAAAATTTCTTTTCAAAATGTTGTCTTTTTCAACCTCAATGAATATGTCGGATTATCAGCAGACGATCCACGCAGTTTCAATCGCTTTTTGTGGGATAATTTTTTCCATTATGTGGATATAAAAAAGCAAAATATTCACCTTTTGGACGGTGAAACCAAGGACTTTGCCAAAGACTGTGCCGTCTATGAAAAACTTATCCGCAGTTATGGCGGAATCGATCTTTTAGTCGGAGGAATCGGCGAGGATGGTCATATTGCATTTAATGAACCGGGATCTTCTCTTGCCTCAAGAACCAGATTAAAAGCCTTAAACCGCAATACTTTACGCGCAAACGCCCGCTTCTTTAATGATGATGAAAAACAAGTTCCGAAAACGGTTGTTACGGTGGGTATTGCTACGATTATGGAGGCACGCGAAGTAATGGTTATCGCATCAGGTGATCGTAAATCATCGGCTTTGCATTGCGCGGTTGAAGGAAGCGTTAATCATATGTGTCCGATAAGTATTCTGCAAATGCACCCGCACGCCATCATCGTTTGCGATGAAGATGCAACATCTAAACTCAAAGCCGATACCGTACGCTATTTTAACGACAGTGAAGATACCAAATTCGGTAAATAGATTGGCGCTTTTATAAAATTTCGGGCGGAGATTAAATCCCCGCCCACAGTTTTTTTTATCTCAACTTGCCGTGTAAGAGATAGTGATTGTTTTCGTATGCGTTCCGGCAACGGTATCAGAGGGATAGCGGAAACCCAAAGATGTCGGTACAACTCTAAACCTGTTTGAGCCGTCGTAGACTATTGCAAGGTAGACGTCATTCATGCCTGCATCATCGCCGCTTAAAAGACCTTCTATATCACCCGGCACACTTAAACCGCCGCAAGAAGTACTTGCGGTATTGCAAGCCGAAGGATTGGCAATATTCGCGGTAAAATTCCCCGGAGTCGCATTGGTTGCCGCAGTTACCGCGCCGCTTTTACTTTTAAACGTTCCGTCCGAGTTATAATACACATAACCCTCCGTAAGATCTGCCGGATTTATGGTAATGGTGCCGAGGCTTAAATTTTGAGTAACACTCAAGCTCACATCATGGGCAATTGTCGCAGTAACAGTCATTGTTGCCGAGTTGCTTGCGTATGCGGCATAACTGCCTAAAGCTATGCCGGCAATGCCCAGCATTAAAATATAATTTTTCATAATTTTCACTTCCTTATCTATTGTTAACAAAGAAAATCACCCCGACATACCGACGAGGTGATTGGAAGTTGATGACTGTCGAAAGAAACAGTGTGAAGTATTTGGTTAAACCTTATTTCCTCACCTTCCAACCATAGTAAGGCTGAAAGCAATTTTATGTCTTGTCGGACATCTTTCGAGAGGTCATCACACCTCAAAGTGGCTTTTCATTCACTTCAAATCAACCCTAGCATAAAAAATCTTTTATGTAAATCAAAATTTTGCACTTTTTGCTTCTTTTTGCTTTCGTTCTCCCGTCACCCCTTGAACGAAGCAACCACTTGCAATGTCAAAGCCGAACTTGATGCGGCGTCCAGGTTAAAGATCCTGAAACGAGTT
>JAFUYI010000041.1 GCA_017470585.1 Alphaproteobacteria bacterium | reverse complement strand
TGGATGAAAAGTCACTTTGGGGTGTAGATACCTCTCGCATAACGTCTGAAAAAGACGTAAAATTACTTTCAGCCTTACTATGGTTGGAAGGTGTGGAAATAAGGCTTGCCAAATACCGCACACTGTTTTATGCGACAGTATCTAACTTCCAATCACCTCGTCTATATGTCGGGGTGATTTTCTTTGTTAACAATAGATAAGGAAGTTTAAGATGAAAAATTATATTTTATTGATTGGCGTTGCCGGAGTTGCTCTTGGCTCATATTGCGCCTATGCCGGCAATTCCGCCACAATGACCGTTACGGCAACGATAGCACATGATGTAAGTTTGAGTGTTACTCAAGATATGGACCTTGGCACAATCACCATCAATCCGGCTTATACGGGAAATGATACATATTGGAGTTATACAGAAACAGGTCAAGCTCATTTGAACTCAAGCGGTGTTATCTCTGCAGATCAGCTCACTTTCGGAGTAATTACTGCAAATATCGCCAATCCTGAAGATTGCAATGGGATTAATTTTCCTTGTGGGGGATTGGATCTTACCGGTAACTATTACGATTATATAACGAATATTTTTGGCGGAAGCGAAAATGGTAACAGATGCTTCTTTATTATTAAATATGCTGGAATTGGTAATGAGTTTCTTGTATACCCCGATGAATGTACTATAGACGATATGTCTTCCGTTACTCCCGGCTCTCATTCAGGCACTTTAACCATATCTTACAGGCCGGAATAGTGAGTTTTTCAAGCTGACACAGAAAAAGGGCGTGTTAAAACGCCCTTTTTTTAATCCTTGGAGAATATCCAGCCACCGACTATTCCCAACAGACCGAGAATAAGCATTACCGCAAAGCAGGCGATGGAAGTAAAGTAAATGCCGCCATGCCAGAGAATGGCTCCGAAGACAAATACATAAAATCCCTCCAGAATACCCGAGCAGAAAAAGATTGCATACACCACAATCAGAATCCACCCTATGACATACGCCAGACGGTTTGAAACCTGCATCCACCTCAAGCTGTACTCAAAGCTCCAGCAGAATGGATTCAAGGTCGGAGCCTCATCAGGATAACCGTTTATAAATGCTTCCAGCAGACGACAGATACCGATGAACACACCCAGCAGAGATATTACCCACAAGCAGGCATTACCCCACGAAAAAATAAAAAATTGTTCCATAAATAAAAATTTTTATAATAATTAAATATCAATTACAAAAATAGACGAAAAAAATTATTTTGTCAATCCATTTTCAGCAATTTTTTGTAAAAATTGTTTTTGAATCTCGGCTAGCTGTTCGACACTTTCCCAAACCACATATTCATTTGAGGCGTGCATTCCCTCACCTGTTCCGGAGTGCATAATCACTATTGATCCTTTGAGAGCAAAAGCCCTTGAGTCTGTTGCACCGCCGATATAATCAAATTCAATATCGTGATTGATGATTTTTTCTGCCAAGTTTTTATATTGCAAAATAAAGGGATTATCCTCCGGCATCACAACCGGCACCGAAGAACTTACTATTTCATATCTTACTCCTTCAATCATACAGGATTGGAGATTTTTTTCCAAACCTTCAAGAGTGGAATTTTCGGTTAAGCGAAAATCAAGCAAAGCTTCGCAATGATTGGAAATTACGTTTGCCACTTCTCCGCCCTCAATTTTGGCAAAATGCACAGTATCAATCCAAGTATTTTGCGGGCGTTGCAGTTCTTTGGAAAAATAAGGATAAAGCTTGCGGATATTGGCCAGTGTATTCAGCATTTTTTCATTGGCATCGATTCCCTCCCAAGGGGTTGAACCGTGCGCTTCCAAGCCTTCGGCAATAATTTTGACGAACACCGGATTTTTGCACTTGGCAACGATTTTTTGAATATCCCCCGCAACATCAACATCCAAAACGATTTTTGCTTTGATTTCCGGATAATCTTTTAAAAAAGAATCAAGTCCGAAACTGCCCTTTTCCTCATCAGTTGACAACAAAACACCGAATTTCACGGGCAGTTTATTTTTAATAACATACTCCAAGGAATTAAGACCGACAGCCGCAAAAGATTTCATATCCAATGCCCCGCGGGCAAAAAGTTTATTCTCAACGAAACGCGGCTCAAACATTAAATCTTGAGCGGGAACCACGTCTAAATGCCCTACCGTTAATACATCAAAGTCAAATCCTTTTGCATTTGAAAGTAACAAAACCGGAGCCAGATTTGACTTGCGATATATGAATTTTTGTGCCTCATCGCCGAATAAAGCCGTCACATACTCAAGGCATTTATCAATTTCAGCGGCATTTCCGGTCGCGGTTTTAAATTTTATCAGATTTTCGGTAATTTTTTTTAACTCCATTGCTTTCTCCTTTTACCTTTTATTCACCATCTCAAGCTATGTTTAACATAATTGTAACTTGAGTACTTAACATAATTGTAATAAAAAAAACTTAATGGGGAAAAATTAAATGAAAAGATTTTGCCTGATATTGTCGGCTGTTTTAGCTTTTACGTTTCCGGCGCAAGCACAGGAACAAGAAGATGACAACGGGTTAGCGTTGCCGCGTATGGTTTCGTTTCGCTCCAATCATGTAAATGCACGCTCCGGTCCCGGTTCGCGCTATCCGATTGAGTGGGTCTATAAGCAGAAAAACGCACCGGTTGAAATTGTCGCTGAATTTGAGTTGTGGCGTAAAATCAAGGATTGGGAAGGCTCGGAAACTTGGGTGCATAAAGCAATGCTTACCAATAAACGCTGGGTTAAGATGTCCAAAGCCGGAGTGTCAAACATTTATGCCAAGCCGCAATACGATTCAAAAGTTATTGCCAAGGTTGAGGATCAGGTCATAGGTGAGATTGAAAAATGTCCCGAACAAAAAGATTTCTGCCTGATAAAATTTTCCACCATTGAAGGATGGGTAAGCCGCAATGATTTTTACGGCGTTTATCCGGGTGAAATAATCAATTAAAACTATGAGGATATTATGACACTAATCAATGACATCAATTTTTCGGATATATATATCACACCGGACCGTGATGCCTTTATTCCCGATAATCGCACTCCTAACGGGTTGATGCGACTCGCGGCGGATGACTTTAACTATTTTTTTGACAAAGTGGAAAAAACGTATGACGGGCATAATCCTTCGTACTCGGTTTTGTATAACAAAATTTTCTACCGTGTCGAGAGAAGTCAGACTATATACGGCGTGCAATACTGCGCCCGTAAAATGCCGCCGGAAGTTCCGAGCTTTTCTCTGCTTAATTTTCCGATTGAGCTGCGTAAATATTTGCTGTCATTGAGTAATACGGCGGGACTTATTCTTTGGTCCGGTCCTACCGGAGCCGGTAAAACCACCGCCATTTCTTCGTTGATGAAAGAATATCTTATCAGTGAGGGGGGATTTGCCTACACTATTGAAGACCCTTCGGAAATGCCTTTAGACGGGACCTACAATGCCATTAACGGCTCACTTGCCCTTTGCAAGCAGACCCAACCCGTAAACGGCAACTGGGGCGACTGTCTGAAATCGGCTCTTCGTTCCAAACCGCGTTTTATCATGGTAGGCGAGATAAGAACTCCCGATACCGCAAGCGAGGTTTTGCGCGCCTGCACATCGGGACACTTGGTATTATCTTCAATTCACGCCAACAATATCGCCGATGCCATTAACTCGGTGGTAAAATATGCCTCATCCAGCGGTATGACCGAAGATTTGGCTTACGATTTGTTCTCGCGCGGAATGCTGGCGGTTATGCACCAAACTCTTGTCGGCATAAGAAACAAAATGCCGCAGGTTTCATATTTGTTTGCCAATCCCGACACCACCCAAGGCGATCAAGTCCGCGCTATTGTCAAGACCGGAAAGCTCAATCTCGGCACTGCCATCGACACACAGCGCAGCCGCTTGACCTTGGGTAAAGAGCTGTTCCCGAAGCTTCATCTGCAGGATTAGCCTTTATCGGCCTTAATTTTACGGATGTAATTGATAAAATCGGAATTATCCCACACAACCGAGCCGCGAATCCGCCCTATTTCTTGGGCATCGCGGCTTATCAATATTGTAACCGGCGAAGAAAAAATCCCCAATGCCGAAGCAAGGGCTTCTTTTTCATCGACATAAATCTCCAAATTATCGGCTTCAAAACGTTTCAAAAACTGCCGCTGTTCGGAAAAACCGCTTATCCACTCGTTTTTCGGCGAAATCATAATTACGCGTATGCCCTCGTTTTTGGTTTCTTTGACAAAATTACTCAAACCCTTCAACTCACGGATACACGGCACGCAATATCGTGACCAGAAAACCGCCATCACAAAATCGCCGTTAAATTCATCAAGTTTTACCTTTGCTCCGGTCTCTCCGATAATGCTTTTCTGCGGCACATCGCGCGAATAAGCATAAATATTGGCGCGCTCTTTGGCATAAATTGAGCTGCCGAAAAGCAAAAAAGCACACAATGTACATATTTTTAGTAAAATTTTCATCTTTATAACTGTATTTTGTTTTTGTATTTGATTTAATTATATTATATAGTCAATACCACAAAACATACAAGAAAAGGTTAAAATTATGCGAAAGTCGGCAAAGATTTTATTATCGGTTTGTTTGATTGTTGCTTGCTTTTCCCTCTGCGGATGCGGCAAAATGTCATCTCCCGTGAGTATAGACGGCAGCGGTTATCCGCATAGTTACCCCCGCAGATAAAGGAAAATATCCATGAGTGAAGATACCAATTTTATTCAAGAGATGATACCATACGTTGAATTTGCCGATAACGCCAACGAAAGAACGCCCTGCGTTTTGGTGCTGGATTGTTCGGGATCTATGAGAGGCGAGCCTATTAAGCAGCTTAACGCCGGTTTGAAAGCTCTTGAGCGGGAGTTAAAAGAAGATATTGATGCGAGTTCGCGCGTACAGCTTCTTATCATCAAAGCTTTCGGCAAAGATGAAACCGAGGTTTCATCCGATTGGATTGATGCCATGAATTTCACCGCGCCCGAAATGGTTGCCGGAGGGCTTACCCCTCTTGGCAAAGCCATGGAATTGGCACTTGCCAAAATTGAAAAGCAAAAGACCCTCTACGATAACTGCGGCATTACTTCCAAACGTCCGTGGATTTTCCTTATCAGCGATGGAGAACCGACCGATTACGATTGGGAAAGCGTTGCAAAAAAATGCTGTCTGGCGCAACAAAACAAAAAAGTGGTGATTCATGCCGTCGGTACCGAAGGTGCCAATTTGGAAAAGCTTGCCAAGTTCTCGCTGATTTCTCCTAAACGCTTAAACGGTTTGAAATTCACGGAATTTTTCTTGTGGTTGAGCCGCAGTGTAAGCTGCATTTCAAAGGCTGCCCCGAACGCAACGGATTATTTAGAGGACACCGGGAATTGGGATGAAGAGTAAGACAAGAGCAATTAAGGTTTTATCGGCAGTAGTGAGAGGACCTTTGCACAAGGTTCGCAATATGCCTTGTCAGGATTATTGCCGCTATTCAACCAGAGGCGATAACTTCGTGGCAATTATCTCCGATGGTGCCGGTTCGGCAAAATACGGACGAATCGGAGCCAAGATCTTATGCGATACTTTAATTGATTTACTGCCCAATGTCCCCTTTCGTAATATCAAAACTTCCGTTATCAACGCCGTGGAAACCGCTCGGGAAAAACTGCAGTTTCACCGCCTTAATTCCCGCAACAACAAAAAAGGGTTAATGGCTTTTTCGGCAACGCTTATCGGCGTGGTCTATCATAAAGATAAGGGAATATTTTTTCACATCGGCGACGGTGCCGCTTTGGCTTTTGTCGGCAGTGACTTTTCCCACTATGTTACATCAAAACCCGAAAACGGTGTTTTTTCCTGCGAGACATATTTTTACACCATGGACGATTGGCGGGATTGCATACGTTTTACCGTTTTTGAAAAAGCACATACGATTATGATGATGAGCGACGGCGTAACCGGTTTTTCGTTTTCTTCCGATTATGAAAATATTGAACCGCGTTTTTTGATGCCGATTGATCGCTTTTTGACCAAAGAACCCCTAAAAAGTCGCGCCAGCCGTGCGCTGTATAACACTTTAAGCACGCCGCAGGCACAGAAAATCAATCCCGATGACAAAACTTTTCTATGGGCGAAATTATAATGGAACAAGATCCGATTACATACAGTGCGGTTTACGGCGACGGCTCTTTTCAAAAAATCACCTTGGGTGAGGTGATAAATAAAGGCGGTGCCGCCGGAAAGATTATGGAAGTTAAAGAACACCCGCGGCTGGTCGCCAAGATTTTCCACAGTCTTGCCAAATCAAACACCAATCGCGAAAAATTGCAGGCGATGCTCTTAAATCGTCCGGCATTTTCGCCGGCTCTGAAAAACGGCAAAGAATTTGTAATGGACGGCGGAGAAAAATATATTCAAATTGCTTGGCCGGAAGCAATTTTGGAAAACGAAAGCGGATTTTGCGTAGGGTACCTTATGCCGCGCATTGATTTGAGCTTGGCGGCATCTTTGGATCATTTTTTACAGCGCGCCACTCGTCAAAAACTGCACCTTCCCGAAAATTACGAATACCGTATCCGTATTGCCTGCAATTTGAGTTCCATGGTCGCGGCATTGCACGAAAAAGGGCATTACATTGTCGATCTTAAACCCTCAAATGTTTATGTCTATAAAGAAAGTATGCTTATTTCCATGCTCGATTGCGACGGCTTTTCCATTAAGGGAGAAAAAAACCGCTATCCGGCAGAGTTTGTAAGTGAGGAATATATCTATCCCGAGGGAATGGAGCAAGGCTGTGACGAAATGGGCGAGGAGCAAGATAAATTCGCGCTCGCCGTTATCATCTTCAAACTTTTGAATAACGGTATTCATCCCTATTCCGGAACACCGCGGAAAAACAATGCTCCGGCCTTAACCATCCAAGAGCGAATCGCGCAAAATCACTACGCATACGGCTCTTGGCTGGATTTATACCAAGCCCCGCACCCTTACTCAATTCATGATTATTTTGCCAAAGAGACTCTGGAATTGTTTGACAGAGCCTTTGTCCGCGGACTGCAACGCCCCAGCGCGCAAGAATGGGAGCATCATTTAAGAAAGCTCATTTCTTCGCTTAAACGGTGTAAAAAAAATCCGCACCATGTTTATTTTACCTCTAAAGGCTGCGGACTTTGCATAATGGAAGAAAAGGTCAAAGCTACTTTAAGCGATGTTCAAAAGCAGTTCCAAAATCCCAAGACTATCCGCGGGGTTGAAGTGGAAAACCTCTCTCCCGAAAAAATTGCCCAAAATAAAGACGAACAGCAACGACGGATTAAAACCATCAATCAGATAAGTGCCGGAATTATTGCCGTATATCTTTTGTTTTGGAGCTTTTTATATTTAATCTTAAAGCCTGCCGCTTCCGTAATCACCGGAGCAGGATTAGGGGTGCAAATGATTATCATAATTTTGGTTATGATGCTTATAAATCACTGCTTAAAAAAATTCTCACCACGCGTGCCGCTGTTAGCTCATCCGTCGGTGCCGATGGCTCTTCTGATTTATCCTTTGCTCTGCTCTCTTATTTGCTTTTTGGCACTAAATAACTTGCCGGTGGAATTGCTGACCTTAACAAGATAAACATTGTACTCCGACAGTTTTTCTCCACATCAGCTCGGTGTGTAGGAAATAGTTAGTGTGCCGGTTTTTTTGCCAACGGTTACCGCTGACGCGTCACTTATGTGGCAATACGAAAGAAATACCCTAAAGATATTATCACTGCCGGTGTATCTGATATAAGCATGGCACCAAGTCACATTGCCAAGAAAAGATGTGGAATATAAATAACTTCCGGTAACACTCAATTCACAATATCCGCTTGAGTAACTGCAAGCAGACGGATTGGCAATATCGGCACTATACCTATGACATTCGCATTGCAGAAAATAAATTAAAAGAGAAAAAAATAACTATTCCGGCATTTTGTCCAGCATAAAAAGAAAAGGGAGCCGAACTTGTTTCGGCATTTTTTTTGAGATTCCTCTCTTCGTCACCCTTTTTTTGCCAGAGGCAAAAAATTCAAGGCATCTCCAAAAATTTACGCTCTGTTCTTTGTGGTCAAAAGACATTTGACCTCGCTCGTTCCTCGCTCGGAGGGTCTCCCGACATCAAGTCCCCCAATGCCAAAGCCGAACTTGTTTCGGAATCTTTTTTGAGATTCCTCCATCTCTGTCACCTCTCGCACAGCGCGGTTGCGCTGTGTGTCATGGGGTCTTTTGACCACAAGGAATGTGAGTGAGTTTCAGGAGATCGCTTGACGTTGCGGCTGTAAGCCGCAACGAGCGATGACTTAAAGAGGTGGGACTTGTTTTTGCCTTTTGCTCCTATGTCACACCACCTACCTATTCGG
>JAFUYI010000019.1 GCA_017470585.1 Alphaproteobacteria bacterium | reverse complement strand
TTTTGCTTTACAATCGCAATTTTTTATGCTAGGGTAATTTTGAAGTGAATGAAAAGTCACTTTGGGGTGTAGGAACCTCTCTACTGACGTTTTTTAGAAGAACGTTAAATTTCTTCCTGCTATTATGGTTGGAAGGTTGAGAAATAAGGTATAATCCAAATACTCAACACTGATTCAGTAGTCAGTTCCTAACTTCCAACCACCTCGCGGGTGAATGCCCAACAGGTGGTTTCTTTTATTAAAGTTATGAAGAAACTAAAGAAAGGAAGTTTGAATATGAAAAATTATATTTTAATGCTCGGCATTGCCGGTGTCGCTTTAGGCTCATACTGCGCATATGCCGGCAACTCCGCCACAATGACCGTTACCGCGACAATTGCACACGATGTGAGTCTAACCAAAACCGGCGATATAAGCCTTGGAACTATTACCATTAACCCGTCAGTAGCCGAAGCAACAGAATGGAGTTACAACGATTCTGGTGTACTCGGTGTTGCCTATGGAGATGCCATTGTCACAGCAGATAATGCAACTATCGGCACATTTACTGCTAATGTTCCCGATCCAACAGCCTGTAATACGGCAGGTGCTTCTTGCGGAGGATTGAGTGTGACGGGAAATGCTGCTAACACTATTGAAGATATCTTTGACGGAAGCGATAATCGGTGCTCTTTTTATATAAAACACAGTGAAAGTGGAAATAGCTTTAAGGTTTATCCTTATATTTGTATAATAGAGGATCCCCGTTATATTCCAACCGGCTCTCATTCGGGAACTTTAACCATAACCTATAACAACTAGATATTTCAAGCGGGAGGAAATATTCCTCCCGCCTCATTTCAAATATTGGAACATACTCCTTTGCCGCCGGAAATCACTGTGGCAGAATTTTTCTTCTTTTTCAAAGCAATTTTTTTGGTTTTGCTTTTTTCCAATGAAAACTTGGGAATTTCAATATTAAGTATTCCGTCTTTATACTCGGCTGTGGCTTTATTAAAATCAAGATTCCACGGCAGATAGAATGTACGGCGGAAATTCTGATAAGTATTGCCGGAGTACTGCTTGCCCTGTTGTTTTATTTCCGGTTCTCGTTTCATTTCTCCGCTTATATGCAAATAGCCGTCAGCAGATATTTGCACATCCAGTTCTTCTTCATTGGCTTCGGGAATAAAAGCGGCGATATTAACGCGGTTTCTGCTTTCGGAAAACTCGACCCCGTCATGCGGTTGATTGCCAAACATATTCCACAAATTAAAGACAAAATTATGAAACTCACCGTTAGCAAAGTTAGGAACCTTGCCGTATTCTTTTTGATTATCGGAAATACTCATTTTCTTCTCCTCGGGTAATTGTTTATTCCCCAAAGATAAACCTTGAATATACCTTTTTAAATAGCTAATAGTATTTAACTTTGCCTTTAGTCTTTTGGGTTTGCTCGGATATATATTTATCCATTTCGGGTAAGGTTATATAGCCGTCATTATTGCTGTCAATGCTCTTAAATTGTTCGTCCGGTTCCTGATAGATTCCGGCTTTTTTGGCATTGCGGATTTGGCGGCGTGTTTCTCTGGTATCGGCAACAGAGGTTTTATTTTCAAACTCTTCCTGCGAGAGCCTTCCGTCGTGGTCGGCATCATACATATTCATTTGATACATAGCGGTCTTTTGTGAGTTGGTAATATAATTATGCGGCGGATTATATTTAGCCGCAACCGCACCTGAAAACAAAACACAAACCGCTACGATAAGCCAAAATTTTCTCATTTTATACTCCTAATAAAAATTTTTGTTGCCGATAATGGATGATATACCCAACTCAACGATTTTACCGTCCTTTAATCCCACCTGTCTGTTCATTGATTTTGCCAATTCCATATTATGTGTGGCAACAAGGGCGGCCAATCCCGTTTCTTTTATTATAGTCATTAACGCCTTAAAAACAATATCCGAAGTTTTGGGATCAAGATTTCCGGTCGGTTCGTCGGCAAGCAAAAGTTTGGGCGTGTTTGCCAAAGCCCGGGCAATGGCAACGCGCTGTTGCTCACCGCCCGATAATTCCGCCGGACGGTGATTTATGCGATGCTCAAGCTGCATTTTGTTAAGTAACCATTTGGCTCTGTCCATACTTGCATTATAGTTTTTTCCGGCAATAAGCTGAGGAATCATCACATTTTCAAGCGCACTGAAATCCGGTAACAAATTGTGGTATTGATAAACAAAACCCAAAAAATCCCTACGCAGAGATGTTCGCACATAATCACTTTGGCGGGAGCAATCCTGACCATTGAGCATAACGCTCCCGCTGTCGGCGGTATCCAAAAGCCCGGCAATCTGCAGCAGTGTTGATTTTCCCGAACCGCTGGGTCCGATAAGAGAAACCACTTCTCCTTCTTTGATGTCAAAATCAACATCATGCAAAACCATCAGCTCCTGAGCTCCTTGGCGGTATGTTTTAGAGATTTTGCATAAACTCAATATCGGCGTATCATTCATATCTTAAAGCCTCCACCGGATCCATTTTTGCGGCACGGTATGCCGGATAAATTGTTGCCAAAAACGATAACATCAGCGATAAAACGACAATCATTACCACCTCGCTGACATTTATCTCGGCGGGCAGTCTTGATAAGAAATAAATCTCGGCAGAAAACAGCTCGCGCCCCGAAATATTTTGCAAAAACTGACGGATATTTTCAATGTTTTCGCAAAATAAAACTCCCAGCACAACCCCGATAAATGTGCCTACCACGCCGATAAAAGCTCCGTCCATAAAGAAAATGCGCATAATCATTGATTTGCTTGCGCCCATAGTGCGCAGCACCGCAATATCACGTCCTTTGTCTTTGACCAGCATAATAAGTCCGGTGATAATGTTAAACGCCGCCACCAGAATAATAAGAGTTAAAATCAAAAACATTACGTTTCTTTCAACATCAATGGCATTGAAAAAAGCGGCATTCGACTGTTTCCAGTCAAAAATATAGGCCTCATTGCCTGCACCTTCGCGGATAATCTCACGGGTTTGCGGCAGAATATCGGGATTTTTCATGGTAACATCAATATTGGTAACACTGTCTTTAATCCCAAAATAGGTTTGCGCCGTATCAAGCGGCATAAAAATAAAGTTGGCATCGTATTCATACATTCCCAAATTAAAAGTTCCGGCAATCCGGTAGGATTTCATCCGCGGCACCGTACCGAAAGCCGTAATCTTGCCGTTGGGAGAGATAAGCGTTATTTCATCGCCGGTAACCAATCCCATTTTCTGTGCCAAGCGATAGCCGACCAAAACATTATTGCCCTGAAATTCATCTAAATTAAGGGTTAGCATACCGTTGCGGATAGTTTCTTTTTTTTGCATATCCTCAAGCTTCATTCCCCGCACCATAGCTCCCTCGGCGGCTCTTCCCGAAGAAACCAAAAGCTGCTTTTCAATCAAGGGAATTACCGTTTCCACGTTTTCAATCGCGGCGATGTCGGAAACTGCCTGCTTATAATTGGTGAGCGGCATGGCATTATTTGAAACAATGCCGATATGGCCGTTAATTCCCAAAATCCGCCCCAAAAGCTCACTCTTAAAACCGTTCATAACCGACATTACGATAATTAAGGTTGCTACTCCCAAGGCAATACCGGTAAAAGCAAAGCCGGTTATAACCGATATAAAACCCTCTTTGCGTTTGGCTTTCAAATAGCGTCTGGCGACCATTCTTTCAAATTTGCCGAAAATCATACACACACTCCCATATAAAGACTAAACGCATACTATATCAAAAATATTGACCGCGCAACTTATTTTATCTTTTTTTTTCAAGATTCCTTTGTAACATAATCCTTTAACAAGCGTTTATGACCGTATTTATCAAAAAAGATTTCCAGTTTATTGCCCTCGATATGAATTATTTTGCCGTAGCCGAAAGTTTGATGAAAAACTTTTGTTCCTTTATTGAAAGTCTTGTCGGCACGGGGATAAAACCCCGTCTGATCCAATTCTTCATCCCGAACATAACTGTATCGCTCACTGTCTTTGACAACCTCAAAATCCTCTCTGAGGTTGACGGAAGAACTCCCGAAATAGGGGGCGGCTTTATTGATGATTTCAATATTTTTTCGCGGTAATTCGTTGATAAACCGTGACGGGGGATTGTTCTTCCATTGTCCGTACATACGGCGATTCATCGCGGCAATGATATAAAGTTTGCGGCGGGCGCGCGTTATGGCAACATAAGCAAGACGGCGTTCTTCTTCCAAAGCGTCCTCTTTTCCTTCATCAAGTGCGCGTTGGTGCGGAAAAAGTCCTTCCTCCCAGCCGGGAAGAAATACCGTGTCAAATTCCAAACCTTTTGCCGAATGGAGCGTAATAAGCATAACCTTATCTTTTTCAACCGCATTGTCGTTTTCCATCACCAGGCTGACGTGTTCCAAAAAGTCTTCAACCCGCGGATATTGTTTATAATCGCTCATTACATTTACAAGCTCTTGCAGGTTTTCAAGCCGACCTTGGGATTCGGGCGTTTTATCGTTTTCAAGCATCTCCTGATAACCGGAATTAACAATAATATCTTGAGCGGTTTCATCGGGGCGGAGTGCGGGAAGCTCTTGCCGCCATTTCTTAAACAAATCAATAAGTTCCGCCAGTGAATTTTTAATTTTGCCGGAAAAACTGCCCTCAAGCAAACCTTTTTCTATCGCCATATACATAGAAATTCCGTTCTGCCTTGCCATTTGGCGGATTTTATCAACGCTTTTAGCACCTATTCCCCGCGCCGGTTTATTGATTATGCGCTCCAGTGCCAAATCGTCGTGCGGTTGCATAATTACCCGCAGATAAGCGAGAATATCGCGGATTTCCGCGCGCTCATAGAATTTCGGTCCGCCGATAACCTGATAGGCAATAGCCTCTTTGATAAATCTTTCTTCCAATTCGCGGGTTTGTGCCGCCGTACGTACCAAAACGGCAATTTCGGAATACGGAACGGTGCTTTTTCTTATCTCATCGGCAATATACATCGCTTCATCGGCTCCCGAATAGGTGCTGACAACTTTAACCAAATCATTTTGAAAAGTTATCGCCGGAGAATTTTTGGCAACCCGCAGATGCTTGCCGTGACGGGTTTGATTGTGGCTGATAAGATTAGATGCCGTTTCCAAAATATTGGATGAAGAGCGATAATTTTGCTCCAGACGGATAATTTCGGCGTTCTTAAAATCGTCCTTAAAACGCATAATATTTTGAATTTCGGCTCCCCGCCAAGAATAAATTGATTGGTCTTCATCGCCGACACAGCAGATATTGCCGTGTTTCTGCGACAACAAACGCAGAAGCAGATATTGAGTAACATTGGTGTCTTGGTACTCATCAACCATTATATAGGTAAAACGTTCCTGATATTTTGCCAAAACTTCGGGATAAGAAGTCAAAATATTTAATGTATAAAGCAAAATATCGCCGAAATCAACGCAGTTTAATTCAAGCAGCCGTTGTTGATAAAGCTTATAAACCGACGGCAGAATGCTGTTGCTTTCAAGGTTTATTTTATCAACGCTCCAACCTTTGTCCTTCCATAATTGGATTTTGTCAAGCAAGCCTTGCGGCGGATATTTTTTATCATCAATGCCCTGCGCTTCCATAATTTGTTTGATAAGGCGGCGTTGATCGTCCTCCCCCAAAATGGTGAAATTTTTCTGTAATCCGACCAATTCGGCGTGTTGGCGCAGGATTTTGGCACAAATTCCGTGAAAAGTTCCCATCCATACCGAGTCAACCATATCGCCTATCAGATTGCGCGCTCTTTGTGTCATTTCCTTGGCGGCGCGGTTGGTAAAAGTTACCACCAGACAATTCCACGGATTAGCTTTGTGCGTTGCCAGAATATAAGCCAAGCGCAAAGTTAAAACTTTGGTCTTTCCGGTTCCGGCACCGGAAGAAACCAAAACTGCTCCCGATGTTGTTTCAACCGCTTTTCTCTGTTCGGGATTTAATTCTTTGAGCCACGGTAAATCGGGCATTAAAAGCGAAATGTTATCAGAAACGGAATTGTCTTCTTCCAAATCAAAAATGTCACTCATTGCAATATACTTCTTGTTTTTTAAATTTTCGCCGTTTATATTATACGATTATGAAAATAAATAAAAGTGCTTTTTAAACTAAAGAGGACAAAATGTCGGAAAATTACAACAAAATTATGCGGCTGACAAATTATATGAACTCCAAAATCATCGGACAACAAGACCTTGTCGGCAAAATGATTATAACCATGCTTGCCAAAGGACATGCTTTGGTCGAAGGTGCGCCGGGTTTGGCTAAAACCAAGGCGATTAAGACCTTGGCAGAGTGCATATCGGCGGCTTTCAACCGTATTCAGTTCACTCCCGATTTGCTCCCTTCCGATATTACCGGAAGCGAGATTTATATTGCGCAAAAGGGCGAGTTTGAGTTTCGCAAAGGTCCGGTTTTTGCCAATCTTGTTTTGGCCGATGAAATTAACCGCGCTCCGGCAAAAGTGCAATCCGCCTTGTTAGAGGCAATGGCCGAACAGCAGATAAGCGTCGGAGGACAACGTTTTTTCCTGCCTCATCCGTTTATGGTTATGGCAACCCAAAACCCGATTGAACACGAGGGGACATACAACCTCCCCGAAGCCCAGCTTGACCGCTTTTTGATGTATATTCGCATCAATCAGCCGGCTGCCGAGGACGAACACCGGATTTTGGATTTGGTAAGAGGCGAAAACAATTCAAATTATTCTGCCGATTCGTTTGAAAAGCTCAACACATCCGACATTGAGGCGGCCTCCAAAGAGGCTTTGGATGTTTATTTAAGCAAGGAATTGGAAGAATATATGGTTCAACTTATTGTTGCCACCAGAAATATAGAAAAATACGACCGATCGCTTGCGGGATTGATTATGTACGGAGCCTCTCCGCGTGCCACGATTGCGCTTGATCGCTGCGCCAAAATCAATGCTTGGCTCCAAGGAAGAGAGTTTGTAACTCCGGCGGATATTCACAGTGTGATTTTTGACATTCTGCGCCATCGCGTAATTTTGAGCTTTGAAGCACAGGCACAAGGTTTTTCAAGCGATGATATTATTACTAAAATCTTGAATATCGTGCCTTTGCCGTAAGGAAACGGATATGCGAATAAATATCAGCCGTTTTTTAAATCCGCCGCAGGAAAAATCAGGATTGAGCCTTGATTTCGGAGAACTGATGGACTGCCGCCGTCAGGCTTTGCAGATAAGTCTTAAAAGCTTAAAAAACACTTCCCGCAATATCGGTAACATTAAATCGGCTTTTAAGGGGCGCGGTATTGAAATGGAAGAAATCCGCGAATATACTTTCGGAGATGATGTCAGGGATATTGATTGGAGAGTATCGGCACGCAAAAGAACGCCTTATACAAAAGTTTATAACGAGGAAAAAGACCGCGAAATATATGTTTTGCTTGATTTATCGGCATCAATGCTGTTTGCCACCCGAAATGAATTAAAAAGCGTAACCGCCTCAAAAGCCGCTGCCATGCTCGGGTGGTTGGCGCAGGAAAACAACGACCGATTCGCGGCTTTCATTTTTGACGGCAAAAAAACTTGGCGTTTTGCCCCGCAGCGAAGCCAAGCCCATCTGTTGGCGATTTTCAAAAAAATCGTTGAGACATCGCAATCCGTAATTACTGAAAACATACCATCATCAGGGTTGGTATCCTCTTTGAATATAATGCAGAAAACTCTTCACGGCGGTGCGAGTGTGTTTATAATCAGCGATTTTTGTGATTTTGATGATAATATGCAAAAAGCCCTTGCCATACTTGCCAAGAAAACGCAGGTTTTCTGTCTTAATGTTTGCGATGTGCTGGAAATCGAGCCTCCGCGAGGAGGAGAATATATGATTGCCGATGGTAAAGAATCGCTGGTTTTTGATACCCGTTCAAAGGCTTTTTGTGAGGAATATCGCCGCTATTTTGCCGACAAGAGGCAAGTTCTCAAAGATTTTTGTAAAAAATTTGACTGCCATGTGATAGAAATCCGTAATGACATGCCTCTTTGTGAACAAATGAAGATTATCTGAAATGATTTAAGAATAGATTCTTGACAAAAAAATTTTTTGATATTAAAGTTAGGCTAAATTATTTTGTGAGAAGAGAAAAAAATGGTAAATACAAACGAAAATAACTCATATCGCCGCGGTCAGGAACTTTTGGACCAAGGCTTGTACAGAGATGCCATCGCCCAGTTTGATCAGGCGATAGCCGAACAGCCGCAATCTTGGAAAGCCCTCAACTCCAAGGGGTTTGCTTTGCAAAAATTGAGCCGTTATACCGAAGCGGTGGAATGTTTTGATAAAGCCTTGGAAAAAAATCCTCAATCGGTGGAAATAATAAATAATAAAGGCGTTACCCTTTCTATGCGCGGTCTTTACAAGGACGCTATTACCCAATTTGATCAGGCGGTAGCAATTGACCCGACTTCTTTGGAAGCCTTAAACGGCAAGGCCATAGCTTTGCAGCACATGTATTTGTACAAAGAAGCCTTGGATGTTTTGGAACAGGCAATGAAAATTGACCCTAAACATACTCAAACCTTGTTGAGCATTGCGGTAACATTGCAGAAATTAAAACAGTTTGACCGTGCTATTTCATTTTTTAAGAAAGTTCTTTCTTATGATAAGTCCAATATCAAGGCTTGGAACGGAGTCGGTGTTACCTATCAGTTGATGGGGGACAACAGTTCCGCCTTGAAATGCTTTACCAAGATTTTGAATATTAACAGCCGTGAAATTCAAGCTTGGATAAGTATCGGATTCGTTTATCAGAAGATGATGAAGTTCTCGGATGCTCTGAAATGCTATAAAAAAGCCCAGATGATTAACGAGGGACGTTATCATCATAAACTCTACGATGGTTTGGCAAGTTGCTTGACCAAGCTTTCGGAGTTTGATCAGGCGGTTGAAATTTATAAACAGATATTCAATACCGAAGAAGGCAAAAAGAAGTGGGATGCCCAGCGTTCAATTAAGTTTGTCGGCAAACTTAAACGTAAAAAAGCAACCGGAACTCTGCCGGATTTGGTGCCTCCGGAAAGTTAATGCCGTAGGTATAGCAAAAAAATTTAATAATTTTCCAAAAATCGGGCGGGGTTAACTCCCCGCCCGATTTGTTTGAATTGCGATTTGTTTTTTAACTTGCGGTATAAGAGATGGTTAAAGTGTCAGAATGATCTCCAAACATTACAGCTTTTGGGGCATCAAAATAACAAGCAATGGGAATAATCTTAAAATTATTTTCGGTTCCGGTATATTTTATCTTAAGTTGACAGAAATTCCCTGACTTTACAGAAGCTCCCACAACATATGCTTGGCCCTCATTTGATAACGACAATCCTCCACACATGGTAGTTGCGCTAATGCAAGCCGAAGGATCGGTGATATTGGCAGTAAAGTTCATCGGAGTAACTGCCGAAGCATTGACAATATAAGCATCTTTGCGAGTGATTGCTCCCGATTCGCTATAATATATATCACCGCCATCGATATTAGTGGGATCGATATAAATTGTGCCAAAATCCATTGTATTTCCCTCTAATGTCAAAGATACATCATATTCGATTCTTGCGGTAACGGTCATCGTAGCGGAATTGCCGGCGTAAGCGCAGTAAGAGCCAAGAGCAACACCGGCAACACCGAGTAACAAAATATAGTTTTTCATATTCAAACTTCCTTACTTTTATTAACGTTATAAAAAAATCACCCCGACATACCGACGAGGTGATTGGAAGTTAGCAACTGTTTTCTGGAACAGTGTAGAGTATTTGGCTAGCCTTATTTCCCTACCTTCCAACCATAGAACGATTAGAAGCAATTTTATGTCGTGTTGGACACCAGAAAAGAGGTTGCTACACCCCAAAGTGACTTTTCATTCACTTCAAGTCTAAACTAGCACAAAAAATCTTTAATGTAAAGCAAAATTTTACACTTTTTGCTTTTCCTTTGTTACGTTCTCTCCCCTTTACGTCATCAATCCAGATGAAAGAGTTATGCACAAGAAGATTTATTTTTTGCATTAAGAGTAATAATAAACTTACGCATAACAGCAGTAATAGCAACCATTTTAGGTTTAGCTCTCTCAATCAATTG